>JBDTYJ010000078.1:0-17954 GCA_040005755.1 Pseudomonadota bacterium
CGTTTTCGCTGGAACCGACCGCGGCTCCTGCGATGCGCTGCACGGCATCCATATTCCTAGCAATTTCATCGGATGCGATGGCTTGCTCTTGGACCGCCGACGCGGTGTCGTCGATGACGCTGATCAGGGTTTTGAGGTCCGCCAGCGTATTTTCGACTAAGCCGGTACCTTCTTCGACCTCTCGCGTGCCGAGCTGCATGCTGCGTACGGCCTCGCCGGTTTGGTCTCGAATCGTCGCGATCAGGTCTTCGATGTCGCGGGCGCTTTGGCCAGTGCGTTTGGCGAGCGAGCTCACTTCATCCGCCACGACCGCAAAACCGCGACCGTGCTCACCGGCGTGGGCCGCCTCGATCGCGGCGTTCAGCGCGAGCATCGACGTTTGCTCGCTGATCTGCCGGATCACCTCTACGATGTTGCCGATCCGCTTGCCACTTTCGCCCAACGCGGCGATCCGCTGCCCGGCTTCTTCGACCGTTTTGCGAATCAACTGCAGGCGTGAAATGGCGCGCGTTACGGCCTCGCCGCTTTGCTTGGCGGTGCGCGTGGCTTGCGCCGCATTTTCTGCAACCTGCTGGATAGACGAAGATAGCTCCGTGACGGCGGCGGTCGAGTTCGAAACCTTGGACGCCTGCTCCTTGGCACCGTCCAACATCCTGCGGCTCATGCCCGAGATCTCGCCGCTCGATGAGTTTACCTGGAACGCCGTGCGTTGCACGCTGGCCGCCAAGCTGTGGATCTTGGCGAACACTCGGTTCAAGTTGCTTGCCAGCTCCCCGAGCTCATCCTTGGTTTCGACCTCGAGACGCCGGCTCAAATCACCCTGGCCGCGTGAGAGTTCCTCGGTCGCGCTGATGTAGCGGCGCAAGGGACCGGTGATTTGCACGGCAAGCAAGAAGCCCATCACGAGTGCGATCAGGAGGCCGACGCCAAACACGGCGGCGACTTCCCAGAGCTGCTTTTTCACCATCTGAGTCTTGGATTCACGCGAACGTACCAGGTACAGCGTGCCGAGTACGGACGAATCCGGATCGTTGCTGCCCGTGTAACCGGTGACTGGCGTCTGCGCAAAATCAACCAAGCCCTTGTCGCCGAAGTCGAGCACGTTGACCGTGTCATTCCCGTCACGCACCTTGATCACGTTATGGATGCTGCGCAAAAGCAGCGCATTTTCACCAGGGGGCAACGCCGAGGCCACGACCTCGCGTTCGTCCATGACGAGCGCGAAGTGATATTGATTTTCTGGGTTGGTGCCCGAGCGCGTGGCAACTTCATCGAACCAGCGCGCGAGATTTTGGCCGAGCAGTACGGAGCCCACCAGCTTTTCACCGTTCTTGATCGGCGTCGCCGAGAGGCGATACACGTGGTGATCGATCAGCGCGAGCTTGCCATGAACGGTCTTGCCTTCGCGCAGATCCGAGAACAAGCGGGAAGAGCGCCACTCAATGTCCAGGGGGCGCTTGGCGGCGGGCACGCCGTAAATGGTCCCGGCGAGGTCGACGATCGCGAACAGATCTGGCGCAGCGGTGCCTTGCAGCGCTTCGAGCGTGCGTTTTTCCGCGTCGCTGATTTTGGCGACGTCGTTGGCGGCCAGCGCGGCGCCCAAGTCCGCGTCGCTGGCCAGGACCTTCACGACGGATAGCTCGGCCGTGCCGCGCTCGCTACCCAGGTCGAGCTCGCGATTGAGGTCAGTCTTCAAGTACTGACCGGTCGCCCCGGCGGCGCGGATCTGATCGGACGCTTTCCACGCCCCCAACGCAACCACCACCGCCGTGACGATGATGATCGTTCCCATGATTTTGCCGCGCAGACTGAGCTTGGGCCAGCGCATCCGATTCTCCTCGTTACGGGCTTTTCCCGCGATACGAGCGGACTCTATTCGCGAGTCGCGCGGATGTCTGGCATGAATTGCGGCGGGCCGTGCATTTCAGGGATCACATACGAACGCGGCACAACTTGGCTTCGAAGCTGCCCTTCAGGCTCGTTGCAGCGTGCTCGGCGTCGCCAGGGAATTCGAATGAGAGCAGCCCCCGCACCCGGCCCTCTTGGGTGGTGGTTACGGTTTCGAGCTGAATTTCCCCGCCCGCGGGTAACACCAAACCACGGTGGCCGAGACGAACGGTAGGCAGCGCGTACGGCTGCTCGGGCTGTTGTTCGGTTCCGCCGTGCGCGGCATGCCCGGCCCAGGCGTACGTTCCTGGCCCCAGCTCGGTCTCGAGTGGCGCGATCACGGTAATGGTCGCGCTCGTGTCACGGTCTGTGGGCTCCACGAATGAATCACACGAGGTTCGGTAACTCGCGAGCGTGATGCGCAGCTCGCGCCGCTGGTTCGGCTGCACCAGGTACTCCGCGTAGCTGGCGACGGGACGAAACTCGACGTGATCGCTCGGGTCAGGGCCGGTAACGAGATACACCGGGGCGCCGCCTCGAGCACGGCAGCCGTCCAAGGATGACAGCAGGCACAGGGCGCCGACCCACCGTGCGCCGCGCCGAACGGCGATCAGGCCGATAGTTCGGTGCGCGGGCGCTCTAGAGACAATGGCCACGAGCGGTCAGACAACGTTTTCGCAGCTTTCGCAAGCGCACCGCGCGCTTGTCGCGCGGTTGGCCGCTTGCGGGGATCTTGCCTCAAGCAGGCGGCCAGCACCATCGCCAGGTCCGAATACTCCTGGATGCGCGCCAGGACAGCCAGCTTATCCGGCCAGCCGTCATGACTCACGTGCAACGACATGATCGTCAGCTCGTCGTCAGCGTCGAACAAAAGCTCAGAGGTCAGCGTTTCGTAGGCCATGCACGCGAAGGCATAGATGTCCGCGGGCAAGGGGGACGGCGTTTCGTGATCCACGGGCACCGTACCGAGCACTTCCGGGGAGCAGTAATCCAGAGTGCCGCAACCAGGGCGCAACTGGCGCCCGCTCAGGCCGAAATCCACGAGTACCGGCGTTTCGCCATTGCGCAAGATCACGTTGGACGGCTTGAGATCCAGGTGGCCCACGCCTTGGTTGTGCATGGCTTCCACCCCCGCCAGGATCCCGTCGAGGTAGCGGAAGGCGTGCGCTGTGGTGAGCGAACGACTGCGGATCAGCTTGTCCAAGGCGAGCCCGCGGATAAGCTCCATCACCAAGATGGGCTTAGGGCGAGCAGCGAGATCGAAGGTCACGAAGCGAGCCAAGTTCGGATGTTGTGGCAACGACAGCAGAGCGCCCGCTTCCTCGCGGAACAGCTGCAAGAACTCTTGCTCCGACAAGCTGCGAGCAGTTGTGGGGTCGTAGGCGGGGACTTTGAGCGCGTAGCCTTCGGCCTTGGCGTTCTTGCGCTCTTCAATGCGACGCACCACGAACACGGAGCTCGCGCCGCCGCCGCCCAGTGCGCGCACGACGTAAAACGCGCCAATCGTCTTTTGCGGGAGCAGCCAATCCGGCAGCGCAGCGCGCCGCTTTTCCAGGGGGATCGCCTGGACATCGTTCGGGACCGCCACGGGCAAATCCGGAATGCGCTCCAGCACTCGGGAGATGGCTGCGGCCATTGCAGCGGGCAAATCAACCACCATTTCGTTGATGGCCAGCGCAAACTGCGCCGGGTCGCGGGGCGCCCCCGAGCGTACTGTGCGTTCGACGAGCGCCGACAGCGGCGGGACATCGGCCACCACCGCGATGGCCAGCGGATCTTCTTCGACCACGCGCCGCAAGGCGCCGGCGAGCAACTGCCGCAAATCTTCAATCGCGTGCTCGACCTCGCCCAGGATCTCCACCTCGCTGCCGCTGCTTTCGATGAGCTCGGCCTGGCCGCGAGCCTGGGCAACGCTTTCCAACGCGCGGCCCAAGCGTTGCACGACGCGGCGTAGCGACTCACCCCGATAGGAGCCGCCCGCGCCGAGGCCGTGGCTGAGCGCCGTGACCCGCTCGGCGACTCGCGCGGTGTCTTCGTGCGTCACGAGCTTCGGCCCGTCGAATGCGAGCGACTCGGGTTGCTCCTGCGCCTCGGCGAGGGGACTCAGGAATGCGACGTATGCCTCCAAGACGGCGCGCACGTCCGGATTCGTCGACGCCTCCGCGATCGACTCGAAGCTATTGAGCTCGGAGAGGTAGTAGGCGACCGAAAGCAGTAGATCACTGGGTTCGGACACGCCTTCGCGCACCGCGGAGTCGAAGCTACGCGCCAGCGTTGCGCAGGCAATGCGGTGCACCAGCGGATCAGGACGGCTGGCGAGACGGCGCAGCATGACTTGCACGGCGCGGCGCACGCGGCCGCGCACGCCCAGGTCGTCCTCACCCCGCGAACCCTCCAAATCCACCAAGTGCAGGAGGGCTTTTAGGCGCCGCTGCTCGCCAAGGGCTGCACCGTTGGACGCGGCCGCGTGTTCCGCGCTCGATTCCGCGTCCAACACCCAGCTGCCGAGGCGATCATAGAGGCGGTCGATATCCGGGGCGGACGGTTCCTCGGGGCGTTGCAGCAGCCCGCCCTTCGTTTCATTGTCGCCTGGCCGACGACCGAGGAGTAGCAGATCCGCCAAGCGAGGCGTCTCGAGCACGCCCAAATCCAAGTCTGCCAAGGCGCCAACTACGTAAGGCAGTACCTGAAGGTCGTGGGGGTCGTGCGAGCCAATGAAGTCCATCGCACGGTGACCGGCTGCGAGCGCGCTCACGGCCAGCTCATGGGCCGCGCGAGCGCCCTTGGTTTCGTAGGCCGCTAAGGCACGCCTCACCGCGCCCACGAGCTCTGTGTCCTCGTCCTGTTGGCGATCCAAGACGCGGATCGTACGCTCAGCGACACCGCGCAGCACCGAGCCCTGCGCCTGAGCGCGCGAGGTCATGGCTTTGCGCAATATTTTGGCGGCATTTTCCCCGAACGTTTTACTGGTGAGGTCGCCCAGCAACGCTGCCACTGCCTCGGCGACGTCGGGCCGGCGTGTGGCGGCGATCACGTCTAAGAGGGCCTCCGCGGCGTCGGGTTCTGCTTCGATAGCGCGCGGCAATCCGAACACCAAGGTAGCGACGATGCCCGGATCGAGCGCCGCAATCGGCCCTTCAATCAACGCGCGCGATGCGCGCTGAGCGCCCTCCGGATCGGAGGGCATTGTGCTCACGAGCGAGACCGCAGCCCGGCGCCATTCAGTGGGGCTGAGGTTCGGGTCCAGCGCCCGGTCGATCTCTTCACGTAGAGCGCCATCCACCGCGGAGAGCAGCCCGCGAGCGACCGCCGCATGCCGCCAAACCAAGGGCTCACGGTCCATGAGCAGCGATTGGTAGACCGAGTGCACCGGCTCACTGAGCAGCAAGTTCTTGGCGTGGGGATCGCCCTGCTGAGCGCGAACGACGGCCTCGCGCGCCGCGTGTTCCATCAACTTTGCCGCCAAGCGACGGGCGGGCAGGGTGCCGCTGCGGGCGCGATCGAGCCAGCGTTCCCGCAGTTCACGACGTGTCACCAGCGTCAGCGCCAACGCATCGGCGTTGACCGACGAGCCCGCGGGCAGGTCGAAGAGTAGACTGATGCGCGCGCGGATCGTCGCGGCCTCTAGGGGCTTCCCCGAGCTCAATGCCATGCGCGCGGCAACCGCCGCGAAGGTGCTCGCGCTGCCCTCATACACGCGCGCGAACACGCGCCGCCCAAGCTCCCGGCGCGGCTTGCCTTGCGGCAGGGCGGCAGTGATCTCATACAGAGCGACGGCAGCGGGGCCAGGAGCGATCCAGTCCAGGTCATCAACGAGGCCGGTTTCGAGCGCCAGTCCCACGACGCGGCTCAGCACTTCTGGCAAGATCCCGTCGAGCGGGGGCGGCCCCGAAGCCCCGCTGCTTTGACCGAGCGCAGTGATGGCTTGCCGGAAGTTCGCCCGCCTCTCCGGCTCATCATGCAGACGAACCAGAGCGGCCAAAGCTTCGACTGCGTTCGGGCGACCGCGCATTGGTGGGAGTTTTTAGTGTACGAGCAAATGCCCCAAATCCAACGGGATTGTGCGGGCGTTCGAGCCAGCCTGATGTGGGCCAAGCGCCCCCGAGGTGCGCGCCGTGCGGCAACGCGCGCTCAGAATGAGGCGCGGATACCCAACCAGCGCATGGCGAGAACCTGAGTTCACGACAGCCTGTGGCTTGCGCTCCTCGCTTGCCTTTGTGATTGCGCGAAACCTCGGAAATCAGCAGGCTGCAGGGTGGCGTGAAGTTTGTAACTGAGCGCCGGATAGTGGCGTCGCCAGTGTTGGCGGCGAGGAGACAGCACACAATGTATGCAAAGAACCGCCCGTGGTTTCCCTGTTGCGCGCTGGCGCTGACCGTCGCTTCCGGCTGCGTGCTGCAAAAGAAGGACGGCGCGGACGAATTCCGCGAGGCAGTGCCGCAAAAGGACGCCGTCGCATTGTCCGGGCCTGACAATTCCAGCGGGTCCAGCAGCGCAGCCTCCGCCGCCCCATCACGCAGAGCGCTCGGCACCACGCCTGCCACAAGCTACGCCAAGTGGTACGGGTTCACCCGCGAGATGCGCGAAGGCGTGAACAAGATCACCGCAGGCGTGCTCGGCGGGGCTTGGCTCATCATTCAAAGCGAACCAAGCAAGACCTCGGTCAACTCCGCGAGTTGGGGTCCGTGGACGGACGAGCTCAGCCCGGCCAGCTATCGCTTCACTGTGACCCGCCTAGCGCCGGACGATTACGAGTACGTGCTCGAGGGACGCCCCAAGAGCGAAACCTCGGATGCCGCCTACCAGGTCGTGTTGAAGGGTGAAGGCTTCGGTAAACCGAGTCCGAAACATGGTCAAGGCGCGTTCAAAATCGATTTGGACGTGGCCCGTGAGCTCGATCCCTTCGACAACGAGAGCAACTCGGGCATTGTCGTCATCGATCACGATCTGCCGCATGACTTCAGCGACAGGCTGGGCGCGCTGCCCCGGACCATCACCGCCACCGTCACGCCCAAGGGTGGGGCGCATTACACGGTGAAATCGGTCGCAAACGAAGATCACACGGGCGTGATCCACGTCGACGCTCACGTCGACATCGACGACAGCAAGCTGACGAAGCTCGAAGACGTCGTGATCAACAGTCGCTGGCAGGCGTCGGGTGCCGGCCGCGCGGACATCGCTATCTCCGGTGGCGATTTGCCTGCAAGCGTCACGATGGTGGACGCCGTGGAATGCTGGGGCGCGGACTTCACCCAGAGTTACTATAACGACTCAGCGGGTATATCCGCCACGGCCGGCAGCCCGAGTGCCTGCGTGTACGCTGACGAATGATAGCGTAAGCTTCCGCGAATGAGTGAAGCGCCGCGTAACGAGCCCGTTTTGGCGTACGCCCCTGGCAGCCCGGAGCGGGCTGCCCTCGATGCGCAAATCGCGCTGCAAGCGCAACAGCCGCTCAGCGTTCCACTCGTTATCGGCGGCGAGCGCATTGTCACCGAGGAAACGCAGGCTTTTTTCGCGCCGCACCGCCACACGCTGGAGCTGGGTCAGTACGCTTTGGCACAACCGGCGCACGTAACACGCGCGATCGACGCGGCATTGGCGCAGAAATCGAGCTGGGCGGCCTGGAGCTTGCCGGAACGCGCAGGCGTTTTTCGCCGCGCGGGCGAGCTCGTGAGTGGGCCTTGGCGAGCGCGCCTGCTTGCCGCTACGATGCTCAATCAGAGCAAGACCGTGCATCAGGCTGAGCTTGACGCCGCGTGCGAGTTGGCGGATTTCTTTCGCTTCAACGCGCATTTCGCCGAACAGCTCGCCGAACAGCCGCTGATCTCCAGCGTTACGGAGCACAATCAGTTCGAGCTGCGCCCGTTAGACGGCTTCGTGTACGCGGTCACGCCGTTCAATTTCACGGCCATTGCTGGCAACCTGCCGAGCGCGCCAGCCTTGCTCGGCAATACGGTCGTGTGGAAGCCGTCGCCGCTCGCGGCGCTTTCTGCTCACTACGTGCTGGCGGTGCTGGAAGCGGCGGGGCTCCCGCCCGGTGTGATCAACCTCGTGCAGGGCGATCCGGCGGCCATTTCCGCGCAGGTTTTGCGGCACCCCGCGTTTAGCGGCCTGCATTTCACGGGCTCTAGCGCGGTGTTTCAGGGCTTGTGGCGCACCATCGGCGAGGGCATCCAGCGCTACCGTAGCTACCCGCGGTTGGTCGGGGAAACGGGCGGTAAGGATTTCATCGTCGCGCATGCCAGCGCGGATGTAACAGCGCTCGCCGTCGCCATCGTGCGCGGCGGGTTCGAGTACCAAGGGCAAAAGTGCTCCGCGGCCTCGCGCATTTACTTGCCGCGTAGCTTGGCGGTACAAGTTGAGGCGCAGGTTCGTGCCATGGTGGCCGAAATCCGCGTGGGGGATCCGACTGACGCTCAGCACTTCCTGGGCGCGGTGATCGGGCGAGCAGCGTTTACGCGCATCGCCGGGTACCTCGAGCGCGCCCGCTTGGACCCTGAGTGCCGCATCGTGTGCGGCGGGGGCTTTGATGACGCGCTCGGCTACTTCGTGGAACCGACGCTGATTGAAGTCGCGGATGCAAAGCACGCGCTGATGCGTGAAGAAATCTTCGGCCCGGTCGTGACGTGCTTCGTGTACGAAGACGATCGCTTCGAGGAAATCTTGACTGTGTGCGACGAGAGCACCCCCTATGCGCTCACCGGCGCGATCTTCGCGCGTGACGCGCCGGCCGTGGAGCTCGCGTGCCAGCGGCTGGCGATGGCCGCTGGTAACTTCTACATCAATGACAAGCCGACCGGCGCCGTGGTCGGACAACAGCCATTCGGCGGCGCGCGCTTGTCGGGCACGAACGACAAGGCTGGCTCCGCCTGGAACCTCATGCGTTGGGCCTCACCGCGAGTGATCAAAGAAAACCTGAGCCCGCCGCGCGACTTCCGCTATCCTTTCATGGCCAATTCCGCGCCATCCGTGAAGTCATGATCCACAGCGCCAATACTGGGATTTTGCTGGTCGCTCACGGCACCGTGACGAACGTGGCCGAGTTGCCGGCGTTCGTTGCCCGGATCCGTCACGGGCGCCCGCCGCCCCCGGGTTTGGTGGACGAGCTCTGTCATCGCTATGAGGCCATCGGCGGCTCGCCCTTGCTGCGCGTGACTGAAGAGCAAGCGCGAGCCTTGGAAGCGCACACGGGTTTGCCCGTGCTCTTGGGCATGCGGCTTTGGGAACCGAGCGTGGAGGCAG
Organism: Pseudomonadota bacterium; assembly: GCA_040005755.1. Lineage (GTDB taxonomy): Bacteria > Myxococcota_A > Polyangia > Polyangiales > Polyangiaceae > PMG-095. The sequence goes on from JBDTYJ010000078.1 coordinate 9,130, forward strand.
CGTTGCGCGAGGCGGCTCGTCGTGAGCTTCGGCGCTTGGTGTTGGTGCCGCTGGCGCCGTTCAGCGTGGGCGTGTACGGCGCGGCGGCGCAGCGCTCTTTGGAAGCCGTGCGTGCGGAGCTCGGCACTCGCGCGCCCGAGCTCGTGGTGTGTGAGCCGTGGGGCAGCGAGCCCGCTTTCGTCGAAGCCCACGCTGCGGCGCTCGGCGCGCGGCTGCGCGTTGACTCACGGCAAAGCGCGGTCGTGCTCACGGCTCACAGCCTGCCGAGCGCGGCAATTCGCGCTGGGGATCACTACCAGGCCGAGGTTGAAGCCAGCGCGCATGCCATTTCCGCGCGGCTGGAACGCCCCTGCGAGCTCGCCTACCAGAGCCAAGGGGCAGACGGCGGTGACTGGCTAGGCCCTGATTTACGTCAAACCTTCGAGCGGCTGTCGCACAGCGGCGTACGGCAAATCACACTCTCGCCGTTCGGCTTCCTGGCTGACCACGTCGAAACCTTGTACGACTTGGACATTGAGGCACGAAAGTGGGCGGAAGCCCTGGGTCTTGGCTTCGAGCGTGTGGCCGCTCTGAATAGCGCGCCGGGGCTGATTGACGCGCTAGCCAACGTCGCGGGCCGCGCTTTGGCGGCTGTGCGCTGATAGGCGCGGCTGAAAGCTTGGTCTAGGCTCGGAGCTCGCGCATGAAGTATTCGATCCCTCCGCTGCGTCTTCGCCTACTGGGGCTGTTCTTGGTGCTCGTGCTCGGCGTCGGCTGCCCGTGCGTGCGTAACGCAGTGAACGCCAGCCCGGGCCTCCGTTGGTGGCTGTTCTCTAATTTCGGCGCTCAGCGCATGTGTCCGGAAATGCTGAAGCGCGGCGTGCCGCTCAAGCTCGTGCCCGGCGGCAACACGGTTGGGCGCTTGTACCCGGAGCAATGCCATTACCAAGTGAATGACTCGGTGCAGACGGTCACGCTCAGCTTTAGCGGCACGGGCTCCGCTTGGACGCCCATTGCCGGGCGCGTGGGCTTCTCGGTCGCCACCGCCGTCGATTACGGCATGGATTTCTACATGGCCGAGGACTCGATCTACGTGTGGGCGAAGCCGGTTCGCATCCCGTTTGGTCCCGACTTCAAAATCGCAGCGATCGAGAACAAGCTCGTCAACTGGGCCGCGCAAGGCCCTGCCGGCTACATGGCGGCAACGTTCGGTTCGCAGATCGCACAGAGCCAGATCGCCAGCGGCTTCACCGTCATCCACGCAGACAGCGGGGATGAGTTCGCGCTCGGTCAGCTGCAACCGCCGAATCACCCGCCGAAGCCGTTCAACTTGCCGAAAGGCAACCACTACGCTTTCGTGAACGACACGACCGAAGTTCGTTCCGAGCAAATCGACATGATCGGCCCGTTTGAGGTCACCGAGAGCGGGCAAGCGTTATTTTGCCGTTTCCGGCTCACGGGGCCGAGCTTAGACGTGCTCGTGATGCGCCGCGGCGGTGGCGACTTGTGGCGCAGCGGCTTGCAGCTCGGTGCGGCGCTGGCCGCCCCGCCTGAAGCCCCCGTGCTCCAGTTCCCGCTCATGCCCGGCGCCGAACAACGCCAAAAAATTCCGCTTCCGCCCGGCCAATACTACATCGTGCTCGACAACAGCTCCAAGGTCGGCAGCGTTAACCCACCGTGGAACCCGCTCGGCGTGGTTGGCGGGAATACCGCGGTCGTGGCGCACGTGGTCGAGCTGGGCGACGCCGGCGATAACTTCTGAGTATTTGCCGAGGAGCGCTGCCGTCCGGCTGCGCTCCTGCGGCGTCTGAGTTCGGGACGGGAACAGCGCTGGCCGAGAGCTGCGCTGCCGGAGCGCGAGCGCCCACTCCCGACACCGAACAGGCTTCGCCCGTGGCTCCCGCAAGCCATCGCGTATACCCTGCGGCCTGATGCTCAAGCCAAACAAGTCGTCCCGCGCCGCGCCTCGCTTGCTCCGTCCGCGAGCGCTGGCCGCGCGAGCCCTGCTCACGTGCGCTGCCGCGCTGGCCAGCGTGGGTTGCGCGCGCGGGCCCAACTTGATCGCGGATGGTCTGCCGCTGCGCAAGGTGGTCGTGTATCGCAATGGCGTGGGCTATTTCGAGCGCGCCGGTCAGGTCGAAGGCGAATCGGTGCAGTTTCGCATGCGTCAACGCATGGTCGGTGATTTTCTCGCCACGCTCGCGATTGTGGAGCGCGGTGGCAGCTCGGTTCACGCCGCCTCGTTTCCGCTCGATGTTTCTGGCGACGATCCGAACGCGCCGGATCCGCAGTTCATGAGGTTGCTGGATGCATGGCAGCACCCGGACAAACCTTTTGATGCGCGCGACGCCGGCCGCGGCAAGCTGCGTGACGTGACCTTGCGTCTGGACGGCAAGCAGCACGACCTGGCCGTTGGGTACATCGCCGCGACGCCGGTGTGGCGGCCATCCTATCGAATCGTCGTGCAGGATGGCGGCGCCGATTTGCAAGCGTGGGGCATCGTCGAGAATCTGTCGGGTGAGGATTGGAAGAACGTGGACCTGTCGCTCGTAGCGGGAGCGCCGCTAGCATTCGAGTCGACACTCGGCGACCCCGTGACCCCGCCGCGACCCATCGTGACGGATTCTGGGGAAGTGATCGCCGCCGTGCCCGAGGGCGTGACGTCGTTGAACGAGCGGGAAGGTGGCCCGGTGAATCGCGTTGCGCCTCCGGCAGAACCCGCAGCGCCACCCCCGGCGCCGGCGCCGGTACCAATGGCTGAAGCCGCGGACGAGATGCGGGGCAGCGTCGGCGCATCTGGCGCCGTCGCGACCGGCAACGCGAGCCCGAAGAAGGCCGCGCCGCGACCCATGCGCTCCGCCGCCCCACTGCTGCGCGAAAAATACGACAGGAAGGAGACCGAGGCGTCGCTGGAGCAGCTAGGCAAGGGTGGCTTGAGTGCCCCGCGTCGCATCAGCGCCCTGGCCGCCGTGGCGGTCGAATCTGGATCCACGCGCTATCAAATCCCGGTTCGCGTCACGATTCCGGACGCGAGCGCAACGATGGTGCTCTTGATCAACCAGCGCGTGCCGGGCGAGGCCGTGTACTTGTTTGCACCGGACGGCGGCGTGCCGGACTCCGCATCACATCCGTTTCGCGTTGCGCGTTTCAGTAACGCGACCAATGGTTTGCTCGAGCGCGGGCCCATTGCGGTCTTCGAGAAGGGCGCATTTTTGGGGCAGGGGATGCTCGACCCGCTTCCGCCCAAGGCGACCGCGACCGTGCCGTTCGCGCTTGAACGCAGCTTGGCCGTCGACAGCGAGCAGAGCAGCCTGCAGCTCGGCGCGCGCTTGTTCAAGATTGAAGCGGGGGAGCTCGTCGTCGAGCGCGACGGCGTCACACGCACCCTGTACAAGATCAAGAACGGCAGCGAAACGAGCGCCAAGCTGCTCGTGCGCCACCCCCGGATGAGCGCCACCCGCTTGTACAAGCCGCCCGCAGGCACCGAAGACAATTTGGGAGCGGGCAATGCGCTCGTGCCGATTGTCGTGCAGGCTGCGGGGCGCGCCGAGCTCACCGTGGAGGAACGCCAGCCGATCCAGGAAGCGACCGATTGGCTCTCCCCCGTGGCCGACGAAGCCGTGCGCAGCTACCTGGCTGATGCGCGCGCCGACCACGGCGTTGTGATTGCGCTCACTAGCGCCTGGGCTCAGCGCGCTGGGCTGAAGACGGCAGTGGATGAACGCGATGCGCTCATGCGCAGCCAAGCCGAGCTCGAAAAATCGGCTCGCGAAACCCGACTCAGCTTGGAGGCGATCCAAAAGAACAAGCAAGCCGCGGACCTGCGAGCCAAACTGACGCAACGCTTGGGGGAAGTCAGCAGCAAGCTGGATCAGCTGACCCGTAGGCTGGTGGAGCTGAATATGCGCGCGTCGGAGCTCCAGGTGCGCTTTCGCGACGCAATCCGGGAGATTCGGCTGAGCGCGCCCTTGCCGCCCAAGGACTGAGGCAAAGTCCGGCCAAATTGCGCGGGTTTGGCCGGCCTGGCAGTTGACATTGCCGGGTGGCTGCGTCACAAAAGCGCGGCCGATGATCGAGCCCGCCGAGGTTGAACGCCTGCTCCGTGCGCGCTTCAGTGATGCGCAACTGGAGCTCGTGGATCTCACGGGCACGCAGGATCACTATCAGGCGCGCATCGTATCGGCCGCCTTCGTCGGTAAATCGCTGATCGAGCAGCATCAACTGGTCTACGGCGCGCTCGGGGCCGCCATGAGCGGTCCTATCCACGCGCTCGCACTCAACACCTATACGCCCGCAGCATGGGCCAAAGTCAGCGGAGGATCAGATGGACGAAGCCTTACGTGAACGCATCAAGAACACGGTCGAGAGTCACAAGGTCGTGCTCTTCATGAAGGGCAACAAGAACTTCCCGCAGTGCGGTTTCTCGGCTCAGGTGCTCGGGCTGCTCAAGCAAAACGGCGTCGAGTTCAAGGACGTCAACATTCTCGCCGACGCCGACCTGCGCGGCGGCCTGAAAGAGTATTCCAACTGGCCGACGTTCCCGCAGCTCTACGTGGACGGTAAGCTCGTGGGCGGCTGCGACATCGTGATGAGCTTGAATGAGTCGGGCGAACTGAAGAGCGTGCTCGGCATCGCGAGCTGACTACTGACTGGCGAGCCGTAACGCGCGCGCAGCCGTCAGGCTGGCGCGCGTTGCGCGGTTTGCGTCGCGAAATGGAAAAGTGAGCCGCGTGGGCTGTTGCGGCCGCCCCGAGATCATCCCGAGCTCTGCTCCAATGAGGGTAGCGGTAGCGTTGCGGTCCAAATCAGCGGCCGCCGAACCGATGCGATCCAACGCGCGCCCGGCATCGGCCGGCGTATTGCCGCTTGCGAGCAGCTCGCTCTTCAGCACCGGCGCTTCGCTGAAAAAGGCCATGAAATAGACCAAGGAGGCCACTGCGGCCCCAGGCGTTGCGCCCAGAAACCAAGAGCCAATGTGATGCCCCTCTGCTCCCGCGCAGCGCGCGAACAAGGCCCCGTCGGTGATCTGTAGCGCTTCGCTCAATTCATCCGCGAGCATCAGATAATCCGCCCGCTGCTCTTCCGAGAAATACGGCACCACGTACGGCCCCGAAAACTCCAGGCGAACCCCGGCTAAGTGCTGGCTCCCGAGCGGCAGCACCGGATGCACGGCGACTTCAGCATCGAAGCGCTTTGCCTGTACGAGTGAGCGCGCCCCGGGCCAAGTGACGATGCTCGCCGATGAGCTCGCGCTACCGGCCTTCTTTTGGATGTAGTGCGCGAGCGCCGGGGAGCTGGAAAGCGCCGCACCGCCCTCACGGCGTAGGAGAACTAGCTCCACCACCCAACCCTCCACGTCAGCGGGTCCAATGTTCGAGCCGCGAGCCACACGAGCGCGGGAGTGTTCGCACGCACTGCCCGCCAAGGCGGTGCGCTCGCTATCCGGATCGGGCAGCGGTGCATCGCTCACGCTCGCTGCTGCGCGGTTGTCACTCGTAAGATTCGTCAGTGAAGCGCCATTGGGCGCGAGATAGCGATACGCGACCAGCAACACTCCGGCCGTCGCCAACACCACCAGCACGGGGGCAAAGCTCGAAGACCAACCAGTGCGCTGCCGAGGTAGCGTGCGCGGCGCGCCGGGCAACACGAGCGTCCCGGGCGTTAGCAGCTGCGCAATTTGCGAGATGCGTTTGCCGCGCAGATCATCGGGCAGCTCCGCCCACTGCGCGAGGGTTCCGGCGATGTCCGCGCGCGCCGCAGCGGCCCCGCGACCGGCAATCAGACAATTGCCCTCAAAATGGATCGGCGCGCTTTCACCCCGGCGTCGCAGCTCCAGCTCGACCAACGCTCGAATCTCCTGTGCGAGCTTTTCGCCTTTGGCCGCCTCCGTCACGCGCGTGAGCGTACTCCGATCGCGCCCGGCGCGTCCACGGGCTGCCGGCGGTGGTAGCCTCCGGCCATGGTGCGCCCACTCATTCTAGTCAGCAACGACGACGGCTATCGGGCGAACGGCATCAACGCCCTGCGCAGCGCCTTGAGCGAGTTCGCGGAGGTGATCGTATGCGCGCCGGAAATCGAGCAGAGCGCGACCAGCCACGCGCTCAGCGTGCATCGCGCGCTGCGCTTGTTCGAGCCTGCCCCGGGCGTATTCTCGGTCGACGGCACGCCCGCGGATTGCGTGTACATCGCGCTGCACGGGAAAACGCGGATTTTGCCGCGCTGGCCGGACATGGTCGTCTCGGGCGTCAACCACGGCGTAAACTTGGGGGACGACGTCTTCTACAGCGGCACCGTGGCGGCGGCGCGCGAGGCGGCGCTGAAAGGCATCCCGGCGCTCGCTGTCTCAACGCCGCACGATGCCGACATGAGTGCCGCGAGCGCGCTCGCTTGTCGCATCGTGCAAGCGACGCTGCTGCGGCCGATCACGGCGCCTCTGTTGCTCAACTTGAACGTCCCCAAAGGCTATCAGCACGTTCGCGCAGCGCGGCTTGGTCGGCGCATCTACCACGACGAGGTGGACTTCCGGCGCGACCCCCGCGGCCGTGAGTATCTCTGGTTGGGTGGCCCGAGCGCCGAGAGCGAGGCGCTGCCCGGCTCGGACACGGAGGCCTTCGACGCCGGGGTGGCCAGCCTCACGCCGCTAGCGCTCGACCTTTGGGCCCGGGAATCGGACGAAATCGTCGCACGGATCCTCGGCGAGCTGCCCTAGGGCCGGGCGCGGGGCGTTGCCGGCCGCGCGCGCAATTGTGACTTGGCGGCGGTAAGACTAGGCTCGCTCGATGGCCGTCAGAAAAGGCACGTTCGCAAAACCGAACAAGCCGGTGCCGGCTCGCTCGCAACCCACTCCGCGCGGCGTCGAGCTGAAGAAGGCCACCGAGCTTTCATCGGGCACATCGCAACGGGTGGAAGCCGCATCGCTGTTCGACTCACAAGCATACGTGCGCAACCTGATCCGCGACGTGCCGGATTTCCCGCAGCGCGGTGTGCTGTTCCGGGACATTACGCCGCTGCTTGCCGACCCGCGCGGGTTTCACATCGTGCTCGACACCATTGCGCACCGCTTCGTTGGCGAGCAGGTGGATGCAGTGGTCGGAGTGGAATCGCGTGGTTTTATTTTTGGGGGGGCGCTCGCAGCCCGGCTCAATACCAGCTTCGTGCCAGTGCGGCGCCCAGGCAAACTACCGCATCGCACCGATAAAGTGAGTTATTCACTCGAGTACGGTGAGAGCGAGCTTGAGATGCACCGCGATGCGCTGCGCGAAGGCGCGCAAGTCTTGGTGGTGGATGACTTGCTCGCCACGGGCAGCACCGCCGCCGCGGCCGGCGAGCTCGTGGATCGCCAAGGCGCGTTCGTCATCGCTTACGCCTTCGTGATCGAGCTCGGGTCGCTCGGCGGTCGAGAACGGCTCGCTCCCGCGCCTTGCCTGTCGATCGTTCGCTACGACTGAACGGCGCGCGTTAAATCACGCTGGCGGGGAAGGCCAGCACCTCGGCCAATTCCCGCGCGCCAGTGGCGAGCATCAGCAGGCGATCGAAGCCAAGCGCGTTGCCGCCAGCGCGCGGCATGCCACTCTCGAGCGCGGCCAAGAAACGCTCGTCCATGGCATACACCGGTCGCCCTTCGGCAGTGCGGCGTTCAGCATCCTGAATGAAACGCGCGCGCTGTTCCGCGGCGTCGGTCAGCTCATCGAAGCCGTTGCACAGCTCGACTCCGGCCACATACAGCTCGAAGCGTTCAGCAACGCTCGGGTCGACCGTCGAGAGCCGGGCCAAGGCCGCCTGATTGGCCGGGTATTTCCACAAAACCAGCGGTCCTGGCTCGCGCGCCAAGCCCGGCTCCACGAGGGACACGAGCAGCTCGAAGTAGCGCGCTTCGTCCGTGTGCGCCAGATCGACCGCATCTTGGATCCCGGCGAACTCTTGGAACGCCTCGCGCACCGTCACGCGCTGGAACGGCGCCGTCAGATCATAGCTTTGACCTGTGGGGCCGAACAACGTTGCCCGCCCTGACACACTACACGCGACCTCACGCAGCAGGTGCTCGGTGTCTGCGAGGACCTCTTCCAGCCCGGCAAAGGCGCGATACCACTCCAACATGCCAAATTCGGGCTCATGCAAGCGCCCCAACTCGTCACGGCGGCTGGCCCGCGCCAACTGAAAAACGCGCGGAAAACCGGCCGCCAGTAAGCGCTTCATGTGCAACTCGGGCGACGTGATCAGGTAGCCGTCGCCCGCGGGGATCGCGTCCAGGTGCAGATCCACACCCGGCGCCGGCACGCGCAGCGGTGTCTCCACTTCCAGGAAGCGTTCGCGCGTAAAGTAGGCGCGAACCGCGCTCATTGCGCGCGCACGCGCCTGCAAACGCCCGCCCACGCCCCGCCAAACGAAGCGGCCGAAGTCACCGTCGCCGCGCGGCTCAGGGCAGGGCGCTCGCTCGTGCAGGACGGCATCTTGCAGTGCCCGACCGTCGTACCGGCCCCGGATCACCACCAAATCCCCGACCGAAAGCGGGGCCGAGTCCGGAAAAACGACGCGCAGCGCCGCGAATGCGTCGGACAGGTCGCATTCTGCGCCGCGCGTTGCACTGACCCGACCCGCCACGAGCAGCGCTTGGCCGGAGTATTGTGGGCTCAGATCACTGGGAGCCAGCGCCACGCCGGATCACCCGCCGTGGAACGCGCGCTGCGCGAAGGCCGCAATTTCCGAGCCCATCCATGGTGCCATTAAGGCGAGCACGACGGCTACTACGAGCAAACGCGGCAAGTGGGCGATCGTCGCATCTTGCACTTGCGTCGCGGCTTGCAGCACCGCGACCAGCAAACCGACCAGCGCGGCGATGGCGACCA
>JBDTYJ010000079.1:0-17848 GCA_040005755.1 Pseudomonadota bacterium
TCGGTGTGCGTGACCTGATTGCCGCGGGGGCTCCCCCAAAAAACATCTTCTCGAATAATTTCTCGAATCGTTTTCTGTCGTTCGCGCTCGGCCGCCAGCTGACCGACACGCAATGTGGCCTGCGCCGCTATCCCCTGCCCGAAACGCTAGAGCTCGGCGGTCGCGCGGACGGTTACGGCTACGAAGCAGAGCTGATCCTGCGCGCGGTGCGCCAAGGGTGGGAAGTGGTGGAGGTGCCGGTGCGCGTGATCTATCCGCCGGAAAGCGAACGTGTGACGCATTTTCATAGCGTGCGGGATCCGGCGCGCATCGTGTATCGGGTGCTGCACACGCTGGCGACCGCGCCGAGGCAACGCTGATGGGCTTCGTGCGGCGGCATTGGCGAGCGCCGGCGCTCGCGCTCGCGGCGCTGACAGCGGCTCTGGGCGGCATGCACCTGTGGATCAATCAGCGCGCGCACTTATCGCCGCCCAGCCTTACGCTGCCGTCAGGCGAACCCACTCACCCGACGAGCACCCTGCGGCGCTTCGCTGACTCGTACGCGCTCTCCCGCGGCAAGATTTTGGAGGTCGGCCTGCGCGGAACACCCGAGCAAATGGGCTACGAGCACGCGCGCCTCTTGTACCCGGAAATGGTGCAAAACGAGGGCATCTTGCTGGGTCGCTTCCAAGAGCAAGTGTCCAATCCGCTGCTGCGCAACGTGCTCTTGGATCTGGCCGAGCTCCGCTACGCACATGTGGACCGCGGCATGAGCCTTGCGCGCCGCATGGAGATCGCGGCTGGCGCGCGCGGCTTCGCTCCCGACCCGTACGAGCACGTGTTTCCTACATATCAGCGCTTCGTGTACCTGAACGCGCTGTATGACATGGCGCTCTCTTTCGAGCACTCGCCGCTCATCGGCTGCACCACGTTTACTTTCGGCGCGGACGCGCTGGAGGGTGGAGGGGGCATCTTGGCGCGCGCCTTCGACTTCGAGGTCGATGAGGTATTCGACGAGCATAAGGCGGTGTTCTTAGTCCAAGAAGCCGGACAGATCCCGTTTGCATCGGTGGCATGGCCGGGGTTGGTGGGCGTGGTCAGCGGCATGAACGCGGCGGGCGTGGCCGTGGTGGTGCATGGCGCGCGCGGCGGCACCCCGCAGGCCGAGGGCGAGCCGGTGGTGCACGCGTTGCGCCGCGTGTTGTCTACGGCGCACAGCACGGAAGAGGCGCTGAATGCGCTCGCGGCGCAATCAGCAATGGTCAGCCACATCGTGATCTTGACCGATCAAAGCGGGCGCGGGGCGGTCGTGGAGCGTGTGCCCGGAAAGCCCAATTTCGTGCGCTTTTTGCCCCCCAAAGCCGTCACCACCAATCATTTCGAGGGGCCGAACGCGGAGGATCCGAAGAACCTCGCCGTGCGTAGCAAGACCTCCACTCTGCCGCGCCGCGAGCGCGGGGACGAGCTGCTCGCGAGCCTGCCGCCGCAGCTCGCTCCGCCGGAAGCAGTGCTAGCCGCCGTGACGTTGCTTCGTGATCGCGAGGGTGAGGGCGGGAAGAGGCTCGCCCTCGGGGATCGTTCGGCCATCAATGCGTTGATCGCGACGCATGGCGTCGTGATGGACACCAAACGACGTGTGCTTTGGGTGAGCGAGAGCCCGCACTTGCTCGGTCGCTTCGTCGCGTTCGATTTGAAGCGCGCGTTCGCACCCGGTTACGATCCCGAGCATAGCGGAGAGCTACAAAGCATTCCCGCAGACCCGTTACTCACGAGCGGTGATTACGAACGCTACAGAGCCAGTCGGGCACCGGGCAAGGGCCTCACGCACTAGCGCTCGAGGCCGATCCAAGCGCCGCCGCACGCCAGACCGAAGGCCAAGGGAGCCACGGCGAGCGCAAACAGCACCCCAATTGGTGCGGTCATGAACAGCATGGCGACGAGCGCCGTCAAGGCCAGGCCCGCTGCCAACGCGGGCTCCAGCACGCTGTGGGCGGCGCTGGCTTTTGCCACCAAATAGCCAGCGATCGGGAAGGCCAGGAGCACGGCGACGCCGAGCAAGATCAGCGGCCCCGAAGAGCGCACATCCGACTCATCCGCCAAAGAGAAATCTACCCCCAGGCGATGGCCGACGACCACCGCAACGGCCAAGAGCGCAATCATCAAGCCGAGCGTCACGAACGCGCCCACCAAGATCCAGCGCACCATGAGCCGATGGTCGACGGGGCTCAGCGCCTCACGCATGCGGTGCAACGACGGCGGGTCGGGTAAAATCCAGCGCTCATCCGCCTGCGCGTCCGGCGCGACATCACGCAGCGCGATCCAAGCGCCGATGCCCATGAAGACGAACAGCGGCAGGAGCATGACCAAGAACCCCGGACCACGACCCCAGACAATGTGGTCGTACAGGCCGTGGAGCAGCGTCGCCGCCAGCCACGCCAAGGAGAACCAGTGGCCGCCGCGCGAGCGACCGCGCGTGCCCAGCGCGTACCCCCAGACGCCCGCAAAGAACAAGTGCGCTGGAACGCTGAGGATCGCACGCAGCACGGAGATGCCGCTGCCATGATTGACGAGCACGGCCACGATGCCCTCGATGGCCGAGAACCCAGCCGCCGCTGCCGCCGCGTAGCACACACCGAGGCGAGGCCCGTCGATGCGCCGAGTGCGGTACAGCTGCCAGACCACGCCCACTTTCAGGCCCTCTTCCAGCGGCGCTGCCAACAAGAACGTGGCCAGCAGCGCGCCCCCGACCCCACTCGCCGAAACGTCGAATGAAAGACCGGTGAACGAGAGCACCACGCGCTCGAAATACGTCGAGAAAGCCGCGGCGAGCGCGCCTCCGACCGCCATCAAAATCGTCAAACGCCGCGATACGCGGCCGAGCACGCTGACCCGCCGCCAAATCAGATACGAAAGGCCCAGCGGCAGCAGCAGTAACAGCAGCGCCGCGAGCGCGACCCAGGGCTTCACCGCCGGTGCTCGCTCAGAAGATCAGCCATCAGAAATGCAGGCCGAGCACCGCGCTGAGGGTTGCGCCCAAACCGATGCCCGACCCGCTCGGCGCGCCGCCAAAAGCAACAGGGGCACCCGCGGTGGCAACCGTGGCCGGCGTGGCGCTGCGGCTGAGGTAAGTCATCTCGCCCGTGAAATTGCCGCCCACCGAGAACGTGTTGGTCAGGTACCAATCCAGCCCCGCTCCGGCGCGGAGGTCGAAGCCGTGGGCGGCGTTCAACGACAGGCCATTCAGCTTGCCCTTGTTGTAGGCGCCGAGCGATGCGTAGCCACCGCCGAACGTAACGTACGGTTCCACACGCCCGAGCGGGATGTGCATGCCCCCCTCCGCATTGAGCGACCAGGTTTGCCAGTCCGGGAAGTTACCGAAGCGAAAACGCGCGCCGAGGGTGAACACGAGCAGCCGCACGCCGAGCCCGGCGCCATACGCCATGCCCAAGTCTTTGGAGTGGAGCCGCGCGCTATCCACCAGGCCCTTGGCTTTGAGCGTTTGCAGGCCCAAGTATTCGGGGCCCGCCTCTGCATTCAGCCACACGAACTCCAGCCCCCGACCGCTGTCCTCTTTATCCGCGCGATCCAGCGTGGCTTCAGTTGGCGAGGGCGGCGCGGTGCTCGCGTCGTTCTGCACCGCCTCTGGCGGCTTCAAACCGCCTGCTTGCAGGTTCGCACCGGCTGGCGCTTCCTGGGCAAAGGCTCGGACGGGCGACACCAGCACTGCCAACATCGCACAAAGGAAAGCCGCACGGCGCTTCATGTTCGGAGCAGCCTAGCAGCTCACGAGAAATGCGAAACACGCTCCAGCAACGTGCTGTCCGAGAGCTCGGCCGCGAGCGCCTCGAGCGGGGCACGCGCGGCGCCGCGATAGGCCATGTCGGCCAAATGCTCGGTGAGCGGGACGTCGCGGCGGAGCGTGGCAAGGCGCTTGTACAGCAGCGCATCCGTGCGCCGGCTTGCCAAGCTTTCCGCCAACGCCGCGGCACCGCGAATCGTCACCGGCCACGCGCTCGCTGAGTCAGGAATATTTTCTAAAGTACCGCAGGCCGTCAACACCGCTGCAGCGGACTTTGCGCCCCAGCGGGGCACGCCGGGGATGCCGTCGGCACTGTCCCCCACGAGCGCCAAGTAATCCGGAATCTGCGCGGGTGTGACGCCGAATTTTGTCTTGACGCCGGGCTCGTCGAGCAGCTTCTTACGCATGCGGTCCAAGCACACCACGCGCGTGCCGACCACGCATTGAGCCAGATCCTTGTCCGGCGACGCGATGAACACTTGCTCGACTTGCGCGTCCGTCGAGAAGCGTGCGGCGGCCGTGGCGATCGCGTCGTCGGCTTCAAACTCGATCATGGGCCAGACCACGAGGCCGATCGCCGCGCACACACGCTCGGCTAGCTCGAACTGGCCCCACAAATCCGGATCGATGCCTTCGCCCGTCTTGTAGCCGTCGAACAATTCATTGCGAAACGATTCGATGACGTGATCGAACGCAATGCCGACGTGGCTCACGCCCGGTTCGCGGAGCAGCGAGAGCATGCTGCGCGCCAGGCCGCGCACCGCCCCCACTTCGAGCCCCGAGGCATTTTTCGCGGACGGGACCGCGTAAAAGGCCCGAAAGAGTTCGTAAGTGCCGTCGACTAAATGAACATTCATGGGCGATTTCTGCGATCGATCTGAAAAACGCGTTCAGGTTACCCCGCCCCCCTTGCGTTCGCGTCCCTAACTTGAGAAAAATGCGGGCCGGCGCGGCTCCCTCGCGCAAAGGTATCCAATGCGTTCAGTCAAACATTCTTTAGCGCTGGCCTCTCTGGGCGTTCTCGTCGCCTCCGCGAGCTGCACGCTCATCACTGATGTGGATCGCAGCAAGATCCCCAGCACGGATGCCGGCACGCCCTCCGGCGAAGCTGGCTCCGGCATGTCGTCGGACGCTGGCAGCGGTAACGTAGAGAACACCGCGGGCGCGGGCGCGGGTGACTCGGGCGGCGCCGCTGGCGCGGCGGACGGCACCGGGGAAGCCGCTGGCGCACCGATGGGTGGCGCGCCAGACAGCATGGCGGGCGCTGCCGGCGCTGCCGGCGCTCACTGAATTCCGGGCGCGGTGCCTGTTTCCGCGCCGCCGGAGGGCTTCGGGGCCCGCGTCGAACGGGCCCTGAGCAGTTTTTCGCTGGCGGGCATTGCGCCAAGCGTCAAACAACAATTGACCGCGTATTGCGCGCTGACCGTGGTCTGGGGCGAGCGCATCGACCTCACCGCCGCGCGCAGCGCCGACGAGCTAGTGGATCTATTACTTGCCGACGCCTTTGCAATCGCAAGCTCGCTGGACGCGCCCTGCGCTGACCAGCGTTGGTTCGACGTTGGCAGCGGCGTGGGCGCGCCGGGCATTGCTCTCGCCTTACTCTTGCCCGTAAAAATGACGTTGATCGAACCGCGGGAAAAACGCGTCGCGTTCTTGCGCACGGCGGTCGGTTCACTGTCCCGTCCTGACATCAGTGTCAGCCGCACGCGCTCGGATGTCTTCCCCGCTGCCAGCTGTGAAGTCGCCGTGTCACGCGCCACGCTTCCCCCGCCAGAATGGGTAGCTGAAGGTGCGCGCTTGGCGACCAGTAGCCTCTGGTTACTGCTCGCCAAAGCCGGGCTCCCCGCCTTGGGCACGCGCCGTGTGCTCGCGGATATCCGCTACCGGTGGCCACTCACGGGCGCGGAGCGCCGCGCGGTCTGCCTGTCGGCCGGAGCCCCGCCCACGGGGCCTTGAGAAACCCGAAAAAGAGGGAGCGTCTCCGACCCGCCTGAGCTAACGAATAAGGGCGTCGGCACCGAATGCCCTAGCAGAGCTTACGTCCGGAGCACGGGTGGGAGAACACCCACCTTTTGCCGGATCTAGCCCGCCCGGGCACGACACCCCCCCTTACGATCGTGAAATTCATGACTCAATTCGGCGCGCTCGGGGCACTACCTGGTGCCACGACATCGGCCGTCTTTTTCGGCCCCAATTCGCCGCATGAATTTAGCGCATGAATAAGGAAGGTTGGGTCGGCGTCCGACGTAGGACGGTGAAGTAACTCAACCCCACTCGAGGAACCGCACATGAAAGCCCGTAGCCGCTTCGCAATCATCACCACTACCCTGGCCGCGCTCTCGCTCTCCGCGATGGCATCCGCTGATTTGAAACATGCCGGCGATGGCGGAGTCGAGTTTTCGCTGCCGGGCGGCACCGCAGGTCTGAAGATCGAAGGCAAGTCCGCTGACATCACCGCCAACGAGAGCGGTGGCAAAGTCACCATCGTCGCAAAGATCGACTGCGGCGAGACCTCCTGTCTCAAGACGGGCATCGACAAGCGCGACGAGCACTTGGCGAAGGCCCTAGAGGCCAAGAAGTTCCCCACCGCCACCCTGACGGTCGAAAAGAGCAAGCTGACCTTGCCGGCGGACGGCGCCGAGAGCGAGGGCAAAACCACCGGTGAGCTGAAGCTCCATGGCGTCACCAAGACCGTGCCGATCACCTACAAGGTCAAGCGCACCGGTAGTGACTATCACGTGCGCGGCACCACCACTTTCAAGCTTGAAGACTTCAAGATCGAGCAGCCCTCGTTCGCTGGCGTGACCACCGGTAAAGAAATCACCGTCAAGGTGAAGTTCAAGGTCCGCGAAAGCTGATTCGCACGTCAGAGCCCGATCGACCGTTGCTGTGAGAGCAAGTTGAACGGGTTCTGGCACCTCAGTATGTGGTTCTGCGCGCCGAGCGTGAACACAGGTTTCGAAGGGGTTCGAAGCCGCGTGTTCAAGTTCGGCGCGCGTCATTTGCGGCGTCAAAAATCGGCGGGAATTTAGCCTGATGCAACGAAACTCAATGTTGACGCAGGCGCTACGCCTACGGCAAGCTCCCGCCATGCTGGAAGGCAGCGGCACACGCAAGCTCGGCGGCCGCGACCCACTGCGAGCGCTTCAACGGTTCTTCGCTTGGTCTTTGGTAGCGCTGTTCGTCTCGTTGTTTCCGAGTCGCGCACACGCCTACGCTTGGATGATCAAACACAGCTACGCCGGGTGCCCGGTGTGCCACGCGGACCCTTCCGGTGGCGAGCTGCTCACCGCGTACGGTCGCGCGCAAAGTGATCTGCTGTTGCGGATGCGCTACGGCAAGCCAGGCGGCAGCTCCACCGGCTCGTCGGAGGGCGGTGGGGATTCGTCGTTCGACTCGTTCGACAGCGATGATGACTCGAAGAAGCCCGCCGCCGCGCCCGCGAAAACGGATGCAAACTCCGGCGCTGATGAGGACGCGGCTGACGACGACAAATCCGCCTCAGACGCCGCCGCAAAGCCGAGTGACGCGCCCGCGGCGGATGCCGCACCCGCCGCTGAACATCAGGAAATGAAGATCGACGAGGGCAGCTCGCTCGACACCTCCGGTTTCCTTTGGGGCCTAGTGAATACGCCGGATTGGCTGTTGCTCGGCGGGAGCTATCGCCAGCTCGCTATCTACAAGCTGCAACCAAAGGGGAAGTTCACGACTTTCCCGATGATGGCGGACGTTTACGGTCAGGTGTCCGTCGGACATTTCCGGGTCGAAGGCAGCTTGGGTGTGGTGCGCGTTGGCGTCGGCTCGCCTTACGCGCGGTCGGCACAAGTCACCGGCAACCAAGGCGATCAGTGGAACTTGCTCTCCCGCACACACTGGCTCGGCTACGACTTGGCGGACGGTCAGGTCACTCTACGCGCCGGGCACATGAATCTCCCCTTCGGCGTTCGCATCCCCGAACACACGATGTGGGTTCGCCAGGCCACGCGCACGGATCGCGAGTCCGCGCAGCAAGACGGCGTTGCCCTCGCTTTCAACGGCGAGAAGTTCCGCGGTGAAATCATGGGCATCGCCGGCAACTATCAGGTGCGCCCCGACAAGTATCGCGAGCGCGGCTACAGCTTGTACCTGGAGTACATGACCAGCTCCCGTACCGCGCTGGGCATCAGCTCACTCGTCACCTCGGCCAAGGAAGACCGCGTGAACTTGGATCCGAAGGTGGTCCGCCAAGCACATGGCGCCTTCATGCGCTCTGCTTTCACTGACGAAGTCACGCTCTTGGCCGAAGCCGACGGCTTATTCCGGACCGACCACGAAGCGGGCTACGTCGGCTTCGCCCAGCTGGATTATGAGGTCACGCAGGGTCTGCACCTGATGGCCACCGGTGAGGTGTTGGACCAAGGCTACGATAAAATCGTGGGTGGGGATCGCGTTCTCGGTGCTGGGCAACCGCAGCTCGGTGCCTGGGGCACGGTGGATTGGTTCTGTTTACCGCACGTCGAGTTCCGGGTGGATTTGTTCAGCCGGCAGAACGACCAGACCACCGTGCTCGGTCAGCTTCACGTGTTCCTGTGAGATCCAGAGTGATGAACCCGATCAAAACGCGCATCTCGATCTTGGGCGCGGCGCTGCTCGCCGGTCTTGCCGTGCTGAGCGCGCCGAGCAGCGCAGAGGCATCGCAAAACTACCCGCCATTCCTGCAGACGGCGCTAGAAAAACAGCTACAGGTCGCGCTCTGCGTCCCCCAATGCACGGCCTGCCACCTCACCAACCTGGGCGGCTTCGGCACGTTGAATGCCTTCGGTTTGAACCTAAAGAGCGTCGGCGGGCTCACAGCTGGAAGCAAAGATTCTGGCGTCGTAGCGACGGCGGTCACCAAATATTTCACGGCGCAACCCGCCGGCGACAGCGATCACGACGGCACCAGCGACGCCGACGAAATCAAGCTGGGTGACTCGCCCGCGGTCGCCGGCGAGCGCGGCCAGTCTCTGTTCTGCCCCGACATCAAGTACGGCTGCGGCGGCGGCCGCATCGCGGCGGCGCCCGCGCGCAATGACCAGCCCGCACTGTTCGCGGCAGGGCTGGTCGCCGTGGGCCTGAGCGCCGCAATGCGTCGGCGCCAGCGCCGCCCGCAACGTGCTCGCTGATCCCGGAAAAAACGGGCTGCTTTCCAGGACATGACCGCGGCGCGCGACCGGCCGCACGGCTGACCACAGTTACACGGTTGACACTGGCGCGTCCTCGCAAAAAACTGTGATTTCACTCGGATTTCTTCGATGACAGTCATGGTGACAGAAGCCAAGCCCAGCACCCGTCGGACGGAGGGCGTTCGCGTCAAAGGCCGCGCGGCGCGCGTGGTGACAGATGTACTAACGGCCACAGCGGAAGAGTTGAGCCGCGTTGGCTACGCCTCAATGCGCGTTGAAGACGTGGCGGCGCGCTCGGGCGTCAACAAGACCACCATTTATCGCCGTTGGCCGACCAAGCCGGAGCTCGTGGGCGCCGCGCTCCGGGCGGTTTGGGAAACGCCCGACGTACCGGACACCGGCTCGCTACGCAGCGATCTCGTGGCCTCGTTCACGAAGAGTGCCACGTTCGCCATGTCACCGATCGGCCGCGGCTTGACGCGAGTGATTCAGGTGGAGCTCGGCCACCCAGAGCTCGAACCCATTGCGCGCTCGCTGCGTGAAGATTACCGCACGCTGCGCGAAGCCCTCGTGCAACGCGGCGTGGACCGCGGTGAGCTGCCTCCGCAAACCGACGCACGTTTTCTGCACGACATGATGACCGCGCCCATCTTCTCGCGTCTATTCACCGAGGGCGCTTCGGTCGACATCGCGTTCATAGAAAGCGTGGTCGACGTGGTACTGTGCGGCGTGCGTCAGTGTGCCAGCCGCGCATAATACGCGCCCCCCGCCGTTGGCCATGACGCTTACGCCACCCCCGCCTCCTTTCGAAGCCCTCACTCCACTGCTTGAAGCGGCATTGGGCGCGAGTGCGAGCGCCCAGCCAGCACTGGAGGAAATGGCCGGCGGCGCCTCCACGCGGCGCTTTTTCCGCGTCACGGTCAACGGTCGCAGCGCCGTGGCCATGTACGTGCCGCTACCTAGCCAAGAAGTGAGCAAGGCCAAGGAAGCGGGTCGCCGCTGGCCTTTTCTGGAGGTGCGGGATCTACTCGAATCACAGCGCATTCGTGTGCCCAAGCTCTTGGCCGAAGCGTGTGACAGCGGCTGGCTGCTGGTCGAAGACTTGGGCGACACGCTGGCTCAACACCTAGAGCACTCGCCGGAAGACAAGGCCGCCCTGTATCAGCGCGCGGTGCGTGACTTGGCACGTGCACAGCGCGTGCTGGAGGTGCTTCCCGAGCAGTCCATAGTGCGCCAGCGCGCCTTCGACGCGGACTTGCTACGTTGGGAAATTGACCATTTTCGGGAATGGGCGTTGGAGGCGCGCGGCATTCAGCTCAGCTCCGAGCAGCGCGCGGTGTTCACGCGCGCATCCGAGTACCTGGCGAGCACCATCGCGTCTTGGCCGCGCGGTTTCGTGCATCGCGACTATCAGAGCCGCAATCTGATGGTGCTACCGAGCCCCACCGGCGACCATGGGCTCGCGTGGATCGACTTCCAGGACGCCATGCTCGGCCCGCGCGCGTATGATTTGGTCGCGCTCCTCGGCGACAGCTACCAAAGCTTCGACAGCGCATTCATCGACGCGCGTCTGAGCGAATTTTGTGGGCATTTGGGGCTCAATGGCGCCGACCGGCATGCCTTCCTGCGCCAATTCGACATGGTCACCGTGCAGCGCAAACTCAAGGATGCCGGGCGCTTCGTGTTTATCGAGCACAAGAACGGCAATCCAAGCTTCCTGAAGTTCGTGGAGCCTACGATCGAAAAGGCGCGCGCATCACTGGCGCGTTTACTGGACGATGAGCCGCTGAGCGAGCTCGCCGCGCTGCTGGATCACGTCTGTCCGCCAGCGTGAAAGCAGGCAGCTCAGCCGTCGCCCGGTAGCATCGGCGGCGGAGCGCCTGCGTGAATCACCATGAACTCATGCTCCAGCTCGGAGTCGCAAAACAGCAGCCAAGAGCGCGAGCCGATGCCGGACGCACGCCACGCGGGCAGCAGACGCTCACGCGCACAGTCCGGGTCATAGATGGCCAAGTCCAAATAGCCATAGCGAACGCCCAGCCCAAGGCCAACCAACTCGGCCTGCTCGGGCCGCACCGCCGCCAGCAGCGCTGCTTCCAGGCGCGCACGCTCGGCGAGCCACGCCTCGGGGCTCGGGCCGCTGAGCTCGAACTTCAGGTACGTGAAAAGCGCGCCACGATTGGAAAATCTGCCTGAAAAGAAGCGTTCTCCGCGCAGGAACGACTTCTTCAACTCAGGCATGCGCGTGCTGCATAAAACTAGATCGTCTTGCGCGGCAAAGTCTCGAGCGGGCTCGGGGTCGAGCTCGAACGCGACCCAGTCATCACCATCAACGCTCATGCTTGGCGTAAGCGGACCCAAGCCTGCCTTGAGGCCCTCGATCGCCGCGTGCAGCGTTTCCGCGAGGAGCTCGATGGGCAACGCAGCGCGTTCTTCTGTGTTGGGATTGAGCACAGTGAGCGGGCCACCACGCACGGTCGGAGCGGCGGATACAGTGCCCACCCAGCGCTCGAATAGTTCCTCGCCTACGATTAAGCGAACCAGCTCTTCAGCGTATTGGCCTTCCTCCGTGCTACCGCGGCCGCCGGGCAGGTAAATAACGATGTCCAACAAATGCCCGCGCGCAAAACCGGAGCGTGCTCGGGCGCGACTCAGATCGAGCCCACTCTGAGCACGAATTTGCGCGATAGCCGCCGGGCACGGCACAGCCGGCACGAAGCGCGCGTTGTGGAGCAACTCGAGCGCGCGACGCATGCTCAACGTCCGCGTTTTCTGCCGTAAGCTACGACTTCCGCACGCACCTCCAGCACGCCTGCGCGGATCATTCCGAGCTGCTCCGCGGCGCCGCGCGACAAATCCAAAATGCGGTGGCGACTGCCGTACGGGCCGCGATCGTTGACTCGCACGTAAACGGAGCGCGTGCCGTCGGCGCGAGTCACGCGCAAGATCGTGCCGAGCGGCAGGCTGCGATGCGCCGCGGTGAGCGCTGAGGGTCGATAGCGTTCGCCGCTCGCGGTTTTATGACCGGAAAGGCTGTCACCGTAGTAGCTCGCTTCACCCTCCAAGGTTGCCAAGGCGGGAACATTTCGAAACTGCGTGGGTAGCACGGCGTCGTCGGGAGGCCGCGCGTCAACCGTGGCACGTTGGCGATGCTTCGAGCCATGCGCAGGCTCGGGGCCTATCGACGTTGGCCGGTTCGACTCGTGAGCGCAACCGCCGACGAGGAGCACGGCCAACGAGGCCAAGGTTGAGCGAAAGCGCCGCACCGCGCAGGAAGATACCAGACTTCGCCGAGAGAGAGCAGCGCGGGCCCGGGCGCGAGCACGAACGCGCCGGATCTGGTGGCTCCTGACGGATGGTTGGCGGCTCCGAGAAAGCTACTTTTGCGCGACCTCTTTGCGCTTTTCCAGCGTCAATTCCGCCAATTGGTCCTCCATGGACACGCGCTCAGTGAGGCGCTGGGCTTCTATGTCGGCAGCGGCGATGGTGGCTTGCTGGAGGCGTTGGCTGAGCTCCTCCATCTTCTTCGCCAGGTGTCGGCTGAGCTCGCTGGCTTGGGTCACTTTGCGAAGCGAGACGAGCTGCTTGTTGATCTCTTCGATGCGCTCTCGATACACGTTGCTTTGCGCTTGAATGGTCTCCAAGCGTTCGGAAAGCTGCGTCATGGCGCTGTGCCGCTCGACGATGTGCTCTAGCTTGGCACTGAGCTCTGGATCCAGCTTGCCCGCGCTGCGCAGGAACAAGCCTAACTCGCTGATGCCTTGGTCGGTGCGAATATCGAGCGACTTTTCCATCGGGGTGGATTCTTCGATCGCAAAGCTCACGCTCTCGTTCGCGGGCACAGTGACGGCAAACAGGTATGCGCCGCCCAGCTTCTCGACACCGGTGCTCGGCGCCTCGAGCTTGAAACCCTCCGTAATTGGATGCCTGACGTAAACGACCGCTGCTTTGCTGTCGCGATTGACCAGCGCGAGCTTGGTCGTGCGAACGCTGCGAGCTTCACTGCGCACGATGCCGCGCTCGATCGTCTGCAGGCGATCGATTGCCTCCCGCGTGCCAAGCTCACTATCCACGATCAATTTGCGGTCGAGCGCGAAAGGCACGAACGCGCGGCTATCCGGCAAAATGGCGTCGGAAAGCCCCTCCCCCAGGAATTGCCCGTCTTCATAGACCGTGACCGGGCCCGCATCGAGCGTGTAGTGGGTCGGGTTTTGAAGCAACACCGAGCGAAACGCGTATTTCTTGGAGCCGCGGCTCGAGATCGGATCGTAGAAGTATACTTCTTTCGCCTGGGTCTCTGCGGTCAGCATGCTGACCATGGCTGAGTGCCCTTTTTCGATCGTGAGCGGTGAGGGCGCCAAGAAGTAGGCGCTGCCGAGCGGAGCGTCGACTGCGTCGTGGTGCTCGGTGGGAGCCTTGCCCTGCACCGGTTTGGCTTCGTCTTCCACGGACACCACCCGCACGCCGTCGCCGTTGGCGAGCTGGCCCGTCGCAACGACCTCCACCTGATCGGGTGCTACGCCATTCTGTAGCAGTTGATCGCGAATTGCGTTGGCGCGGTCCAAAGAGCCTCGTGCGCCGTCTTTGTCACTCGGGCGCGCGTAGCCGAGGACTTTTACCTTCGCTTGATTGCTTCGCAGTTGTGCCGCAAGGCGCGCCACGGCGGGCCCTGTGCCGGGCCCTGATTTTTTTGGGGCGCTGAGGCGGGCGATCGTCGGCGCGGCCTCCGGCGCCGACGCCATGCCGCGACCGCCAGCGTGAGCGGCGGATGCCCCCGCGCTCGGCGCGCTCTGCTCGGAAACCGCGTCTTTTCGCTGCAAATCGTCGATGGCGTCGGCACCGAAATTGCCGAGCACGCGCACTTCCTTACTGGCCACGGCATACGATGAACCGCCGGGCGGCGGAGCCAAGCCAAGCTCACTCGAGTCGCTCAGGGTTTCGCGCTCCACATAGCGCACGCTTTGAAGATCGTACCGAAATGACAAGGCGGAGGTCGAGCCGACCCCAACGGCCACTTTCTTCCAGTCTTCACCGGACACGTTGTCGACCACGGCCCAGCTCTGAAGTTCCGCTGGCCCCGAAGGCTTGAGCTTGAGCCGGTACGTTGGCTTCCACGCCGGACTCTCTGTCACGTAGGAAATGCGCAAGTCGTAGTCACCGGGCTTCGGCAGCTCGACCAAAACCGTGGTGATGCCCTCGGCGTGATCCGAAGTAGGAAACGACACCGGCACCGCTTTCCCCGTGCGCGAGTCGATCACGCTGAGCGACTTCAAGAAGTCATCCAAGCGCTCCGCTGGAACTTCCAGAGCAAAGCGGTCCCCATGCACGACCGCGCGCCGTTCGAAATAGGCCACGCCGTTGCGATAGACGACGACCCGGCCCAACGCCGCGTCGGTTTGAATGGGGCGCGCTAAATTCGCCGCGCAACCCGACAACAGCGTACCCGCACACACCGCCAAACACGTGACCTTGAGCACAAACGACATGGTGATTCCTTTGGGAGGGCGCGATCTTGCGCTCCGCAAACAGAACGAAACGCAGACCCCGCTCCTTACGCTGCGGACCCCAAAAACTATCCGCCGGCACATGTTGCGGTCGAAACGCGCGTTTTGGCGCCAAAACGGGGCCGCTAGCCGGCTCAAAACCGGGGCCGCACCATGCTAGGTTCCCCGCCGCGCCATGACCTACGCCTCTGTCCCGAGCCCCGAGAGAGTCAGCCTCTCACCGCGTGGCCTGAGGCTGGGAGCGCGTGAGGTGCCGCTGATTTCTGGCAGCGTGCATTACTTTCGACTCGACCCGCGCGAGTGGCTCGCCGCGCTCACCGCGCTGCAAAGCCTCGGCATCGAAATCGTAGACGTGTACGTGCCCTGGGGCGTGCACGAGCAAGTCGATGGCAGCTTCGACTTTGGCATCAAAGACCCACGCTTGGATGTGCTGCGCTTCTTGGGCTTGGCGCATGACTTGGGGCTGCTCGCGATCGTGCGCCCCGGGCCGCACATCAACGCGGAGCTCACGTACTTTGGCATTCCCGAGCGCGTGATCTGGAATCAAGATTGCCAGGCGCGTTCGCCGCGCGGCAAACCGGTGGTGCTGCCGGTGCCGCCGCTCGCATTCCCGGTCCCCAGCTACGCCAGCGTCGCCTTCCTCGACGAAGCCGACCGCTGGCTCGAAGCCATCGGGGAACGCTTGGCGCCGCTGGTTTGGCCTGCCGGCCCGATCGTGCTCTGTCAGATCGACAACGAAGGCGCACTG
Organism: Pseudomonadota bacterium; assembly: GCA_040005755.1. Lineage (GTDB taxonomy): Bacteria > Myxococcota_A > Polyangia > Polyangiales > Polyangiaceae > PMG-095. Next base: position 15,175 of record JBDTYJ010000079.1, read on the forward strand.
TACTTTCGCGACGGCGTGTACGACCAAGATCATCACCCCGACGCGGTTGCCACATATCGCGCGTTCCTCGGGCAAAAATACGGGTCCATCGAGCGCATCCGGGAAGTCCTGCACGACCCAGCGGCAGATCTCGATACGCTGCTGCCGCCCGCGCGTTTCGTGGCCACTTCCCCGCTGGATTTGGCCCGCCACTTGGACGCCGCCGAGGCCCAAGAAGAGATCATCGCGCGCGCTTTCTTGCGCATGAAAAATACGCTGCATCGCGTAGGCCTCGCGAACGTGCCCACGATGCACAACCTGCCCTTCGGCGAGGGCTCCACCCCGCTCGATCCGAAGCGGGTCAACCAAGTGGTCGACATGCTCGGCCTGGATTATTACCACGTGGCCTCGGAGACCACGCGCGCCGAAATTGCGCGGCGCACCAGCGATCTCGCGGTGCGCGCGGGCGCGCGCGGTTACGCGCCGTTTGCGTGCGAGTTGGGCGCCGGGTTCCCGCCCTTCTTCCCGCCGCTCACCGAAAGCGACAGCGCGTTCACGGCCCTGACCGCGCTGGCCTACGGCTTACGCGGCTTCAACGTGTACATGGCTGTCGAGCGCGATCGCTGGATTGGTTCGCCCATCGATCGCCACGGCAAGCGCCGGCCGTTCGCCGACTTCTGGGAAAACCTCGTAACGGCGCTCACGCGCCTGGATTTCTTTGGGCTGCACGCGCCGGCCGAAGTACACTTGGTCGTGCCGCGCAATATGCGTCGCTTGGCGCGCGTGCTGCACGCCTTCGGCCCAGTCACCTTGGCCGCGTTCCACGTTTCCGGCGGCGGCGCCGAACAGGCCTGTTTCGAAGATGATTTGGGCCTCGGCAGCCCCGTATTGATCGATGCCGCGCAGTTCGTGCGGCGCATGGAGGCGGCCCTCGCCGCCGAGCGCATTCCGTTCGCGGTCGTGGCCGGTGATTTGACCGAGCAGGCCGTGACGCAGGGCAAGTGGACCGTAGTCGCTTGCGCCGGCGCGCTGGGTGGGGAAATTCGCGCAGCCTTGCGCAAGGGCGTGGAAGCAGGGCACCCGATCAGCATCGGGCCACACGCGGCAGAGCGTGACGCCATTTTCCGCCCGCTCAGCGAGCCGTTTCATGTGCCGGAGCGCAGCGGCGTGCCCAGCCTGCTCGGTCAAGACGAGGCGGCCTTACGCGAAGCCGTGCGCACGGCGCAGGCCGCGTTCGGTTTGCACCGCGTGCAATGCGCGCCAGATGGCGTGTTTGTTACCGTTCATCGCAATCAGGGCGGCGACGCGCGAGTCGCATTTTTACTCAACCCTTCAGCGCGTGCACTGCACGCGGAGCTGACGCTTCCGGGTGTCACGCGCGCCAGCGATGCGCTCGACGGCAGCGAGTTTCGTGCTAGGACGGGCGTGCTTTGCGTGCCGGTGCCGGCCCAAACCGTGCGCATGCTCGAGCTGTTCAGCTAGCTCCATCTCGCCTTCGCCTGTCTTTTCCACTTTAGCTCCCGCCCCGCCCACAGCGCTGCTTTCTTCATGTTGATCGAGATCAATCCGGATCACCCCGAGCCCCGCAAGATTCGCCGCGCAGTGGATGCCCTAGAGGCAGGTGAAGTGATCGCCTACCCGACGGACACCGTGTACGGCCTAGGCTGTGATCTCTTCAACAAGAAGGCGATCGATCGCCTGTACCAAATCAAAGGGCTGGATCGCTCGCAGATGCTCGCCTTCGTCTGTCAAGATTTGGCGGACGTATCCAAATACGCGATCGTGCAGAATGACGTGTACCGCCTGCTGAAGAAATACCTGCCAGGCCCGTACTGCTTCATCTTGGAGAGCACGCGCGAGGTGCCGCGGGTCATTCAAAGCAAACGCAAAACGGTGGGCGTGCGCATCCCGAACCACCCCGTGGCGCTCGCGATTTGCAAGGAGCTCGGGCGGCCCATCATTTCCAGCACCGCGTCGCGCCATGGCGAACCGGGCAATCCAGACCCAAACGACATCGACGACGTCTTCCCTGGCCTAGCCCTGGAGCTGGATGCGGGCCCCGGCGGCACCGAGCCCACCAGCGTGGTGGACCTCACCACGAACCCACCGCAAGTGGTTCGCCGCGGCGCGGGTGATGTCAGCTTCTTCGAGCGCTGATTTTGACCGTGCAAGCAGAGCGCAGAGCGTGACGGTGAAAGCGTGCAGAGGGTTCGAATCCCTCCCTGTTCGCTGATATTCCCGAATCGTTGTCGCTACGCGGCGCTGCCCACCGGCTGCCCAACGCGACAATCGCTTCGGATTGGTCTGCAGGTTGGGTCACGATCTCCGCCCGGTCGGTCCATCGTACCGCTGTTCAGCAGCGGCCGCATCAGGAAACCGAGACGCAGCAGGTGGCGACGAGAGGAAGGACGCTGCAGGTAGCGACGAGGCGCGGACGTCTGCTTCATCAGCTTTACGGGAGGCGCTGACGGCTAAACGCGACTTCGTTCCAGCCGGTCGGCGCCGTCCGCGGCAATGTCCTCAAAAATGCCGTCAAGTTCAACGAAGAGGTCCCATCGATCGCGCTGCAGCGTGGAAGCGATCTCGTCAATGACTCTCTGTTCAAGATCAGACTTGCGGACCCCTTTCCAAAGCTTGTCTGACAGTGCGACCAGCAACTCCTCGATCGAGACGGTCATGGTTGGCCATCGAGCGT
>JBDTYJ010000080.1:0-17769 GCA_040005755.1 Pseudomonadota bacterium
CGTAGGCGTGAGCCGGCAGGTTTACAGCCTGCTCCCTTTGGCCGCTCGGGCAACCCTCCGAAGTTTTTGTATCTGCTGCGTTTGACGAGCTGGAGCTAGCGAGCGGAATCGAACCGCTAACCACCTGTTTACAAAACAGGTGCTCTACCAGTTGAGCTACGCCAGCGTCGTAACCACGCACCGACGCCGCCAGACCCGGAATGGGGCGGTTGGTGAGTAGCGACACTTGTTGAGAGCCTTGAGCCTGCATGAGAGAACTCTGGCGAGCCTGACGTGCTTGAGATTTCCGGGGGCTGGCGTTAGTAGAGAAGAGGTCGACGTTTCCGCAGGGGGAGCCCCGTGTAGCACCCTCGAGCCCTAAAGTTTAGGGACCTCAAAGGGGGCACCCCACCCTTCCTCCGGCCCGCTGTTTGGCTGGTCGGGGAGTTTTCGGGCAGGGACCGCGGAGAACCGCGCTCTGGTAGCGCCAGGTTCTGGGGGTGTCAAGCATAATTCATACCGCGAAGCGGCCAATCGACCTACATCGGCGCCTTGCGCGAGTAGCACGTCGCTATAACTGAAAATTCAGTCAGTTATTTCCGGAGCTTATGCGGCAAGCTAGAGGTGCTTCCTAGACGGGCGGCAGCACGCAAAACTCGCCGGGATTTGCCACTGGTTTGCAGCCGTGTCTCGTTTTGAAACAGCGCCCAGCGTCGGTTAGGGAGGAGTCTTTCCCGAAGTGAAGCTGTCGAGGGCGGCCTGGAGTTGTTCCCGCGTGTACGGCAGACGAGCCAACGCATCATGCTCCGCCTGCGTTGCCTGAACGATGGCGTCCCGCGCTTGCCGCGCCTTGAGCACCCAGGGCGATTGTTCCCCGGTGCGATCCCCGAGCCCAACCGTGTGGTCCATCATGGCTTTCGCCTTGTCGAGCAGGATCGAATAGCGCAGGCGCATCGCGCCCTCGAATAGCTGCCGGCGACGCTCCGTGTCAGCGCCCTTGGGCGCCGGCACCTGCATCACCTCTGCATGCAGCTTCTGGTAGAGCTCCCCGACGCGGAAGCCGGCCATTGCGGACCAATGCGCGTCGTACGCTCGCATCGCGTCCGAGTAAGCGCTCTGCGCATCCAGCAAGAGTTGACAGCGTTGCTCGAGAGCGCCCGCAAAGTTCTCCGGCAGGGGGTTGAAATGAATTCGCTCAGCGCGAATGCGACGCGCCTCCCCAAGCGCGAAGTACACGGGCGCAAGCTCCGCCGGCACGCGGCCCGCGGCATCCAAACTCTCACGCTCGATGATGTCGCGCGCCTTGCCGATGAACAACTCTGCCTGCGCGTCGTCATCCTGCGCGAGACGGGCGAGAGCACGGGCAGCCAACACTGCAATCTGATCGAAGCTCAGTAGATCCTTGTACTTCGCCGCGGTCAGCTCGGCGAGCTCACCGGCGCGTTGATACTGTTCAAGGTACGTGAGCAAGCGTAGCGCGCGCACGCGAGCGACTCGATCCAGATCCGAGCTGGGAAAGCGCCGGGCCACTTGCTCGTAGCGAGCGAGCGCCGCCTCGTTCTGCCCGAGCAAGTCGTACATTTCGGCCGATTCGAACAATGAATTGTCAGCGAGCGGGCCGCTCGGGTCGAGCTCGAACGCACGCTCGAACTCACGCGCGGCGGGTTCGTATTGTTGTGCTTTGCCGTAGCTCGTGGCGTGCGCGAAGAGCTCGGGAATGTCGGTCGCCCCCTGCGCAGTCACGACGGTTCTCGCCACTTGCACCGGGGCGACCGGTGAACCAGGCGGCCCGCTGTGACTCGCGGCACTGCGCGGTGGCTCAGTACTTTTCAGCGGCGCGGTGCAGGCAACGCCGAGCCACAAGCCAAGGACCGCGGCGAGCGAAGCGCGCGCGGACAAGTCGCGGGAATGTTTGCTTTTGATCACGCGTTCTCCAAGCCGACACCAAACGGAATTGTACCTCTGTTTCCCACTCATTTCGGAATATTGCAGCAAGCGCTCGCTCGCCGCTCCCGCGGCGGTTGCTAGCTCGGACCAGTCAGCAGGGCCATGACTTTGGCATTGACGCTCGGCCCCAGAGTTTTAGTCTGGGGACGGCACAAGTGGCAGCAGAGGAGGAAAGGAATGGATACGATGACGAACGGTCTCGTGAGCGATCTCGAACTGAAGCATCGAACATTGAATGAGCAGGTGGATCGCTTCGCGCGCCGCGCCTATCTCACTCCAACGGAACAGCAAACCGTAGCCGCACTCAAAAAGGAAAAACTTTTAACCCGCGACCTGCTCACGCGCATGCGGAGGCCCTGAGGGCGCCACTAATCAAGACAGACAGCCCCCCGCGAAGGAGGGTCTGAGAAGATGACGAGAGCGCACCCAGACAGTGCGCTCTCGTTTTTTTGTTGGCCGCTGGGCGCTGCGGCGTCAGAGCGGAACACAAGACTTGCCGTCGCAGATCTGGCCCGTAGGGCAATCCGCGTTTGCCGTGCAACTGCCGCGCTTACCGGGCAGGACTGCGGGTGGGGCGCTTGGGGCGCTGCTCCCTATGGTGTCAGGGCCGGGGCGCGGTTGAGCGACGGCGGACGAATTGCTGGTCTCGAAGCGCTCACCGCCGCCGTACACGTCTTGGTTGAGATCGGTCAGCGAGGCCTGCATGCGCTCTTTCCACTCTTCGCTCAAGCCGCCCGGGTGCGCATCTTCCGTAGCCTTCGCGATCGCGAGCCAATGCCGGGAATCAGCGCGAAAGCTCAGCCGATAATCAGTCATGCCGCGCAGGTACGCATAACGCGCCTGGTCGTTGATGCTCAGCGAATCACTGTCCGGTTCCAGCCCGCGCCAGATTGCCAGCGCGTTCTCGTACTGGTTCTCCTCATACATGCGCTGCCCGCGATTCAGGTCCTCCCGGTACGTCGCGCAGGCTGCCAAGCCGAGGCTCAGTAGCGACGCCAACAACAGTGAGCAGGCGGTTCGCATCGGCATTGGCACAGTAGCCCCAGGCAGGAAGCCGAATCAAGCCGGCGCGGCCAGCCGAAAATGCAGGCGATAGATGGGCAGGCCGTCTGCGATGGCGCGGTGCTCGCGCGGGCTACGCGCTTGGAATGGGTTTTCGGTGGCGAAGCCCAAATGTGGGTGAACCTGCACCAAGCGCGGTTCGGCAGCCACCAGCTCCGCGTACGCCGCAGCGCGCTCGCTCACGTCCGTTTGGATGAAGAGCTGGCCCTCGGGCGTTAACACGCGGCACACTTGAGACAGCAAATCAGGGGTGACGACCAGGCGCTTGTGGTGCTTCTTCTTCCACCACGGGTCGGGGAAATGCACGAATACCGCCCGCGCGCAGGCGTTCGGAAAGCGCGGGAACGTAAGCTTCGCGTCCTCCGCGAGAACGCGGGCACGCTCGCCCAGGCCCCGCTCGCGCAGCCGATTGTCCACGATGGTCGCCCATTTCCGCCGAATTTCTAAGCCGAGCATGCGCACGGCCGGGTCGGCGGCAAGGCGCTCGAACACGAAGCCGCCTCGTCCGGGCCCAATCTCGATCTCGATCGCGGTCTGCCCGGCGTTGACGAGTAACCGGGGATCGACGCTTTCGCCTTCGGGGAGTCGGGGTGCGTCTGCGTACGGATTCGTTTTCATGCGCTGGTCGATGCTAAGACTCGGCCGGTGTTAGCACAGGCGGATTGCCCTCGCTGGCTGCGAATTGCACGTTCGCCGTGGACCTTTCTTCTGGCCGCAGCGCTGCCGGCCGCGCTCGCCGTACACGGCGTGCTGAGCGCAACCGGCGGCGCGCCGGCGGTTCCGCTCGACGACAGCTACATCCATTTTCAGTTCGCACGCTCCTTCGCGAAGGGGCAGCCATTTGTGTATTCGCCGGGCTCAGCGCCGGTTGCGGGCGCCACGAGCCTGCTCTGGCCCCTGCTCCTTGCGCTGCCGCAAGTGTGCGGCGTCACGGGCACCGCCCTGATTCCTTGGGCTTGGGGCTTCGGGTTCATTGCGCTCGGGCTACTCGGCTACGAGACCGCGCGGGCGGCGGAGCGGGTCACGAGCGAGCGCATGGCCTGGCTGGCCGGCGCATTGGTGCTTTCGTTCAGCGCCAACACCTGGTTCGCGGCAAGTGGGATGGAGGTCGTGCCGTTAGCGTGGCTGCTTACGCGCTGTGCGCGACGAGCAGCGGAATGGCTAGAGGGGGATCGCCGGCGCCCGTGGGAGCTATTCTTATTGGCGGCGCTCACGCCCGCCATGCGTCCCGAGGGCGCACTCGGCGCCCTGTTCATCGCGCTCGCGCTGGCCGGCGGTGAGCGCCGGCAGCGACGTCTGCTCGGGGCGATTCCCCTCGCTTTCATCGCGCTGCCACCGGCCGTGTACTGGGCCTTCACCGGCCACGCAACGCAGACCACGACGCTCGTGAAGTGGCTCCCCTTCAGCCCGTACCTCACGACCTCCGCGTTGTTCGAGCAAGTGTGGAGCAACGCGCAGCTGTTTTGGGGAACCTTGCTGGACGGGCAATTGTGGAGCGCGGCTTACCTGCCTGAACACTCCCGGTTCATCGCCTGGCTCGCGCTGCCAGCGTTGATTTTTGCGGGCCAGGCGCGGCGCGCAAACGTACGCGCGGGCTTACTGACCTTGCTCGGCCTCGGCATCTTGGTGCCCACCACGTACGACAGCTTCTTGTGGAACCGGCTGCGCTACCTGTGGCCGTTCGCAGCGCCCTGGTTGATAGGCTTGATCGCACTGAGCGATCAATTGGGCGAGGTCGCGGCGCTGCTCACGCCAGCACTAGGCGCCCTTCGCTATCTGCTGGCGGCGGCTTGCGCGCTCTGCTTGTGCAGCAAATTCCCCTTTGCACTCGAGGACTTGGCGACAAGTTCAAGCGCCATTTCGAGCCAACACGTCGAGCTCGCGGAGTGGGCCAAGCAAGCGCTCGACCCGGAGGCGCCGATCGGCGTCAACGATACCGGCGCGATCGCTTATTTTTCGGGGCACCGCGTGTTCGACATCGTGGGGCTGACAACGGCGGGCGAGGCGCGTTATTGGAGCGCGGGTGCCGGCTCCCGCTTCGAGCACTACGAGCGGTTGCCACGCGCGGCGCTGCCCCAATACTTCATCGTGTACCCGCAGTGGTTCGCCATCCCGCAGCTCTTGGGCGAGTGCATGCAAGAGCGTACCGTGCATGCCACCATCTTGGGCGGCGAGACCATGGTCGCATGCGCGGCCGACTACGGCGTGCTTGGCTCGGGAGCGCAGCCCGGCAATCCGGAATTTTGGCAACGCGTGCCGCTCGATGCGCTGGACGTCGCAGATCTGGAAAGCGAAGCCGCACACGGCTACGCCCTGCTCCCTGCGACGCAAATGGACGACGTCGTGGTGACGAATGGCGTCGCGGTCGACGGCGCGCGCCGCAATCGTCAGCGCGATTCGTTCCGTCTGGCGCTCGCGCCCGGCGCTCGTTTCGTGGCGCGCTTGGGCGCCGAGGCGCCCCTCAGCGTGAGCCTTAGCGCAGACGGCCGCCTGCTCGATCGCTGGACGGTCAGCAGACCGGCCTTCGACGAACACGCGCTGACGCTGCCTGCCGACCTGGGGCGTGGGCCTGCGCAAGTCGAAATCAGCACGCAAAGCGGCAGCTTCAGCGCTGCGCATTATTGGGTCTACGAAGCCGCGCCGGGCAAATCCCCGTAACTTTGCGGGCCGCGCGTCGGGAGCTTTGCTATACCGCGAGCATGCGCAAACGCCTCCTCGGCAAGACTGGCTTGTCCGTGTCCGAGCTCTCGCTCGGCACTTGGGGTCTGTCTGGGGATGGCTACGCCGCAGTGCCGGAGGCCGAACAGGACGCGGTCATCGAGCGTGCAGTGGCGCTCGGGGTCACCTTGTTCGAAACGGCCGACACCTATGGCAAAGGCGCGATGGAAACGCGCCTCGGCGAGCGGCTGGCCAAGCACCCTGAACTGGTCATTGTGACCAAGCTGGGAACTGACCGTGAAGCATCACCGCCGCGTAAGAGTTTCGCGCCCGCGTTCATTCGCGAGAGCTTCGAGCGTTCACGCGAACGATTGAAGCGTGAGGTGGTGGATGTGGTTCTGTTGCACAACCCGTCCGAACGCACCCTGGAACGCGGCGAGGCCAGCGCCGTGTTGGATGAGCTGAAGGCCGCGGGCTCGATCCGCGCCTGGGGCGCCAGCGTGGAGGGGATCGAGCCTGCCCGTGCCGCGCTGAACAAGGGCGCTCAAGTGTTGGAGCTCGCATACAGCGCTTTTCACCATCGCTCGCTGCGCTCGTTGGCGCCCGAAATTCGCGAAAAGGACGTCGGGGTGCTCGCTCGCTCGGTGCTCGCGCATGGGCTTTTGTGCGGGCAATGGCCCACCGACAAAGAGTTTGCCCGCGACGATCACCGCTCGGACCGCTGGACCACGGATGACTTGAAGCGCCGTATTTCACAGCTCAATGCGGTTCGTCCGTGCGTGAATGGATCAACGGTGACCAGCCTGCGCGCTGCGGCGCTGCGCTTCGTGCTCTCCGAAGACGTCGTGAGCAGCGCGGTGCTAGGGCCGCGCAACGCGCTGCAATTGGACCAACTGCTACGGGACGCCGGTAAAGAGCCGCCGTATCTCACCGACGTAGCCCTGATTGCGCTCATGCATCGTCTCGACAACGTGGGGATCTCCGCGTGAGCCACAGCCTCGTCGAGACGCTGGACCGCGTCGCGCGCGAGGCGGCCGCGCTGATTCGCACGGTGTACGCCACCAAGTTCGAGGTCGACTTCAAGGCTCCGCGGGACCCCGTCACCGAGGCGGATCGCCAAGCAAACACCCTGATCTGTGAGCGCCTCGCCGCGTTGTTCCCCGGCGTACCGATCGTTGCCGAAGAAAGTGAGCCCGAAAGCTTCACCGGGTATCGCGACGCCGAACGCATTTTCTTCGTCGATCCGCTGGACGGAACTCGGGAATTCGTGGCTCGAAATGGCGAGTTCGTGGTCATGATTGGCCTGGTGGAAGGGGCTCGCGCGCTGGCCGGCGTGATCCACGCACCAGAGCTAGGCGTTTCCTGGCTGGGCGAGCTGGGTAAGGGCGCTGAACGTGTGGATGCACAGGGCGCGCGTAGTCCAATCTCAGTGACGCAAGTGTCCGCGCTTTCCGAGGCGCGCATCGTCGGCTCACGTTCGCACCGAAACCCCGCGCTCGAGCGCACGCTCGCCGGGTTAGGCGCGCGCGAGCTGGTCGCGCTGGGTAGCGCCGGCCTGAAAGCGGCGGAAGTCGCGCGCGGTGCGGCTGACGCATATGTGGCGCCGCACTACGCCGGGAAGCGTTGGGACGCCTGCGCGTCGGATGCGCTCGTTCACGCCGCCGGAGGCCGTTTGACCAACGCAGACGGCCATTTTTTCGACTACCGCGCCGCCGCGCTGGACAATGATCGCGGCATCGTTGCGACCAACGGGCAGCTTCACGATGCCATTTTGGAGCACTTGGCGCGCGCTCGCTCGGCCGACGCCTCTCCACTCAAGTGACGCGCCGCACGGCCCGCGCATCCGTGACGAAGTAGAGCTAGGCTGCCTCGGGTGAGTGCTGGAGCGCGAGCCCGCGCAACGCCGAAGCTAGAAAGCGACGCCGATGTCGTCGTGATTGGCGCGGGCATCATGGGGCTCTCCGTCGCGTACCACTTGGCCGCCGACCACGGCATGAAGCGCGTGGTCGTGGTGGATGCCGGCTATTTATGCGGCGGCGCGAGCGGCCGCAACGGAGGCGGCGTGCGCGCGCAATGGTCGAGCGAAACCAACATTTTGCTGATGCGCGAGAGCTTGGATTCGTTTCGACACTTCGCCCAGCGGCACAAGATCAATACCTGGTTCCGCGCAGGCGGTTACCTGTTCCTCGCGCGCACGGATGCCGCCGCCGCACAGCTGGCAGCCAACGTTGAGCTCCAGAATCGTTGTGGCGTGCACAGCGAGCTGCTTAGCCTGTCACGAGTCAACGCCATCGTTCCGCAACTTTCGACGGAAGGCGTGCGCGCAGCGAGCTACAACGCGCGGGATGCCGTCGTTTTCCCGTGGCCCTTTGTGTGGGGCTACGCGGAAAGCGCGCGCGCGCTCGGAGTCAGCGTTCATCCCTTCACGCGCGTCACCGGCATCGAAACCCGCGAGCGCAGCATCACGGCTGTGGTCACCGAACGGGGTCGCGTGCGCACCAGCGTAGTCGTCAACGCGTGCGGCGCGCACAGCCCCGCGGTTGCCGCCATGCTCGGCATCCATGTGCCGACGCACCCTCATCGACACGAGATTTGTTCCACCGAGCCACTCAAGCCCTGGTTACAGCCGTTGGTTGCGGACCTGAGCGATGGCCTATACTTCTCACAGTCGATACGTGGCGAAATTGTGGGCGGCATCGGCAATGAACGCGTGCCGAGCGGCCCGGACCAGCGCTCTTCGGCGCGCTTCTTGGCGCTCTACTCGCGAGCGTTGACGCGCGCCTGTCCGGCGCTGGGCGCGGTGCGCGTGCTACGGCAATGGGCAGGCCTGTACGACATCTCACCGGATGCGAATCCAATCATCGGCCCAGTCGACACAATCGACGGATTTTTCCTACTCAGTGGTTTCATGGGCCACGGTTTCATGATGGCGCCAATCGTCGGCCGGCGAGTCGCGGCGTGCATCGCGCGCGGCACGAGCGATGAGTTGTTCGAGCGCTGGTCGCTCCGCCGCTTCGAGACCGGTCGGCTGCTCAACGAAGGCATGATCATAGGCTAACTGGATAACAGGCTGACGCGACGCAGCATGCCGGGCCTTCGTTGACAGCGCCGATGCGGTCCGAGTAGCGTCCACACACGTCGGGAACCGGTAATTTGGGCTGTTTGAGCCTTCCTGGCTCGCCGAGCTCGACCCTTCTTCTGCCTCGGGAGGCATCTCCATGCTGCGCTCTTCGCGAACGATCGCGTCGCTCATCCGCTCGCTAGTCCTCGGAACGGCCACCACGACCACGCTGGTCCTAGTCGCGGCTTCGGTCGTCGGCTGCAAAGACGAGAGTCAGCCCGATTACTGGGTAGAGAAGCTCGATGATCAGGCTTGGCGCGCGCGCGCGGTCAAGCAGCTCGAACAGTTCTTCGAGGACTCGGTCACCAAGAACGGCGACATCAAGTCCGAGGGCGTACAAACGCTGATCGGCAAGACGGTCGATCCGTTGACCAAGACGTACGTGGATGCGTACGAATCCCTGGACGACAAGACGCGCGTTTCGCTGATTCAGCTGCTGCAGTCGTATAAGGACAAGCGCACCGAGCCAGCCGTGAAGAAGGCCTTCGACGAGTTCGCCAAGCATCCGGCGACAGCAAAAGACGCGCAGGACATCAAGTGGGCTGCGCTGGCAGTGACGGATCTGAAGCTGACCGGCGTTTCGGACTCGTTGTTGGCTGCTTTCATGAAGCTACGTGCCAGCTCGCAGTTGGGCGGCGTCGCCTACCGCGACGTGAACGAAGCGATGCGCACGGCACCTTCGAAAGCCTGGGTTGGCCCGCTCGCCAAAATGCTCGACGCCGAGATGGTCGCGCCCAAGACGTCCAAAGACAAAGACCTGATCGACCCGTTCCGCGACCAGCAGTTCTGGCAAACGGCGTCTGCTGAAGTGCTCGGGCGCATCGGCGATCCCGCCGCAGTGCAGCCGCTCTTGAAGATCATGCTCGACCCTGCCAAGGGCGATGTGCAATCCACAGCATTGCTGGCTCTCGTGAAGCTCGGCAAGCCGGCGGCGGACGCTGCGGTGCAGCTCTTGAAAGGACAGGATGCCGCTCTAACGGCGTTCAGCGCACGTCGCATTAAGGAAGTGACGGGGTCGGACGCCAAAGGCAAGCCGTACGTCGCGACGGCCGCGCTGATTCTGGGCACAATCGGCCGCGCCGACAGCATCCAGCCGATGATCGACGCGCTGAACGCCGAGACGGACGACGGCAACAAGGCGGTGATCGCGCGCGAGCTCGTCAAGATCCCGGCCACGGACGAGTCCAAGCAGGCGTTCAAGAAAGCCTATGAATCGCTGCCCATCGACGCGGAAATCCCGCCCGCGGGCAGTGCACTCGAAAGCTTGACCGAGGCCGCCGGTCAATTCTTCGACTCGTCGATGGTGGATTGGCTCCTGCAACGTGCGGCGAAGACCAAGGGTAGTGAAGAAGACAAGAAGTCGCTGCAACTCGCCATTACCGTGACCGCGCTCAAGCTAGCGAAGGCCGATCAAATGGCGCACGTGAAGCTGGCTGTAGACAAGTACGGCACGTCGCTCGAAAAATCGAGCTTCACGCAGGTCGACAACTTGCTCAAAGCCTGCGGTGATCGCGTGCCGTGTTACATCACGGCCCTCGAAAAGCACGAAAACCAAGATCAAGCCAACCAGTTCGTCGGCATCAAGGCCGGCTACATGATCGGCATTCTCGGCAACGAGCAGAGCCGCGATGAGATCGTGAGCGGCATCGCCTCGATCACCAATGCTGCGTTGCGCTTCGTATCGGGTGAAGTGATCGACCACTTGTCTCCCAAGGGCTCGAAAGAGGCCGCCGCCAAGCTGCAAGCCGTGATCGATAAGAACGCAAAATCCCCCGACCGTGAGAAATCGGCCGGCGATTCGCCGCTGAAGACCGTCGTGTACCGCCTGGAAGCCCGCGCGAACTGAGCGCAAACTCAGCCCATTATGTCGAGCCTCCGCCTCGAGGTCGCTTCCGGGACGAACGCCGGTCGCGTTTTCGATGAGGAGCTCGATGTAGTACGCATCGGCCGCGCGCCGGACAATCATTTGGTGCTGGAAGACACGCTGGTGTCGGGAGAGCACGCCCGCATCGTGAGCGGCGCCTTTGGCTTCGTGCTGGAGGATTTGGGCAGCACGAACGGCACTTGGCTGTGTCGCGGCACGGAACGGCACGCGCTCGGTGAGGGACAACGCGCCATCGCGCTTTTGGCGGGGGATCGTGTACTGCTCGGCGGGCCGGAGCGGGAGGGCTGCGAGCTGCTCGTGAATTTCACGGCCGAGGCGGACACGCTGCAGGTGGCCCTGGTGCGGCCACTCAGTGAGCTTGCTTCCGGGCACAGCAAGCTTTCCGCGTCCGATGATCGGCTGAGCCTGCTCGTTCAGGCGTTGCGCGATCTGGTGAGCCATGAGGCCTTGAGTGACGTCGTTACGGGCATTGCGGATGCCGCGTTACGCCTCGTGCCTCGGGCGACGCACGCAACGGTAGTGCTACGGCAAGCCGAAAAGGCTGGAACCGATGCCGCGGCCGTCGCTTTCGTGCCCGTCGTCACGCGCGAGCGCGGGCCGGCGGGGCCACGCTCACCCACTGGCGCGGTACGCGTTACGCGCAGCGTCGTGCGTAAGGTGATGTCCGAGCGCGCCGCGGTGTTGGCGGCGGATGCGCCCAGCGAGACCTTCAGCTCCGAATCCCTGCTGGGCGCCAGCATTCGCAGCACGATTGGCGTGCCGCTCTGGAAAGAGGAACAGATTTTTGGGGTGCTTCAGCTCGACAATCGAGACGCGCCGGCGATGTTCGAGGCTCGTGATGTGGATGCGCTCGGCGCCCTAGCGGTGAGCGCGTCCCTCGCCATTGCGAATGCTGAATTGATTCAACACCTGAGCTTGGCTCGCGCCGAGCTCAAGAAGGAGAATCAGTACCTGCGCGGCCGCGAACGCGCGCGCAGCGGCGAAGCGCCAATCATTGGCGAAAGCAAAGCGATGAGCGACCTGCTGCGCCAGCTCGACAAGGTGGCGGATACGCGGGTCAGCGTGCTGATCGAAGGCGAAACCGGTACGGGTAAGGAGTTGATCGCCTCCAGCGTGCACTATCGTTCCAAACGTCGGGACAAGCTGTTCGTGGCCCAGAACTGCGCCGCATTCCCGGAAAATTTGCTGGAAAGTGAGCTATTCGGGCACAAGCGCGGCGCGTTCACCGGCGCAACGGACGAGAAGAAAGGCCTATTCGAGGTCGCCGACGGCGGGACCTTGTTCCTGGACGAGCTCGCCGAAATGCCGCTCGCGCTGCAGGGCAAGTTGTTGCGTGCGCTGCAGGAAGGCGAGATCCGCCCGCTCGGCGCGACACAGACCAAGCAGGTCAACGTGCGCATCGTTGCCGCGACCAATCGTAATCTGGAAGCGGAGGTCAAAGCGGGGCGCTTTCGCGAAGACCTTTACTATCGGCTCAAGGTGTTTCCAATTCGGGTGCCGCCGCTCCGTGAACGGCGCGACGACATCGCGCCGCTCGCGGTATTCTTCTTGGCCCGCTACGCGCGGGAGATGGCTAAGCCCGTGCGCGGCTTCGCCCAAGAAACCCTGGAAATCCTCAGCGCCTATGATTTCCCGGGCAATGTGCGGGAGCTGGAAAACGAAGTGCAGCGCCTGGTGATTCAGGCTGATGACGACAGCTACCTAACCCCCGAGCTGCTCAGCCCGCGCGTGCGGCAAATCGAGAGCGTGCTCGTGAACGCCGGCGCGGCGAAGGGGTTGCTCAAAGAAATGGTGGACCAAGTGGAGCGCCACATCCTGATTGAAGCCCTGCGCGACCACGGCAATAACAAGACCGCCGCCGCGAAAACGCTGGGCATCACTCGCGAAGGCCTGCACAAGAAGTTGAAACAGCTCGGCGTGGGCTAACTACGGCCGCACATGTCCCACGCGGGCCTGGCCAAGTACAGAAATTCGAGCCGCCGACGTGGTTTACTGAATCCCGTACTCGCGCAGCCTACGATAAAACGTGCGCCGCGGAATGCCGCTAATTTCGGCGGCTTTTACGCGATTCCAGTTGCTGTTACGGAGCGCTTCCATGATCCGATCCCGTTCTTCACGCCGGTGCTCGGAGACGCCGCCCTTGCGTTTCAAAGGAGGCGCGCCGCGCGGGACCACCTCACGTTCGCGTTCGCGCGGAGCGCGTTGCTGAGCCGCTTCAGCCGAAACCCAGCCGTCGGGAAGATCGAAGTCGGACGCGTCCAGTTCCAGATCTTCACTCATCACCCACGCGTTGAGCAGCACGTTCTCCAATTGGCGTACGTTGCCCGGCCAACCGTATTGCGCCAAGCGCGTCAATGCTTCTTTGGTGAGACCGTTCTTCTCGCGCTTGTAACGTGCCGCAAACAAGCCCAAGAAATGATCCACGAGCTGCGGAATGTCTTCGGGGCGTTCGCGCAAAGCCGGGACGCGCAGCTCCACGACGTGGATGCGATAGTATAAATCCTCTCGGAATTTGCCGTCGGCGACCATCTGCGACAGATCCCGGTTGGTCGCGAACAACAGGCGCACGTCGATGTCTTCTTCACGACTGCCGCCCACCGGGCGCACGCGCCGCTCTTGCAGCACACGCAGCAGCCCGGCCTGCATCTTGAGCGGCGTTTCGCCAATCTCATCGAGCAAGATGGTGCCGCCCTGACACTCCCGAAACAGCCCCTTGCGATCCCTGTCCGCGCCCGTGAACGCGCCTTTCACGTGCCCGAACAACTCACTTTCCAATAAATTCTCGGGGATGGCGCCGCAATTCACGCCCAGCGTACGTGCCTTGGAGCGTGAAGAAGCGTTGTGAATGGCGCGCGCTACGACCTCCTTGCCCGTACCGCTCTCGCCCGTGATCAGCACTGGCACGTCGGTGTCCCGCACGCGCTCGATGAGTGCATATACGCGCCGCATGGCCTCACTCGTGCCGACCAGACCCTGATAGCCGAAGTGACCGTACAGAGCCTCACGTGCGTCGCGTAGCTTTTGGCGAGCGCGCTTGAGTTGCTCGGTGCGGCCGTCCAAGAGCTCGTGCAAACGCTCTTGGGCCTCTTCGAGCGCGCCATTGGCAGTCGCCAAGGCGTCCGCGCGCTGCTTGTTTTCGTTGATCAAGCGCGCGTTTTCCAGCGCAATGGCCACCTGATCCGCGAAGGCACGCAGGGTCGGCAGCTCGCGCTCGAAGTGGGATCCGGGGCGCAAACGAGTCTCTAGGTACAGCGCGCCTATCGCCTCCCCCGATGGCGCGAGAATCGGCACGCACACGACGGATTCCAAATTCATCTGATGCACGGAGGCGTAACCCTGCATGCGCGCGTCGCTCTGCGCGTTCATCGTCAACACGGGCTCCCCCGTGACGACGACCGTTTCGGCGATCGAACGCGAGAATTCGGCATGCGCGGCATCTCCCGCGCGCGAACGCGAGGTGTGCACGGTTAACGCGCCGGAGGGCTGCTTGAGCAACACGAAGCCGTGCTCCGCGCGCGCCAACTCCAAAGCATAATCCGTGACGCGCTCAGTCAAGCGTGCCAAATCCAACTCACCCACGAGCCGGCTGTTCACCTCTAGGATCCGCGCCAAGCGTTGCTCGAGCGGCGTGGAGCTGAGTTGGGAAATGGAGGCGCTGGTGCTGGGGTGCAACGTACTTGCCGTGCGCGCGGCCAGCGGCGCGCTTGAACGCAGCGCGCTGAAGGGCAGAAACTCCGTAGCCGCAACGCCAATAGCCGCGGGCACCGAGGCGCGCAGCGTGCGGCGGCGCGCATCGTTCCAATAGACTTCACGCAAGTCGCGAGGCAAGCGCGCGCCGATTTCTTCCAACACCGCGAGGGCCTCTTCGCGATCACGCCGCGCCAAGAGCGGCTGCCCCCCCGCCTCTTCGAGCTCGGCGCGTGCTTCCAAGGCGCGCCAGACCCAGTCTTTTTGCGCCGCAGCGCGGGCCGCTTGCAACGAATCATCCAGGTTAGAGCGGGCGCCCTGCTCGTCGCCGAGCAGGTTCTTGAGGCGCGCAGAGGCGAGCAAGAGAAGCGAGCGATGCGCGGATGCGCCGCCCAATTCAGCCTCTGCGCGGCTCACCCAGGCGCGCAGCGCGATCAGATCCGGGCGCGGCGTGCGGGCTGCGGCGAGCACGCCCTCCAGCCGGGCTTCAGCGGCATCCACCGAACGACCCAAGGCTTCGTAGGCCTGCGCGCAGCCATCGAATTTTTGCACCGCCGTTTCGCCGTTGCCCTGGCGTAACTCCAGCTCGGCCTCCAGACCGAGCAGCTGGGCGCGCATCACGGCGCTCAGCTCAGCGCGCTGCTCTTGAAGTGGCTCAATGCTGGCGCGCGCGCGGGCCAGGCGACCCAGATACAAATCGGTGTTGGCAAGATTGAGCAGCGCCTGCAGTGCGCTCAGGCGCCGCCCGGAGCGCCGCCCCATGTCGACCGCCGCCTCGAAGTGCTCGATTGCACCGGCGATGTCACCACGGATCTTGAGCAGCCCGGCCAAGTTGAGCTGAACCGTGGTGAGCACCCCGGCGTCGCTCGCGCGCTCGGCGGCGGAGATCGCCTTGCGATAGGCTTCACCCGCTTCGTCGTTGCAATCGCTCCGCTGTAGGACGAGCCCGAGCGATGCCAGGGCCAGCGCCTCGAGACGCGGCGCCGCGTTCGCTTGCGATTCGGTGAGCGCGAGCTCCAGCGCAGCGCGCGCTTCATCATGCTTGCCCAGCATGGAAAGGGCCAGGCCGCGGTAGCACAGCGCCTCGGTCGACAGCGGCGGAGGTTCAGCGAGGAGCGGCTCTAGGGTGCGCAGGGCATGTTGGTATTCTCCGAGCACGACCTCGGCACGGCCCAAACACAGCTGGATCAGGCGCTGCTCGTCGCCTGAGCTTTGTGCCGCGCTGGCTCGAGCTTCGCCCGCTACCCCAACCCCCTCCTGCCCCCCTGGGCTGGCGGTTAGCAGCTCCCGAGCACCCGCCGCGTCACCGAAGCCGAGACGCAAGCGCGCCCGAGCGATGACCACCGGCACGCGTTCGTCCCCGGACAGCGCATCGAGCGCGCTCTTGGCATCATTGAAGCGGCCGTGATCCAGAAAATATTGCGCGCGTTCCAGCGGATCGGGTGGCAACACCGAGAGTACGTCCACCGAACCGAGCACGCGCTCCAGATCTTCTTCCGAGGCCACGGCTTGGCTGGCAATGATGCGCACCAGACGCCGCAGCTCACCCGGGCGGCCACCAGAGACCTGATACACGCGCCGCAACAAGCTGGGCGTGAGCGAAGGCACTGCGCGACGAAGGAGCTCGACGGCTGCGTGCTCGTCGAGCGCCGGCACGGTGAAATCCAGCGTTTCGGAGCCGAAGGAACCGCCGCCTACGGTTACCAAGCGAGCGCCGTGGGCGCGCGCATCCGCGAGCTTGGCGATGCTTTCGTCGCTGAGCGCATCGGCATCGTCAACGAGCACCAACACGCCGTGCAGCAAGGCGTGCGCTGCGAGCTCGGCGTTCAAGCTGGACGCCGAGCTGACGTCTTCAACCCACGCGAGCGCGCTGCCCAGCACGCCGAGCGACCAAGCCACACGCCGGAGCAGCGCGGTGCGCCCGGAGCCCGGCGCGCCTGCGATCCGCAAGTGCTGCCCGGGCCGCAAATCATTGACGCGATCGAGCAGCTGAGCGGACGTCGTATCGATGCCGCTAACCGGCCACAAAGATGCTTCTTCCGCGCCGGCATCGGCGTTCACAGGCAAAGCCGCGACGCGGCGCAGCGCGCTCGCAAACTCATCGACCGAAGGGAAGCGATCGGCGGGCTGCTCCAAAGTGGCGCGTCTTGCCACCGTCATTAGCTCGCGCAGTACTTCGGGATTCACATCGGAACGGCGGCTTTCGCTGACGATTTCCGAGAGCGTGACGCCCAGCGCGTACACCTCGGCGCGCACGGTGAGCGGCGCGCCTTGGAACAACTCGGGCGCGGCATAGCGCGGGGTCAGGCCCTCTGCCTGCGTGCCGCCCTCCCGAAAAGGCGCGGCTAGGCCGAGGTCGACGAAGGTAGCGCGGCCGCCCAGCTCGACCACGATGTTGCCGGGCTTCACGTCGCCGTGGAACAGGCCCGTGCGGTGCAGCACGGTGAGTTGATCGGCGGCGCGAGACAGCGCGGACAGCGCGCGGAAGCTCGCGCCCTCCGCCATGATCTCTTCCAGACTCTGGCCGTCGACCAACTCACGAACCAAGAACGCGCGCCCGCTGCGCGGTAAACGGCCGAAGCGCACCACTCGGGGCACGCCGAGGCCCTCGAGGCCGGACAGCGCAACGGCTTCGCGCACGAGCGCGGACATTTCCCGCTCGCTCGCGCCGACGGCTAGCACCTTGAGCGCGTACTTGCGTCCTGAATGGCGATCGCGGACCGCCCAGACTTCACCACCGCCGCCCTTACCGAGTTGTGCGAGTGGCTCGTAGCGATCCGGTAGCTCGAGCTCGGCCAACGAAATCCCCCTTGCGCTCAGAGCCCGTAGTCGAGGCCCAGGCCCAGGAAAAAGCCGCTCGTGCCGAAGCCCGCGTCGAGGCGCGCGATGAAGTTGCGGTGAGGTTTGTAACGAAGCCCGGTTTGGAGCACGAGCCAAGGGAACACGACGGGCTTGGAGCCGCCGTTGGCCCAGCTGGCTTCGTTGTAGTTGTAGTGCTTGCCCTCGACGCAATTGCCAACGTTCGTCGGCCCGGTGCAGGCCACGTATCCCTCGCCGGTGCTGGGGTTTGCGTTCGCAGCGCCGGGCGTCGCCTGCTGACGTTTCAGATCACCCCAAACGAAGCCGAAACCCGCGCCGAGCCCGTAGTTTAACGCAAACTCCGGGGCCAAATCATGGCTCCACAGGAAATCTGCCGTTAGGTACAAGACCTTGATTTGGCTCGATACGAGCTCCCAAGCATCTGCTCCGTCGGACTTGGACTTGAATGGAGTGGGATCCATTGCGTACGAAGCGAACCAGGTGGAGAAGCCGTACTCGAACGCGTTCTTGCGGATGGTGAACTCCGGACCGATGCCGTTCACGTACACGCTCGTGCCGCCGTCGCCGAACAAGTTCATCATGAACTTGGGCACGATCACGCCGCGGTAAC
>JBDTYJ010000081.1:0-17662 GCA_040005755.1 Pseudomonadota bacterium
CAGCGCCGCGCGCGCGCAACCAAGAACACAAGCGCCGGCGCGCCGAGCGCTGCCGTGACGATGCCGACCGGCAATTCGCGGCCGGGCACGACGATGCGCGCGAGGAGGTCACAGCTCACCAGCACCGCGCCGCCCAGGCACAGCGACATGGGCAGCAGCACGCGGTAGCTTGAGCCGAGCAGACGGCGCACCAAATGCGGCACAATCAGGCCCACGAAGGCGATTGGCCCGCACCAGGCGACGCAGGCGGCGACGCCCAGCGAGCCCAAACCGAGCGCGAAAAAGCGCAGCCGTGGCACGTTCACGCCCTGGCTGTGGGCGAGGTCTTCACCCAGCGCGAAGGACTGCAATGGGCGCGTGAGCGACAAAAGTAGGCCGCAGGAGAGCGCGCAGATAGGCAGCAGTAAGAGCACGCCACGGTAGCCAACCTGGGGCAATTGACCGAGCGACCATTGCGTCGCGGCGAATAGCGCGCGGCTGTCGGACACGTACTGAATCCCGGAAGCGAAGGCACTGGTCGCGAGGGTGACCGCAATGCCCGCGAGCAAAACGTCGCTCGAGTGCGCTTGGCGCGACGACGCGAAGCTTGCCACCAGAACGCTCGCGCCGAGCGCGCCCGCGAATGCGCAGATGGTGACGAGGGGCAGCCCTTGCACGGCGCGCGAGCCGTCGAATGCGAGCGCCGCGAGCGCGCCCACCGTCGCCCCTGCGGTGGTGCCGACGGTATCCGAGGTCGCCAACGGATTTTGAAAAAGCGCTTGAAATACCGCACCCACGAGCGCGAGCGTGCCGCCGACCAGGACGCCCACGAGGACGCGGGGCACGCGCAACTGCCAGACGATGAACGAGCCCTCGCCGCCGCTCAGGCTCGGCCCGACCAACACTGCCGCCAGCAGCAGCAGCATGCAGCCGGCAATCAGCAGGGCCGCCCTGCGCTTCATGGACGAGAGCCGACCCGCGGCACAATGAAGCGTTGTCCAGCGCTGAGCAGCGAGCTCATTTGGATTCCGAACAGCTCACCTAGTTGTTCGGGAAGAGCCGCGTCAGCCAGCGGTGCCTCGAAGGCGATGCGACCGGCGCGCAAGCCAACCACGCGCACGCGCTCGGCGTCCCCGACTTGCTGCAGCAGGTTCACGTCGTGAGTGATGCACAACACGCTGTGCCCCTCGCGCCAAAGCTCGCCGAGCAAGCGGTACACCTCCAGCTGTTGCGCCGGGTCCAGGTGATTCGCCGGTTCATCGAACAGCAACGTGCGCGCGTCTTGGGCCACTAAACAAGCAAAAGCCACGCGCTGGCGCTCGCCGCCGGAGAGCTCGGTCATGCGCCGCGCGGCGTACGCGCTCGCACCGACCCGCGCCAGGGCCGCTGCTGCGGCCCGGCACGACGCCGCGTGGCTCTCACGAAAGCGAAACCGCGCTGCGGCCACCGTTTCCAGGCCAGTCACCGGCTCGTCAGCGCGGATGTGTTGCGGGAGCCACGCAATGGCCGAGGCGCGCGCTCGCGCGTCGAGCGCCGTAACAGGCTGATCGAGAATGCGTACCTCACCCGAACTGGGCAGCGAGAGCCCAAGGGCGCTCTTCAGCAGCGTTGTTTTGCCGGCGCCGTTGGGGCCGATCAACGCCACGAACGCCCCGCGTTCCAAGCGCAGGCTGACCGAATCGAGCAGCGTCCGTGCTCGGATCTTGACGCTCAAGGCTTGAAATTCGAGCTCCGGCATGCGGCTCAGTGCGTGCTCATGCTCGGCGCCGGATTGCCGAACAGGCGTTGGACCTCGCGCCGGAGCTGCTCAGCGAGGTTCAAAATGCGCGGACCTTCCCCGAACGCCTCGTCGGATTTCAGTACGGAAATGCGGTTGTTGCGGCGCGCGCGCAGCGGCTCGAGCGCTTGGTATTCCTGCAGCACTTGCGTGTCGCTCGGCGCGTGAGGGCCGGGGGCGATGAGCACGATGATGCCGTCCGGGTCCAAGTGCAGCAGCTCTTCCAGGGACAGACGCGGCACACCCATGGCATCCGCGGCGACCGCGTTGCGCGCGCCGGCGGCTCGCAATGCCGCGCCGTGAATCGAGTTGCGCTTGATGAAATAGATTTCACTCAGCTTGCCCTGCCCTTCCCCGAGCACGGCCAGCACACGCGGCCCGGCTGGATTTTCGGCGACGGCCAAGCCATCCCATAACCTTTCGGCTAGGGCGGAAGCGGCCTCGGCGCGGTCGGTCAGCGCGCCGAGCAAGCGAGTGCTAGCCACGATGTCTTCGAGGGTGAGCCATGGCAGAAAGCGCGTAACGCTCAGCGCACTGAGCTCTCGCCGAGGCGCTGCTGCGGCCGCCTCACACAAGATGAGCGTCGGCGCGAGGCGCACGATGGCCTCGTAGTTGGGCGTGAGCGCCGAGCCGTTACGCGGCAATTTCTTCGCTACTTCCGGATAGTTACAGTAGTCGCTGACGCCCACCAAATCAGCCTCAGCGCCGGTCGCGTAGAGCGTTTCGGTGAAGGCGGGCGACAGCGAGACGATGCGGCGCGTGCCGGTTCGGACCGCCGCGTGCTGGCAACCGAGCGCAGCCCAAGCGAGCGACGAGAGTGCGGTGTGAAGGAGTGCTCGACGCTTCACCGGGCGCGACCCGCGCGACGCTTGGCGGCGCTGGACTCCGCCGCCGCCTCGGCATGACTCGTGTGCCGCTCGTGCAGTAGGCACAGGCCATCCAACGTCAGGTTCACGTCCACGGTTTGGATGCGTTGCGTGTGCTTCGAGATCAACGTGGATAGCCCCCCGGTGGCCAGGACTTGCACCGGGAAACCGAGCTCGGTTTCGATGCGAGCGACCATGCCATCCACCATTGACGCGTAGCCGAACACCACGCCCGACTGCAGCGCGTGGGTCGTATTGCGTCCGACCACGTGCGGCGGCGCGGCCAGCTCGATGCGTGAAAGCTTGGCGGCGCGCGCGACCAAGCCATCCAGGCTCACTTGCACCCCGGGCACGATCACCCCACCCAAGTACTCCCCCTTGGGCGAAATGCAGTCGAAGGTCGTCGCCGTACCGAAATCGACTACGATTACCCCGGCCTTCACGCGCTCGTAAGCGGCGATAGCATTCACGATGCGGTCGGCGCCGACGTCACGCGGGTTCTCGTACAACACGGGCATGCCCGTTTTGAGCCCCGGGCCGACCACCACCGGTTCGCGCGCGAAGGCATGGCGAATCGCTTCACACATCACGTCGGTGAGTGGAGGCACGACGCTCGCCACGATGGCGGCGTCGATGGCATCCGGCGGCACTTTGCGGAGCATCAGCAGCTGCTGCAGCATCACGCCGTATTCGTCTTCTGTCCGCGTGGCGACAGTCGAGACGCGGAACGTTTGCTCCAAGGTTCGACCGCGATACAGGCCGAACACCACGTTCGTATTTCCGATGTCGACCGCGAGCAGCATGGTCAGGCTTGTAGCACTTCTGGTTTTATCGGGGGACCGTGGCCACCCGCGCGTGCAGGATGCGGTCACCGGCAGCGATCTGATTCCAGCCCGGGCCCGCCTGTCCGACCCAGGCGTATTGGCCGTCCAGGTGCGGGTAACGGCCGAGGGTCACGAACAGCTGGCTCGAGCCTGTATCACGGCCCGAAAGCGCCACGCCGACTCCCCCCGTCAGGAAAGCCAGCGGCGAAGTCTCACAGCGCAGCGGTGCCTGGTCGTCGCCGCCGTAACCATCGCCGCGGGGATCGCCGAATTGCGCCACGAAGCCGGGCACCACACGGTGCACGCTGAGGCCATCGTAAAATCCTGCCTTGGCCAAGGCGGTGACACGCGCGACCGCCATTGGCGCAAGCGCCGGGTCCAACGTGATCGTCAAATTTCCCGTCTCTGTCTCCAGTGTGAGCAACTCTCGCTCAGTGACAGCGTCCGGGGCAGTACCAGTACCAGTACCAGTACCAGGCACGAATTGATCGCAGCGCCGACTCTGCTCCCCCAGCAAGTGCAGCGTTCTTTCCGCGTGCTCGCGCAGCGTCGGGTTATCGCTACTGCAGGCGCCGTTCACGGCATCCTTCATGTTCAAGACCTGCAGTGCGCCGATCGCGTCGAGCAGCAGGCTTTGTACTTCTACACTATGCCTTTGTCCTGCGGCGGCGTACGCCGGAGCAAGCGCTTGCACGACGCTCGGATCCGGCTTCGGCGCGTCGTGGGCGTCCGCGCCCAGCACTCGCCCCGCACGCTCGGGATAGCCGGACAAAACGCGCGCCGCACTGGCCACGACGCCGAGCTCCTTCGCCGCGAGCGCATCTGCCAACACGCGGTAGGCCTCTGCAAGCTCCGCGTGCGGGCCGAGGAGTTCGAGCGCGGCCTCGCGCAGGGCCGCGTTCGGAGAGCTTGCTCGCTGAAGGTAAGCTTGCTTGCGGCGCCCGCTGAGTTTTCCGCGGCCGAGTACCGCGAGCACCGCGAGCTCACGTGCCGGGCTATCGAGCGCCGGGTCACAGGCTAATAAATGTGCGTTCTGGTAGTCGGCGCCGGCGATCAGCGCCGCAGAGGTACAGCGCACGTGCACTTTGCGGCGGCTCAAGCTCGCCGAGTCGCCATTTCCAAGGGTCAGCTGCGCGAGCGCGTGGAGCTTGACCCCGGCGCTCAACGCGGGCGGTTGCAGCGCGTCCAGCAGCGCGCTGAACGCGCCGTAACTGTCGCTCAAGAGCTCGGCGTCGCTGGGGCCTTGCGAGACTGTGCCGTCGAACGCCGCCCACAGCGGGCGCTGGGCTGCGCTGCCTTGCGTGGCGAGCTCACGCACGGCTTGAGCGCGGAGCGCGCTGCTCACGGTTGCGTCGCCCAGTAGTTTGCCCAGCGCCGCGCTGCCGGCGTCACCGGTATGCCCGAGCGCGCGCACGGCGAACTCCGCGCCCGGAGCCCGATTGCTGATGAGCTTCAGCCCCAGCGAGAGCAAGCGTTCGCTGGTCGAGCCGTTGAGTTGCGCCAGCCGCGTGAACGGATAGAGGGCGTTTTGCAGGGCTTCCGCGCGATCGGCGGCATCCAGCAACCCCACCAGACTGGCGTCTTCTAGGCGACCGCTTCGTTCGACGAGCCGACCGAGCGCGAGCGCCGCCGCCTCGGCACGCGAGGGGGGCCCACGCAGCCACGCCCGCAGCGTGGCTTCCGCTTCCGTGCCGCCGCAGCGGCCGAGCGCATCGCTGATTGCCTCAATGGGACTGAACAGGCTCGCTTTCGACGTCCCCGGCGCCGACGCCATGGGCAACGACGCCGCACGGGCGGCCAGCGCCCGCACTATTTTTGCCTCGCGCCCCCGACACGCGTAGCCCAAGCCATAAGCGCCCCAAGTGCTCACCTCGGGATCTTCATCTGTGAGCGCGAGCGGTAAGAGTTCCGCCGCGCGCGCATCCGCAATGCGCGCCAGTGCGCGCGCCGCATCGCGCCGCACAGCAACGTCGCGGCTCGACAGCGCTT
Source organism: Pseudomonadota bacterium (assembly GCA_040005755.1). Taxonomy (GTDB): domain Bacteria; phylum Myxococcota_A; class Polyangia; order Polyangiales; family Polyangiaceae; genus PMG-095. The sequence continues at coordinate 5,436 of JBDTYJ010000081.1, forward strand.
CGCTACCAATCGCGCTCGAATCGCGGCGCTGTTCGGCGCAGAGTAGTGCTTTCCGAGTGGCGCTCAGCGCCCCTGCCGCTCGTGCCGGCGCCGCGGAATGCGTGCGTGGATCTGAGCCGGGAGTCTGACAGGCGCTTTGCCAAGCCAGCAGCACGGGCAGCGCGCGGTAAACGAGGCGACCTCGCATTACACGCTCGAAAACCCGCGGGTGACCAGGCTGTCCAGCGCCGCGCTCAAGCGCTCCCGGGCGTCGCGCACTAGCGTGCTCGCGACGCTCAATTGTGGAGACAATGCCGGTAGCGGCTGCGCGTCGAAACCGGCGCCACGGAAACACGCCAACGCGCGCGGCATGTGCCAATCACACGTGACGACGGCGATTCGACGCAAACCGCGCGGCAGCCACAACTTTGCGGCGTAGTGCGCGTTCTGACGCGTGGAGAGCGACATGAGCTCGCGTTCCAGGGCTGATTCGGGCACGCCGCTCTGAGCGAGAAAAGCGCACAATGCGTCCGCCTCACGCACGCCACGCCACTTTTTGCCGCCACACGCCAAGATGCGGGTAGGCGTGCCGCCCCGAAACGCCTCGATGGCACGCGACGCTCGCCTGGCAGCGGGAGGGGACAAAGAGTTGGGGCCGGTCACACGGCAGCCGAGCAGAACGAGCGACAACGGCTCCACGGGGTTGGACCATAGCCCGATCCGTGGCGCTCGTAACTTGCGCTGCGTCGGCCAGTCCAGCATGCTTAGGCCACGGTTCCGATGCGCGCACGACACGCCTCTGGGCAGCCGGCCGCGCTGATTGTGGCCCTCGGCTTTGCTGCCTGTCACGCTCCTGCTGCGGCATCGAAGCACGACCCGCGCCCTGTGTCGGTGTTGCAGGCGCCGGCGAGCGTTTCGGCCGTGGCGCCGGTGGCCTTGGCACCCGCTGCACAAACCGCGACGGCTGAGCGACCGCTGCGCGTGCCCTCAGGGTCCCCGCCGCGGCTCAGCTGCGCGGCCGCGCGCACCATCGTGGCTGAAGTGCGGGGCCGCTTACCCACCGAGCCCGGGCGCGTTTCGCCCAGCGCCTTCGCGAACTTATGGGTGGATTGGTTTGACCCCCATGGCCTGTGGTCCGCGGCGTCGGACGCGCCGCTGGCGGATTCTGCGCGGGCCCGGGCCAGCGCGCTCCTTGGGGAGCTGGAGAGCGGCTCAGCAAACACGCCCTGCAGCAGCGCATTGATCCTCGGCGCACAGGCCAAGCGTTGGGTGGACGGCTTGCGCGGCGTGTTCGAGCAGGCGCGAGCGGATGCGCCGCGCGTGCCCTTGCTCCGCGCGTTGGCGGACATCACCGAGCCCGCATTCGAGGACGAAGTCCTGGCCCATCCAGCGCGTCGCATAGCGGCCGATCTGGGCCGGCGCTTTGGCGCGTTCGCCCAGGTGGCCCCGGCTCTCGCCGAAGCGCCGGCCAGCGCCGCGTTGTCCCGCTTCTTTCCCGAGTACAGCGTGACGGAGTGGTCTGAGGTCGTGCTCGCTGCGGCGGTGCGCGCGTACGTGCCGGCAATCGATCCACACGGTCAGTGGGCCCCCTTGGAAGAAGAGTGGGCGTTGTTCGAGGGTGATCCGATCGACTCAACGGAACCCACGCTGTGGAGTAACATGCTGCGAACGCCGCTCGGCGCGCGCATCGTCGACTCGCCCAGGCCGCCGCTTGAGATGGACGATCTTGTGCTCTCGGTGGACGGCGTGCAGATCGCGGGCTTGAGCGTCGAGCAGGTAGAACAATTGGCCCGCGTCGATCCGCCGCAGGGGCAGAGCGCGCGCACGGTGCGCATTCTGCGCGGCACGCAGCTGACGCCTCTCGAGCTCTCGGTCGGGTTCGCGCAAGACGGCGCTGACTCCGGCCAGCCCCTGCGCGTGACTCGCATTCGTTACGGCAATGGGTCGGTCGCGGTGATCCCGATCAATGAGGTCGGTGACCACCTCGGTGATGATCTGGCGGACGTGCTGTCGGCCGTTCGTGAAGAGGCAGAGCCACTTGGCGTCGTCCTCGATTTGCGCGGCAACGGCGGCGGCTCGACCGACGGCGCGGCCGCCGCGATCGGGTTGTTCTTGCCGGGTGCTCCGAGCTTTCCGCTGATCCATCGCGGCGTCGTGAGTGAAGTGATGCGCGCGCCCGTGCCCGACGCGGATCTGGGTTGGAAGGGGCCGGTGGCGGTGCTGGTCGACGGCTACACCGCGAGCGCCGCCGAGATGATCGCCGGGGCGCTCGATAGCTACGGCCGCGGTCCGTTGCTGGGCGCCCACACCTTCGGCAAAGGCTGCGTGCAGGAATATTTCGACGACCGCTCTGGCCAAGGCGTGCTGCGCTTGACCACCCTGCTAGTCGCCCTGCCTGACGGTTCCGCTTTGCAACAGGTCGGCCTGGAGCCTGAGTGGTCGCTCGGTTTGCCGGCCGCCCATGAGCACGAGGCGGATCTGGAGGGGTCGCCCAAGGGCGAATCCGGCCCGGATGTGCGAAATCATGCTGCAATCGCGACGATTCCCTGGCCTTCCGCCCGCGGGAACGTCGGGCCGTGTGAGGACCCCGTGGTGTGCCGGGCCCTGGCTCGGCTGGGCAGCGGCGTGCCCGTCCGACGTAGCCGGGCGGCTAATCCGGCTGCTTCTCACACGCGCCGCGCGCCACGCCCCCGGCCTGTGCTAGGAGATGCGGAACATTCGGCCCATGGTTTCACGCAGCCCCGCGAAGGGCGGGGCACGAGCCCCCGATGAGCCGGTAACTCCGGAGCCTACTCACACGCCACGTCGTTCTCGCGAGGCACGTGAAGAGCGCGACGACGATGAGTCGGACAGCACGCCCGAGCCCCCGCGGTTCGGCCGCGATGGTGCGCCAGAGCCCGCGCAGTACTCCGTGGAGTTCGAGGAAGGGCGCATCGATCCCGACGCTGCCAAGGTCGTGAAGCGGCTGACCCGCGGCGGTTATGAAGCCTACCTGGTCGGCGGTGCGGTGCGGGATTTGCTGATCGGCCGTTCACCCAAAGATTTCGACGTTGCCACGAGTGCGCGCCCCGACGACGTACGGCGTTTGTTTCGCAATTCGCGAATCATCGGTCGTCGCTTCCGTTTGGTGCACGTGCTGTTCGGCGGCGGCAAAGTGATCGAGACCGCGACCTTTCGGCGCCCGCCCGAGCATGAACATTCGCGCGAGAGCGAAGATCTCTTAATTCGGAACGACAACGTTTTCGGCGACGCCCACCAGGACGCATACCGTCGTGATTTCACGATCAACGGCCTGTTTTACGACCTCGAGAACAACTTGGTGCTGGACTGGGTCGGGGGCATGGCAGACATCGATCGTCGCGCCGTGCACACCATTGGCAACCCAGTGGTGCGTTTCCAAGAGGACCCGGTGCGCATCTTGCGCGCCATCAAGTTCGCCGCGCAGCTGGATCTCGGTGTAACCCCTGAGGTTTACGACGCGATGGTGCAGTGCCGCGGAGCGTTGCGCAAAGCGGCGCGTCCGCGCTTGTTCGAAGAGGTGCTGCGGCTGTTGCGGAGCGGTGCTTCACGGCGTGCATTTTGGCTGGCCTGGGAAACGGGCGTGCTTGATGTGCTGTTGCCCGAGCTGTCCACGTACTTGGCGGATTTGCCAGAGAACGACAACAGCGTGTGGCGCATCTTGCAGGAGGTCGATCGCACCACGCTCGATCGTAAGTCGCCGTTGGACGACACCGTGCTCTGGGCGATGCTGCTCCTGGAACCGATGCGCGAGGCCTGCGCGGGCGAAAAAGACCGCGTTGAAGCCGCCTACGCCTTCCTCGAGCCGATCGTGGATCGCTTGAACGTGCCGCGCCGAATCGCCGACGCGGTGCGGCGCATCGTCGCGCTCATGCCGCGCGTAGAGGCAGGCCGCACTGGGCGCTTCGCCCGCACGAACTTGTACCCCGCGCTGCGTGATGTGGTCGAGCTGCGCGCTGCCGCCCTCGGCGAGCGAGAGCCGATGGAAGTCGGCGAGCTCAGCGCCGCAGGCACCAGCGCCGCCGAGGCCAAGCCCGCGCGCAAGCGCCGTCGCCGGCGCAAGCCTCGCGTTGAACAGGGTTAGCTGATCGCGACGGGACGAGCGGCCAAACGCCGCTCGTCCCCATTCGCTAGAAGGCTTTGAAGTCGCGACCGAGCCGCGACCTCACGAGCCGCTTAGTTACTGTTCAATTCCACGCGCAGCAGCTTGCGGCCGACGAACACGTAATCCCCGTGCGTGAGCGCGGTTTCGGTCTTGATGCGGACGTATGTCCCATTGCGGCTTTCCCAATCAGTGAGCAGGAAGCGGCCGTCTTTTTCTTCGACGGTGCAGTGTTTGCCTGAAAGGAACACGTCACTGGGAAAGTTGAGATCGCCGTCTTCACGACCGATTTGTAGGGAGGTCCCGCGCGCGCACACAGTCATGCCGATGGCCCCTCCTTCCAAAATTTGGTTGAGGCGGAACGCGCTCGGGTACTTGGGAGAAGAGTAGAAGAACGTGCCGTCCGGGTCTGCGCCGTCCGACGCTTTTGGCGTGGGGTCGAGGCGGAAGAGCTGTTCGCCCGCCAGGAACGTGTCCCCGGGGGAGATTTCTAGCGTGCCGCGCACGCGGAAGTACACGCCATTCAGCGAGCCTTCGTCGCGCACGACAAGGCGGTTGTCCCGATAGAAGAAATTCGCGTGCTTGGGCGAGATGAATGGGTCGTCCGGAAATTCCAGCTGGCCCTGGCGCCCGATCACATGCTGGTCGGCCTTGAGGTGGTAGCTGAGGCCATCCATCCCCTCACCGCGGATCAGGATCAGGCGCGCTTTCGCGGCGTCTTGCATGTCGCTGTAAAACGACGGGGCCATGTGCAGGATCGTTTCGGGAACGGCCGCGCCGCATCGACCGCAGAACTTGTGCCCGCTGGGCACGGGGGTCATGCACGACTCGCACACGTAGTACCTAGCCTGATCCATCTGCTCCTCCTGAAACTGTGCTGACGGTGACGCCGGGGCGCCGCCGGCCTTTAGACCGGAGACTCCCCCAAATTGACCCGATTGGGAACGAGCTTTGTCGCGCCGCTCTAGCTGCGGCACGATCGGGCCGCCGGCTAAGCCCTGCAGGCTCGGTTGAGTGGCCGAAATCAACGCCAGATCATGGCCACAGCTCGCGCAGCAGGCTTCGCCCATCGGCGAGAAGGTTTCGCACCGACCGCAAGCAATCCCGACCTCGAGCGCGGCGTGACCCATCGAGCAGGCGCACGCTAGCACTCGCTTCGGCGCTTCGCGAGCCCAAGTGACGCTCAGTGGATCAGACAAAAGCGGTTCGGCACATCGAAGAAGCCGGCACTGCTCACGAGCCGAAACACGATGGTCTCGGTGCAGGTCGAACGCTCGACCAGGCCGAAGTCACGCGAGTCCCACGGGAACCGGCGGTTGTCGCTGGCCAAGAACGCGAGGTCTGCCGGCACGTCGACATCGGCGGGTCGCGCCGCGTCGTTCCCGAGCCTGCCGATCAGGTGCACTTTGCCTGCGACCTCCTCTTCCGAGCAGCCTTGCTTTACTTCCAGGCCGGTCGCCGGATCGCGACTGGTGAATGAATCGCACGAGTTGCGGTTGTCGGCGGGCTTGCCGTTCACGAACAGGGCTGCAGCGGTCATTTGAACGTGCTCCCCCCCGAGGCCGACGATGCGTGCGATGACGAGGCGGCTCGTTTTGGGCTCGGCGCAGGCGGTCAAATCCCCATCTTTCGGTGGCGTCCCGCGCCAGGAAATCACCCAATCCCCACCGTGCAGGGTGGGAGTGATCGACGCATCCAAGTACGGATCCCCGCTTGGAACTTGCCACCACCGGATTACCGTGGCGCGCAACGCGCCGACGAGCAGGCCCAGGATCGCGACGGCCCACGCCAGGTAGCGCAAAAACTTCGCCATCAGCCCCGGAACTTAGCCGCCTCGGGCGTTCGTGACAACGCGCTCGTCGCTTTCACGCCGCCTGCCGCGCGACGGCGCTACTTGCATTCAATGGGTGGCAACTCCGCGGGGTTCGTGCCGCCGGAAACTAGCGCGGCGTTGGCGAAGAGAGCGCGCCAGCGATCGACGCGCACGAACTCGGAGCGATCACGTGTGAGCTCGTCGCCATCCATGGCGCTGGCTGAGATCACGCCGAGCACGTCCCCGCCGGTTGCGCTGAGCGCGGGGCCTCCGGAATCACCCGGGCAAATCGCGGCGGATAGGCGGAAGCGGCCTTCGGATACGAGCTCTATCTTGCCACCGGCCCGGTGCTTGCGGTGCACGCCATCCGCCGACAGAGCGCAGCGGCCGAAGCCGATCGGCTCGATGTCGTCCTTCTTGGTGGGCGCTCGTTCGAGCCGCACGGGGCGCGTGGCGACGCCGCTCAGGCGCCGCTCCAGAACGAGCACCGCGACGTCACCGTCGCCTGACACAAAACCGCAATTGGGCGCGACCACCGCGCGCGCGCCCACCTCGCCCCAGGGCAAATAATCACCGCCGAGTTCGACTCGAACTTCGCTTGGCGACACATCACGCGGCAACACGGCGCCGCTGGCATCTCGGGCGGCCACGCAGTGGTGAGCTGTGAGCACGCGATCATCCTGAATCAGCGTCCCCGAGCAAGTGACTGAGCCGACGACGATGCGCACGACGTAATCGTCCTCGTTCGTGAGCGTGGGCGGCTGGGCGTCGTCCACGATGGGTGGAGACTGGTTCGGCAGAGCAGCGGGGACTGAAGTAGCTACGACCTGGCCGCCGAATAGCCGTGCGCATCCAGAGAGGGTGACTGCCCCCCAAGCAACGATCGGCCGGCTCAAAGACAGCACTTGGTATACAGACAGCTCGCGCGCCCAGAAGTTCTGACAAAAGATGTACGCCTGGGCTTGGCTCGTTTTGCGCGTTTCTTTTGGGGGGCGCCGGCGCGCATCCGCGCTTGCGCACACACAGGTCGCAGGTTGTCGCACCCTGCCTGCTGGCGCACCCGAGACGGGAGCGGCGTTTTTCGAAAAACCTCAGCCCGAGACGACGAGGTCGTCCTTGTGAACCACCACTAGCTCGGCCGCAGCCGCCCCGAAGCTGGCCTCGAGCTCCGCGCCCTTCCTACCCGCCGCACGCGCGACGTCCACCGTACCGAGCCGAGTCAGGCCGCGCGCGACTTCAACTCCGTCCACGCTGCACAGACGCACCGCGTCGCCAGCGTTGAAGTCGCCGGATACGCCGCTCACTCCAATCGGCAAGAGGCTGCTCTTGCCCTCACGCATGGCGCGCACGGCGCCCGCGTCCAAGAGCAGGGTGCCTTTGGGGCGCAGCGTGAACGCGATCCAATGCTTGCGCGCTTTGAGTGGGGGGCCGAGCCGCGGGAACAGCGTGCCGACGTCAGCGCCCGCGACGATTTCGTTCAAGACGTTGGGGTGCCCGGCAGGAGCGATCACGACCGCGGCTCCGGAACGACTGGCTTTGCGGGCGGCGTCTACTTTGCTGCCCATACCGCCTGAGCCCATGCGGTCGCTCTTGGCTTCCAGCACTACCATTTGCGCGTCCGCGCTCATCACGGGAATGCGTTGACCCGTGGCGTCCAGCACGCCCTCCACGTCCGTGAGCAGCACGAGCAGATCCGCGCCGACCAGCGGCACGACCATGGCCGCCAATTGGTCATTGTCACCGAAGCGAATCTCTTCGGTGGCGACGGTGTCGTTCTCGTTCACGATGGGCACCGCGCCGGCTTCGAGCAGCGCGCCGAGCGCTTCGCGCGCGTTGTTCAAGCGCTCGCGATCGGCCAAATCCGCATAAGAGAGCAGAACTTGCGCGGGGGTGATGCCGAGCTCACCGAAGGCTTCATCGTAGCGGCGCATGAGCACGCTTTGCCCAGCCGCGGCCGATGCCTGCAGCAGCGCGACTTCTTTCGGCTTCGCCTTGTAGCCAAGCCGACCCCAACCCAGCGCGATGGCGCCGCTGGTCACCACCACCGAGCCGCATTTTTGCCCGGCGAGCTCCGCAATTTGTTTGGCGAGCCGGGCCGGGAAAGCGGCATCGTTCGCGATGGTGCGCGAGCCGATCTTGACGACTAGGCGGCGAGTCTTGGGAAGCTCGGAACGAACGGTCACGCGCGCTCTTTAGCATACCTCGGGCTAACGGTTGCGCGGAGCTGGGCGGAGGGCGCGGCGTTGCGTTCACCATGCGGGACTGTAAGGCTTCGCCGTTCCCGGGAGTTTGGCTGGTGAAAATGACGAATCTTCTAAGATGGTATGTGGGCTGCGGCTTCGCCTGCGGGCTGGCGGCGGCGGGGTGCGGGGCTCAAAAGCCCGCGAGCGCGCCGAATAAGGGGCCGATAGCGCAGAGCAGCACGGACCACTCGGCGAGCGAGGCGTTGTCGATCACCGTCTATAATCAGAACTTCGGCTTGGTGCGGGAGGTGCGCTCGACGCGCCTCGGCCAGGGCCGGGTGGAGCTGTCCTATGGCGACGTTTCGGCGCACATTCAGCCTGAAACGGTCCACATCAAGAGCCTGAGCCATGACGGCGCGCTCTCCGTGCTCGAGCAGAACTACCGTTACGATCTGCTGACGCCCGACACTTTGCTCAAGAAGTACTTGGGCAAAACCGTGAAGGTTTACCGGTACAACGAGCACACGGGCGTCGAAGAACAGAAGCAAGCCGAAATCCTGGCGGTCGAGGGCGGTGTGGTGCTGAAGATTGACGGGCAGGTGACGTCCGGTTTTGCCGGGCGCTTTGCGTTTCCGGAGGTGCCGGCGAATCTGGTGCAGAAGCCGACGTTGGTGTGGCTCTTGGCGAGCACTGAGCCCGAGCAGCGTGTCGAGGTGACGTACTTGACCTCCGAGCTCAATTGGCACGCAGATTACGTGCTTTCCGTGGACCCGGACGACAAGCTCGCTGAGCTCAATGGCTGGGTCACGCTGCGCAACAACACGGGCACCAGTTACCAAAACGCGGAGCTCAAGCTGGTTGCAGGTGACGTGCAGCGCATTGTGCCGGCTGAAACGCCCACGCCGACGTTCGCCGCTAGCGCGGCTCCGATGGCCCCGCCACCGCCGCAATTCAAGGAAGAGGGGTTATTCGAATACCACCTGTACGCCCTGCAGCGCCCGACCAACTTGCTGGATAAGGAACAGAAACAGGTCAGCCTGCTACAGGCTTCAGGGATCGCCCTGGACAAGAAGTTAATCTTCTTCGGAGCTGCGCAGTACTTCCGCGGCCAATATGGCCAAGTTGCTTCGAATCAGAAGGTCGGTGTGTATCTGGACTTTCAGAACAAGGAAGCCAACCACCTCGGCATGCCGCTGCCGAAGGGCACCGTGCGGGTATACAAGTCGGACAAGAGCGGTCAAGAGCAGTTCATCGGTGAAGATGCGATTGACCACACACCGCGCGACGAACGCATTCGCATCAAGCTGGGTGAAGCCTTCGATGTCGTGGCCGACCGCACGGAGACCGATTGGAAGGCGATCAGCAAGTGTGTGAACGAGAGCGCGTGGGAGATTAAAGTGCGCAATCACAAGGATACGGCCGAACACGTCGAGCTGTACGAACCCGCCGGCGGTGATTGGGAAGTAATATCATCAAGCTTGCCCGCGACGAAGAAGGACGCGGTGACGTTCACGTTCGACGTGCCGCTCGCCCCTCGTTCCGAAACCAAAGTGACGTATCGCGTCCGTGTGCGCTGGTGTTGAGAAGGGTTGAACTGTCATGAGAACTTCGAAGTTGATTGCAGCGAGTTTGGCCTTTCTCGGCATTTCTTGGGCATTTAGCGGGCAGCGCGCGTTCGCGGAGGTAGCCGGCGCGCCCGCTCACCGCGTGTCCACGGAGGCAGATCGCAAACAGGTTAGCATCACGGTGTACAACCAGAACTTTGGCCTCGTGCGTGAGCTGCGCGAGCTGTCGCAGCTGGGAGTGGGCAAGGTCGAGTTGGAGTTTCGCGACGTCGCTGCGAACATTCAGCCAGAGACGGTACACATCAAGGCAATGGGGGCCGGCGCGGGCATCTCCGTGCTGGAGCAGAACTACCGCTATGATTTGCTGACGCCCCAAACCTTGCTCGAGAAGTACGTAGGCAAGCGCGTGCGCGCGTACCGTTATCACGAGCAAACCGGGAAAGAGGACGTGGTCGATGCGGAGCTATTGTCTGTCGCGGACGGGCAGGTGCTCAAGATCAACAACGAGATCACGTTTGGCTATCCTGGGCGGCTCGCGTTTGCCGAAGTGCCGGACAACTTGATCGCCAAGCCCACGTTGATGTGGCTGGTGGACAGCGCCGCGCCCAAGCAAACCGTGGAAGTGACGTATTTGACCCAGAATTTGAATTGGTCAGCGGATTACGTCTTGGTCGTCGATGACTCTGAGAAAAAGGGGGATTTGACGGGCTGGGTCACGCTCGTGAATCGCTCGGGCGCGAGCTACAACAATGCGGAGCTCAAGTTGGTCGCGGGCGACGTAAATCGCGTGCAGCCAGAATTGGACGAAAGGGCCATGGGCGGCGTCATGGCCAAGCCAGCGCGTGCTGCCGTGCAGTTTCAGGAACAAGGGCTATTCGAGTATCACCTGTACTCGCTGGAACGCCCAACGAACGTGCTGCAGAACGAGCAGAAGCAGGTCAGCCTGTTGCAGGCCCCTGGCGTCGGCGTGAACAAGAAGCTGCTCTTCTTCGGGCAACAGTATTGGTTCCGCGGTCAGTATGGCCAGGTGCTAGCGAACCAGAAGGTCGGCGTGTACTTGGACATTCAAAACAGCGAAGCGAATCACTTGGGTATGCCGCTGCCCAAGGGAACGCTGCGCGTGTACAAGGCGGACAAGAGCGGCGCCAAGCAATTCGTCGGCGAGGATGCGATTGACCACACGCCGCGCGATGAAAAACTACGCGTGAAGATGGGTGACGCGTTCGATGTCGTGGGCGACAGGAAACAGACCGAGTGGCATGAGCTCGGCGAATGCAGCGCTGAAAGCGCCTGGGAAATCGAGATCCGCAATCACAAGGACAGTGCGGTCCAAGTCGAGGACTATGAGCCCGTGGGGGCTGACTGGACGCTCGTTTCGTCCAGTCAAGCCGCCACGAAGAAGGACGCGAGCACGTTCTCTTTCGACATCAAAGTGCCAGCACGTGGCAGCTCGAAGGTGACCTACAAGCTGCGCGTGAAGTGGTGCTGAGCCGTATGGCGAACGGCGCACGGCAGCGGCTCACTCCTCGGTTTTTTCGTCGGCTTTTTTGACGGGCGGAGTAAGCCGCAACAGCGGGGCTTTGGGCTTGGCCGCGGGTTCGTCCTTTGCCCCGTTGATGGCGGTGCCGCGCGCGGCGGCCTTCTCCATGCCCTTGCGTACAGCCAAGATCGACAGCCGTCGATTTTCGGGTGCGAACGGCTCGTCTGTGTTCATGAGCGCAGTGGCGCCGTGCGCGAACACACCCGACACCTGACCCTCACGCAGCCCGCTCTTCTCGAGCACGGCGCGCGCGCGATCGGCGCGTTCGAACGACAATTGCCAGTTCGAACGACCGGAGCCTGTGGGGAACGGCCGGCCATCGGTATGGCCGTGCACTTGGATCTGATTGTCGAGCCGCGCAAGCACGGGAGCTATCAACTGTAGGATTTCGATTAGCTTTGGCTTCAGCTCGGATGAGGACAAGTCGAAGAGCAGGTTTTGCCCGCCATCCAGAATTTGGATCAAGAGCCCCTCTTCCGTGACGCTGACTTTGATCGAATCCTTGAGCTGCTTGACCTGAGCGTCTTGCCCGGCGAGCTCGGTGAGTTGGGCGCGAACGGCTAGCGATACGCGCTCGAAATTCACCTGTTCTGGCTGAGTGTGCGCCGACCCGACGACATCGAAAAAGCCCTTGGCTTGGATGCCGCTACCGCCGTTGAGCACCGACGGCGCACCCGTGAACACGCCGGTTCTAAAGTAGTCCGAGAGCTCGGCGCGAGTTTCCTGGTCCGTCTGCGAGAGCAGCCACAGCACCATGAATAGCGCCATCATGGCGGTCACGAAGTCGGCATAAGCCACCTTCCAGGCGCCGCCGTGATGGGCGGCGTGACCCTTGCTCTTCTTCTTGATGATGATGACGCGCGGTCCACCACCACTATTGGCACTCGCTCCCGCCACTACTTGCCCTTCAACTCAGCGAAGGCTTTGTCGAGCTCGGCGCTTGTCGGTCGCTCATCGGAGAAGATCGCGCGTCGCGCAAACTCGATGGCAATCGCGGGGTTCACGCCGCGAGCGGCGGCAACGACGG
>JBDTYJ010000082.1:0-17597 GCA_040005755.1 Pseudomonadota bacterium
TGCGGCGGACGTTGCTCACGGCCCTGCTGCGGCGGACGTTGCTCACGGCCCTGCTGCGGCGGACGTTGCTCACGGCCCTGCTCCGGTTGCGGGCGCGGCTCCCGGTGCTGCTGCGGTCGACGCTCTTGGTCGGAGATGCGGCGCGGTTCAGCTGCAGGTGGGCGCCCGCTGGGCAGAAATTCCGGGGTCAGCTCACGCCGCAGATACGCGCGCCAGATCTCACGGGGATCGCTGCTGAGCCGCGCTTGCAAACTGCGATCGATGGCGGCGAAGTGGCCGAGGATGTTGCGCGCATCCCGCACAAAGAAAGATTCGGAATTGCTATTCTGCGCGGCCGACACGATCTGCGGGAAATCGATGATGGTGGCGCCGCCAGCGGCCCAGAGCACGTTGTAAGGCGAAAGATCCCCATGGATGAGATCGCACGACAGGATGCGAACGAGCTGCGCGAGCATGTCCATGTACGCAGCGCGCGCCTGCTCCGGCGTTAGATCCGTGTCGATCAAGCGCGGGGCTGGTTCGCCGTCGTGACCACGAACCAGCTCCATGAACAGCACGCCTTCCAAGAAGAGCACCGGAGTGGGCACACGCACGCCTGCACCGTGCAGCTTGTACAGCGCCGTCGCCTCCGCTGCCTTCCAGGCATCTTCGGCGGCTTCTTGGCCAAACTTGGAGCCGCGATCCATGGCGCGCTGGGAACGCGTGTTGCGCACGGCGCGGCCCTCCTTGTAGGCGGCGTTGCTCTTGAAGTTCCGTTGCGCGCGGTCCTTGTAAACTTTCGCCGCAACCACGCCGTCGCCGTAGCAAACGGTGTAAACGTCGGCCTCTTTGCCGCTCTTCAGACGGCCATAGATTTCACTGATGACGCCTTCGGCGAGTAAGGATTCGAGACTGCTTGCCAAATGATTTGCTCGGTCGCGACGGAGGTGCCCCCGAATAGCACGTTCGTTGACGGCGCGCGGAGCCGTCGCAGGGGGCTGAGCTCACAGGGAGGGCGCTTTATTCGGACCTAGCTGTATAGCCGCAGAAGCGGGGGCCACGCTAGAGCGTCGGCCTGCGATGCCGCTGTTCTGCCCGATCCGAAGCTCAGCGCAGGGCTCCTCTCGCGCGCAAGCGATCCGCGACGGGAACAATCCTGCACTGGGACTGGTTCCTGAAACGCGCCAGACCGGTAATTTTCCCATCGGAACATTTCATTTGATTTTTGTAGACGAAATTACGCGCCAGCGAGCACTAGCTGGGTGTGACCACCTTGAACGCAATCGCAATGCCGAGTGAGCCGTTAGGCGCCGCTGTGGGCATTTTGATGCGTGAAGGACTCAAGTCTGCCGTGCTCGGATCCGTTGTTTCTGAGGGGCGCGCGAAGCGCGAGTGCCATGCTAATTGAATCAACCGAACAATTTCAGGCCTGCGCAGGAATCGCAATTCGGCGCGGCCCAAATGAAGTCACGGAAAGTGACTTCGAGCGCTTGCCCGTCGCCACGCGCACCAAGCTGCGCATCCTGCAAGAGCACGGCGTCCTGCGCCTGCTTCCGCCCGCTGATTCGAAGCGCAGCGAGCGCTAGTACGAACTCCGTTTTGGCAGGCTCAGATCGGGCCGCGCATTGCCTCTGAAGGCGGCGAGGTGAAAGTTTACATCCCAGCTCGTCGCTTGCGCGAAGCGCGGCGAGCAAGTGACGCTCCGCGCAGCCGAGCGGATGCGTGCATTGGGCGGAACAATGTCGCGCCGTGAGGTGCGTTGCTGGGCTGCGAGCGCCCCTCAGCATCCGTGGTACGCGGAGCCTGCTGCCACGGCTGGCCAGCCTATTGATTGGGACGAGTGACCTTCACGGGCACGACATCTGCACCCTGACGCGGGCATGAACGCTATCACCACGCGCCTTGCTCGCCCCTTAGCCTTGATACCCATTGCCCTGTCTTTGAACGGATGCAGGGTCATCGGTGGCATCTTCAAAGCCGGCGTTTGGGTCGGCGTGGTGGCGGTACTCGTGGTGATTGCGCTAGTCGTCTGGGCGGCTCGCGCGGTCTCGCGCTGAGCGGCGCAGAATGTGCTCTCCAGTGTTCATGGCTACGAACGAAGACCCAAAGTTCAATTGTGACTGCGAAGCGTGCCGCCGCGATGGCGTGCACGAGCCTGACTGTGGCGTACACCACAAGCCCCCAGCTGAGTGTGATTGCGGTCGTGAGGACGAAAGCAGCGCGCCGGGCTGAAGCGCCCGCGCGCCCGTTGAAGGCCCATTAGGGGAAGGTGCTGAGGCGCATCAGGACGCCTCAGCACGGGCACAATGCCTCGCTCGCGGGTTCGCTGCGCCGGAGCCAGGTCGCGAAGACGACGCGCTTGAAATACCGCGCTCCTGCTCATCAGCAGCACCTCAATCGCGCTTTCGGCTGAGCTCTTGCGCGGCCAGCACAAGCGGCGCTGCCTGTGGGCACTCCTGGTCAGCATCGCCTTGGGCGTTGCGTTCCTGGTGCTCAAGTTGAGCGAGCACGCGAGTCAACTCCGAGCCGGCATTTTCCCGGGCGGTGCGGGCTCATTCTTCGTCACTCACCCAGCCCCCGGGGCTCGCGCTTGCTGAGCTTCGGTGCAAGACGACCGCCCGCAGCATGCGTCAAATCGCCCATGCAGCGCACACGCTGCTGTACTGCGGTCACGTGCCGGCTCCCTGAGGACGACAGTGAGGCTGCCGCTTCGACTCAGCGCGTGCCCAACTGCCACGCGCTCGTTACTTCGCACCAGCGTTGTGCGTCGGGGCAGGTGGGGCGCTCAAAGCCCAGCATCGCACCTCGTTGCGCGGCCCGTTTCCCGGCGCGCGGCGTTTGCCGCGCTTCAAGGCAAGGCGTGCGCGCGGTGCACGCTCGCCACGGTTGCGCGGCCGGTGATCCTTCAAGACGTCGGCATGCGGTGTGCTTTCCAGAACGATCTCAACCCGGAGTACCAATGAAACCGTTCTGCTTCATTTCCACTTCATCCCTCCTACTCGCTGCCTTCTCTCTTACCAGCTCAGCTTTCGCGCAGGATTCAGACGAGGTCACGGGCAAAGGCACCGGAGCAAACGTCAATCAGGACCGACCGGCTCTGCCCGCAGTCGCGGCCAATACACCGGCCGGGCGTTTTGGGGACAAGGGCCAGTTAACCGTATCGAGTGATGCCGGCCTATCCATCGGAACCACGAGCGTGAGCGGCGTGGATGGTTCCACGACGACGGTAACGCTGCGCCCAGCTGTCGACTACTTCATTGCCAATGACCTATCGCTCGGCGGCTTCGTCGGGCTGGATTACCTAAGAGCCAGCGGCGCGCACTCGACCACGTTCTCCATTGGCCCGCGAATCGGCTACAATTTGGCGCTTTCGGAGCGAGTCACCCTGTGGCCGAAGCTCGGTTTCTCGTACTCCAATACGAACGTGTCAACCGACGTCAACGCGGGTCCCAACACCGTGATCTCTACCGGCGCGTCTGGGTCCCACGTTGCGCTGAACGTCTTCGTACCGGTGATGTTCCACCCGGTGCCGCACTTTTTCATCGGCTTTGGCCCCGCGCTAGACACTGACTTGTCAGGTGATGCACGCACGACGACCATCGCCGGCCGCCTAACTATCGGTGGCTGGATGTAAGCCCGCTCTGCACGCCGGACCGCCGCGCTACCTGCGCGTGATCCCCAGCGGCGCGCACCTTCTTTGCTCGCCGCTGGGGAATAGGGAGCCCTTTGACCAAGATTTCTGCTTCGATGCTTAAACTAAAGAACGCCCTACCGGGTGGTGGCGCGAGTGCAATCGCTAGCATCTGACGTGCGAAGGCGGTTTGGGGTGGGCGCCGAAATCACGGAGCAGGGGCACACCCACTTCCGTGTCTGGGCGCCGCACAGCAAGAGTGTAGCCATCGTGGAGCGCTTCTCGGCCTCGCTTGCCCGCGGGCGAACCCAGCGGCTCAACCCCGAGCTGAACGGATTTCATTCAGGCTTTTTCAACGAGCTGTCGGCGGGCGCGCTGTATTCCGTGCTCTTGGACAGCGGCCTCTATCCGGACCCCGCGTCTCGCTTCCAGCCCGAGGGACCGCACGGGCCATCGCAGGTGGTGAACGCGAAGCAGTTCGAGTGGCGGGACGCAGGCTTTCGCGAGCCCACTGACGCGCGAGTGATTTACGAGCTGCACGTGGGAACGTTCACGGCGGAGGGCACGTACCGCGCGGCGGCCAAACAGCTAGCGGAGCTGGCCAATCTGGGCATTACGGTAGTAGAGCTGATGTCGCTTGCGGCTTTCGCAGGCCAGTACGGCTGGAGCTACGACTCGGTAGATTTATGGGCGCCGAGCGAGGTCTACGGCACGCCGGACGACTTGCGCGAGCTAGTCGCCACGGCGCACGCGCACGGCATTGCCGTCATTTTGGACGTGGTTTACAACCACGTTGGCCAAGACGGCAATTACCTGCACGCCTTTTCGCCAGACTATTTCAGCCGCACGCACGAGTGTGAGTGGGGTGAAGCGTTCAACTTCGATGGGCCCAACAACGGCCCCGTACGGCAGTTCGTAATCGAAAACGCGCGCTATTGGCTTGAAGAATTCCACTTCGACGGTCTGAGGCTGGACGCCACGCAGTCCGTGTTCGATGACACGACGCCGCACGTGTTGGCCGAGATCACGGACGCCGCACGCGGCGCCGGCGCTGTGCTGGGCAAACCCGTGTTCATCGTGGGTGAGAACGAACCGCAAGACCCGAGTTTGCTCCGCAGTACCGCATCGGGAGGCTACGGCCTTGACGCAGTTT
Organism: Pseudomonadota bacterium; assembly: GCA_040005755.1. GTDB lineage: Bacteria > Myxococcota_A > Polyangia > Polyangiales > Polyangiaceae > PMG-095. Next base: position 4,764 of record JBDTYJ010000082.1, read on the forward strand.
GGAATGATGACTTTCACCATAGCGCACGCGTTGCGCTCACCGGTCGGCGTGAAGCCTATTGCACTGACTACGCTGGTTCCCCGCAAGAGCTCATCTCGGCTTTGAAGTGGGGTTATCTGTACCAGGGGCAGCGCTATCAGTGGCAACACCAGGCGCGCGGTAAGCCAGCTTTGGATATTGGAGCATGTCAGTTCGTGGTTTACCTACAAAACCACGACCAAGTTGCCAATCAAGTGCCAGGCGAACGCATCGACCGCTGCACTAGCGCGGCGGAGCTACGAGCCATGACCGGGTTGATGCTGCTCTCCCCACCGACCCCCATGTTGTTCCAAGGCCAAGAGTTCGCCGCAAGCTCGCCCTTCCTGTACTTCACGGATCAAGAAGCAAGCCTGCTCCCGAGCATCGAGCAGGGCCGCCGTGAATTCTTGTCGCAGTTCCCAACCATGGCGACCGACCAGGGGCGGGCCGCCCAGGTCTCTGCGTCGGCTCGCTCCACCTTCGAACGCTGCAAGCTGGACTTCAGCGAGCGCGAACGGCATGCCCCCATCTACCGGCTGCATCGGGATTTGTTGCGCTTGCGTCGCGAAGATCCAGCGCTTCGACAACGGCGTTCGGACCTCATGCATGGCGCGGTGCTCGGCGAGCGCGCCTTGTGCCTGCGCTTTCTTTGCCCAACCGGCGACCGGCTCCTGATCAGCAATTTCGGTGCTGATTTAACGCTTGCTCCAGCGCCGGAGCCGCTTCTGGCGCCGCCGGATGCAAACGGGTGGCAGCTTCTGTGGTGCAGCGAGGACTATGCATACGACGGACACGGCATCGCCGCCCCACGAGACGACGGGGTTCTGGTCGTGCCCGCGCGTTGCACCCTGCTCTACGGCCCCAAACAGGAACAAAACGGCGAGCAGGGCGCGCAAGCACGGAGTTGAAAATGGCCGATTGGTGGCAAACCGGTATCGTGTATCAAATTTACCCGCGTTCGTTCGCCGATAGCGGGGCGGACGGCATTGGGGATCTGCCTGGCATTCGCAGTAAGCTTTCGTACCTCACTTGGCTTGGGGTGGACGCCTTGTGGGTTTCGCCGGTGTACCCCTCGCCCATGGCCGACCACGGCTATGACGTCGCCAACTACGTCGATATACACCCGTTGTTCGGCTCCTTGGCAGACATGGACGCGCTGTTGGCAGACGCGCATGCGCGTGGCCTGAAGGTGATCCTCGACTTCGTGCCCAATCACACTTCGAGCGAGCACCCGTGGTTCCGCGAGTCACGCTCGCAACGAAGCAACCCCAAGCGAGACTGGTACTTGTGGGCCGACCCCAAGCCGAACGGTGACCCGCCGAACAACTGGCTGAGCGTATTCGGCGGCCCCGCGTGGACCCTGGATCCCAATACCCAGCAATACTATTATCACGCGTTCCTGAAGGAGCAGCCCGACCTCAATTGGCGCAACCCCGAAGTGCGGCGGGCCATGTACGAGGCGATGCAATTCTGGCTCGACCGCGGCGTGGACGGCTTTCGGGTGGATGTGCTTTGGCACTTGATCAAAGATTCCAGCTACCGCGACAACCCGAGTAACCCGGATTTCACTCCCGCGCAGACCCCGTACAACTCTCTCTTGCCCGTGTATTCGACGGACCAGCCCGAGGTCCATGAAATAGTCCGGGAAATGCGCGCGTTGTTGGACCGCTATGACGCGCGCGTGCTGATCGGTGAAGTGTACTTGCCCGTGCAGCGCCTAGTTGCCTACTACGGTGTTGATCAACGAGGCGCTCACTTACCGTTCAATTTCCAGCTCATCACGCTGCCCTGGCAAGCGGAGCGCATCGCAGCTGCGATCGCAGAGTATGAGGGCGCGCTGCCAGTGGGCGCATGGCCCAATTGGGTGCTTGGCAATCACGACCAGCCGCGCGTGGCGAGCCGAGTCGGCCGCGCGCAAGCACGAGTAGCCGCCGTGCTGCTGCTCACCCTGCGCGGCACGCCGACGCTCTACTATGGCGATGAAATCGGCATGCGTGACGGCGTGATCTCGCCGGACCAGGCGGAAGACCCTCAAGGGAAGAATGTTGGCCTAAGCCGTGACCCGCAACGGACGCCCATGCAGTGGTCGCCGGGGCCGGTGGCGGGCTTCAGCGCAAGCTCGCCTTGGCTGCCGGTGGGCCTTGACGCGCAACGCTGCAACGTAGAAGTTGAACAGGCGGACCAGAGCTCCCTGCTGTGCCTGTACCGGCGGCTCATCGAGCTTCGGCGCAAGGAGCAGGCACTGCACCTGGGCGAGTACATCCCTGTGGCCGGCCAGGGCGATCTGCTGGCCTTCATTCGCCGCCATGAACGGCGTCGCTTCTTGATTGTCCTGAACCTCGGCACACGCTCCCACGATTTTTCGCTGGGCGAACTGCGCGGCCGCGTCGTGATCGCGAGCGACCCATTCCGCGAGCAGGAAAAGGTCAGTGGCCGCCTGCCCATCCTTGGCGACGACGCCTTCGTGATCGAGCTCGACGCTTGACGCTTGACGCTTGACGCCTCGCTTGGAGCGGAAAACTTAACCGGTGCCAGCGCGGTGCGCGAGTCTCGCGCGCTTCGGCCCAGTCGCGTTGCCTCACGCCCGAGCCTGCGCGTGGCGAAATGCACACCACGAGGCGCGGTCGCCGCCTCACGAATACATCGCCGCCCGCTGGGACTGCGCAAGCGCGACTTGGTTCGACCTTTGCAGCGAGGACGCACGGTTTGAGCGTGCGTCAACTCGCTCAACGCCTGGCCTATCACGAGCGATGCGCCAAGATAGGAGCGGCTGGAAGTGACGATGACGGAACAACACCGCTTGGGCGCGTGGCCCCGCCAGGGAGGCACACAGTTCGCCGTTTGGTCCGACAAAAGTGTTGCAATCGCGATCCGTTGGACCGACGAACGCGCTCACTGCCGAGGCGAACTGCAACTGGACCCTGATCCCTCGGATCCCCAGCTGCGCGTGGGCTTCGCGCATGGCGTCGGCGCTAGCGCCCTCTATGAAGTGTTGCTCGATGGCAAGCCCGCGGTAGACCCGTACGCGCGCGCGCTGCCCCGAGGTGTGCATGGGCTCGCGGAAATTGTAGACAAGCCCAAACGCGGCCAGCACCCGAAGCGGCGCATCGAGCTCGCCCGAGGTGAGGTCTTCTACGAATTACACATCGGGACATTTACTCCCGATGGTACCTTTCGCTCGGCGGCGGCGAGGCTGCCAGAGCTCGCGCGCCTAGGGGTCACGGTGCTGGAGCTGATGCCCGTAGCCGCCTTCCCAGGAACGCGCGGCTGGGGTTACGACGGCGTAGCGTTGCTCGCTCCCCTTGCCGCGTACGGCACGGTGCAGGAGCTGGCTGAGCTGATCGACCAAGCGCACGGCCTGGGCTTGAGCGTCATCTTGGACGTCGTTTACAACCATTTGGGCCCAGACGGGAACTACCTAGCGGGCTTTTCCGACAGCTACTTCGACAGCGAGCGAGATAACCCGTGGGGCAGAGCACCGGCCTTCGACAAGCAACCTTTCCGGCGCTTAATTATCGATAGCGCGCGTTATTGGCTGGAAGACGTAGGCTTTGACGGGCTGCGCCTGGACGCAGTGCACGAGCTCGAGCCCGGAGGTGACCCTCACGTGTTGCAAGACTTAGCCAGTGTGGCGCGGAGTTGTTCGCCGCCCGCCTTCCTGGTGGCCGAGGACGATCGCAATGACCCCGCTTCCCTATTTGCGCACGGCATTGATGCGGTGTGGAGCGACGACTTCCACCACACGGTTCATGTTCTGCTGACGTCAGAGCGAGACGGCTACTACTCCGGGTACCAAGGCGATCTAGCGGAGTTAGCACGGGTGATCGAGCGCATTCATTTGTTCGATGGCCAGGTGTTTCCGCCCACGGGGCGGCCGCGCGGCAAGCCTTGCGAAGGGCTACCGCGGGAGCGCTTCGTGTATGCACTCCAAAACCACGATCAGATCGGCAATCGAGCATTCGGCGAACGGCTTCATCACTTGGGCGATGAGCAACCGGTGCGTGCCCTCACGTTGCTGTGGCTGCTTCTGCCTGCAACACCGCTGTTGTTCATGGGCCAAGAATCCGGCGCAGACGAGCCATTCTTATACTTTACCGACCACACGGGTGAGCTCGGCGAGGCAGTCACCAAAGGCAGAGCTAAGGAGTTCGGGAAGTTCGCCGCGTTCGGGCAAGGCGGAGCACAGGCGCTCCCCGACCCTCAGGCGGAAGCCACTTTTGCGAGATGCAGGCTGCACCAGCAAAGCGACCCGCTTAAACGGCAGTCGTTTGAATTCCACCAGCGCGCGCTGAAGTTACGCCGTGAGGATCCCGTGTTGCGGCGGCCAACCGTCGTTCATGCGGGGGTTCACGGCAAGGCGCTCTGGGTGCGTTCTGAAAACGCGGCGGGGAAGCGTTTGTTGTTGCTGACCAGCAACGAGCCTGTTTCTTGCGAGGCGATCGCGGATGCGGCGGCCGCTCACGCGCGGCTACTGATGTCATCAGGCGCCGCTAGCCACGACGGCTTGCGCTTCGAGCTCCCGAGTAATACTTGCCTGGTTTTCGCGCTCGCTTGAGAACGCGGGGGCGGCATGGCGACCAGCGCCAACGCGATTTCCCGACTCCGAGTCGCGCGCAGGGCATGCGACTCGTGGCCGCGGGCGTACGCTAGCTGCTTTCCAGCGCAATCAATGAACGCGACAAACGCGCCACAAATTGCACGCAGCGCGCGCCACACACGGAAGCAAAACGAAGATCCTTCGAGTGCGACAAGGATCCATGAACAGGACGCACGAGAGCACTCCGTGTCGCAGCGATGAGGCGATTTGCCCCCGCCGACCGGCGAATGAACGTTAGAGCTTAGCGATTGGCTCAATCGCCAAATGCTCGTAGACCTTGAATATGAGCGCACAGAGCAGTGTACAGAGGTCGGCCAAGGCCTCGCCTCCGCTGGTGCCAACTGGGGTGGCCGGGCTCGATCTAATTTTGCTCGGCGGCATGCTGCAGGGCGGGTTCTATCTGGTGCAAGGCGACCCCGGTTCGGGCAAAACCACCCTCGCTTTGCAGTTTCTGCAGGCGAGGCGCGCTGCCGGCGAGCGCTGCCTTTACATCTCGCTCACCGAATCCCGAGTGGATCTGGAGAATGCTTGTAGCTCACACGGCTGGTCGATGGAAGGCCTCGAGCTGCGTGATTTGACCCGATCGGAGGCGGATCTGGAACAACACAGCAAGGTGTCGGTGTTCCACCCCGCAGACACCGAGCTCTCAGACTTGATGCGCACGGTCAAAGAAGAGATCGAGCGCGTGCGCCCGCAACACATCGTTTTCGATGGCATGTCCGAGCTGCGTTTGCTGACTGGGGAGCCGCTGCGCTATCGCCGAACGTTACTTTCCTTGAAAGAATTGTTCGCGCGCCACGGGGCCACCGCCATGCTCTTGGACGACCGTAGCTCCCCCTTTCCCGGTCTGCCCGCGGAGAGCTTGGTCGGCGGCAACATCGTGCTGGAACGCACCATGCCCGCTTATGGGCGTGCGCGGCGCCGCGCGTTCGTCACCAAAGTACGCGGCGGCAGCTTTCGTGAAGGCTTTCACGACTACGACATCGTGAGAGGCGGCGTGGTCATCTACCCGCGGCTCGTCGCGAGCGAGCATCACGCCTCTTTTCCGCGAGAGCTGATGCCGAGCGGCGTCGCGGGACTGGACACAATGCTCGAGGGCGGGCTGAGCTCTGGTTCCACCACGCTGCTACTGGGCCCCGCTGGCTGCGGCAAATCCACCACCGCCATGCAATTCGTGGTGCAGGCGCTGCGGGCGGGCAAGCGCGCCGCCGTGTACGCCTTCGACGAGGTGGCGAACACGTTGTTGGAGCGTTCCGAAAAGCTGTGTGCGCCCAAACACGGCGGCATTCGGGCCTACCAAGATGAAGGCAAGCTGTACGTACAACAGGTGGACCCGGCGGAGCTGTCACCAGGCGCCTTCGCGCAGGAAGTTCGTCGCGTTGTCGATGAAGGCGCGCAGGTAATCGTGATTGATAGCTTGAACGGCTATTTGAACGCCATGCCGGAAGAACGCTCACTGAACGCGCACCTGCATGAGCTATTTTCGTACCTCAATCAAAAGGGGGTGCTGACGATCATTGTCGTCGCTCAACAGGGAATGGTCGCGGGTGCCACGTCACTGAACGGCATCGACGTTAGCTACTTGGCCGATTCCGTGCTGCTATTTAGGTACTACGAAGCCGCGGGTGAAGTGCACCAAGCGCTGAGTGTCTTCAAGAAACGCACCGGGCCACACGAACGGAGCATTCGCGAGCTGACCATTGGTTCTACCGGCTTCGATGTCGGTGAGCCGCTCCGGCACTTTCGCGGCATCATGACCGGTGTACCGGAGTATCTCGACGGAAGCTTTCTGGGCCCGGACGCCATCGGTTCGCGGAACCCGCAGGCCACGGACTGATGGCTTCGCTAGCGCCAGAGTTGGAGGAGCGAGTGCTGGTGCTCATGCCGAGCGCTCGCGATACGGAGCGCGCCGTACACCTCCTGACTGAAGCCGGGCTGATCGCGATTCCGTGCGGCAGCGTCCCGGAGCTGAGCCAAGAGCTCCGCCGCGGTGCCGCAGCGGTTTTGCTCACTGACGAACTCTTGGCTCTGGATACGGAAAAGAACATCGAGAGCGCGCTGCGAGAGCAGCCGAATTGGTCCGCGCTGCCCGCCCTGGTGATCGCGCGCGACGGTACGAGCGAGCAGGCTCAGTTCGGTAAGCTGGGCGGCTACAGCGGCGTGATCTTGGTCGAGCGGCCAGCTCGCCCTCGGCCATTGGTAGGTGCATTGCGTTCCGCCCTGCGCGCGCGTCAGAGCCAATACAAGATCCGCGACGCAATGGCAGAGCGCGACCGGCAAGCGCAGGAGCTCGCCGCACAAGATACGAAGCTGCGCGCTGCGCTGACCGAGCTAGCCGCGCAAACCGAGCAGCTGCAGACCGCGTCCCGACTCAAGGACGAGTTCTTGGCCACTCTAGCGCATGAGTTACGTAACCCGTTGGCGCCGATCAGCACGGGCTTGTCACTCCTGCTGCAGGCACATGACCCCGCGCAGGCCCGGCCCACGCTCTCGGTCATGCAACGCCAAGTGCGCCACATGGTGCGGTTAATCGATGATTTGCTGGATGTTTCGCGGATCACCCTGGGCAAGCTGGAGCTCAAGCGCGAGCGCGTCGCGGTCTCCTCGGTAGTCGAATCGGCGATCGAAGCGGCGTGGCCGGCCATTCAGCGTGCGGGGCACGCCTTCAGCAGCACGTTGAGCCATGAAGCGCTGTTTCTCGACGGTGATCAAACGCGGCTCGCGCAGGTGCTCAGCAACTTGCTGAACAATGCCGCCAAGTACACCTCGAACCGGGGGCAAATTTGGCTATCTGTAGCGCGCGAAGAGAAATACGTGCTGATCAGCGTGCGTGACAACGGCGTTGGCATCCCCGCAAACGCGCTGCAGGAAGTGTTCGGCATGTTCAATCAGGTGAACCGCCAGCTGGATCGCTCTCAAGGCGGCCTGGGCATCGGGCTCGCGCTGGTGAAGCGGCTGGTTGAAATGCACGGGGGCACGGTACAGGCCCAGAGCCCGGGGTTGAACCAGGGCAGCACGTTTGTCGTTCGTTTACCGCTGGCCAGTGCCGCTTTCAAACCCCCTGCGCGCCGTAGTGCGGTTTCCGGTACGCATCCGAAAGCCCAGCGCATCTTGGTGGTGGACGACAACGACGACGCCGCGGACCTGCTCAGTTTGATGCTACGCAACGCAGGTTTCGAGACCAAGACAGTGTACGACGGACCGGCGGCCATTGAAGCAGCCCGGACCTTCAGGCCGAATATCGCCATTTTAGACATCGGTTTGCCCGGTATGACTGGCTATGAGCTGGCAGAGCGCCTACGCGCCGATGACCGGTTGCGCGAGACCGCGCTGATCGCGCTTACCGGTTGGGGCACGCCAGACGATCGCAAGAAAGCCATGGCCGCCGGCTTCGACGTACACCTCACCAAGCCTGTTTCGATAGAGGATTTACATGTCGCGCTAGCCAAGGCGGCCACTCACCGTCATCAACAAGCAGCGTTAGCGGGTTAGCGTCTGTGACGGCCGCGCCCATTCCGGATGAATCGGCACGCTTGGCGCGTTCTTACCCGGCTTCCGAGCACAAAGTGAGGACCAGCGCAGCCAGCGGCGGCACATCCAGCCGCAGTGACTGGGCTTGGCCGTGTATGCTGACAGGCTCCGTTTGCAAGCTCCCTGCCCGGCCGAAACCGCTGCCACCGAAGCGCACATCATCACTGGACAACAGCTGCTTCCAGCGGCCCGCTGCCGGCGCACCAACGCGATAGTCAGTGCGCGGGACCGGCGTGAAGTTCAATACGACGATGGCGCATTCGCGACCATCTCTACGCAGGTAGCTCAACACGGTGTTTTCGTGGTCGCGCACGAGCCATTCGAAGCTCGTGGGCTCGCCATCACCGCGCCACAACGCGGGTGTCCGTAGGTACAGTTTGCCGAGCTCCGACAAGAACGCTTCCGTGGCTTCGCCTTCGGGCTCGCGCTCGAGATGAAAGTCCAAGCTGCTGTCGACGTTCCATTCCCTGCGCTGGGCGAGCTCAGCGCCCATGAACAGGAGTTGCTTACCGGGGCGTGTGTACTGGTAAACGAACAGCAAGCGCAAGTTGGCGCGCTGCTGCCACGGATCCCCCGGCATCTTCTCAATCAGCGAGCGTTTGCCGTAGACCACTTCATCATGGGAGATGGCGTTGATGAAGTGCTCGGTGAACTCATAAACCATCGCGAAAGTGAGCTGGTCCAGTGAGTATTTACGGAACAACGGATCTTGGGCAAAGAAGTGCAGGGTGTCGTGCATCCAGCCCATGTTCCATTTGAAATCAAAGCCCAGCCCGCCTTCGCTCGGAGCCCGCGTGATGCCTGGCCAAGCGGTGGATTCTTCTGCCACCGTGAATGCGCCCGGCACGGTGAGGTGCACCAGCTCGTTCAACTCTTTGAAGAATGACACGGCCTCTAAGTTTTCCCGGCCGCCGAAAGCATTGGCCAGCCACTCCCCCTCTTTGCGGCTAAAATCCAAATAAAGCATGGATGCCACCGCGTCCACGCGTAGGCCATCCAGGTGAAATTCCTCCAGCCAGTACAACGCGTTAGCGATCAGGAAGTTGCGGACCTCTCGGCGGCTTAGGTTGAAGATGAGCGTGCCCCAATCCGGGTGCTCACCGCGGCGCGGGTCTTCATGTTCGTACAGTGCAGAGCCGTCGAAGCGGCGCAGCGCGGAGTCGTCCTTGGGGAAATGAGCGGGCACCCAGTCGACCACGACACCCACGCCGTGTTGATGGCAATAGTCGACGAAGTAGCGAAGGTCATCGGCGGAGCCGTAGCGCGCGCTCGGCGCAAAATAGGCCGTGGTCTGATAGCCCCACGACGGGTAATAGGCGTGCTCGGCAATCGGCATCAGCTCGAGGTGCGTGAAGCCGAAGCGCTTGGCGTGCTCGACAAGCCGCACCGCGAGCTCACGGTAAGTGAGCATCCGGTTGTCTTCCTCCGGCACGCGAGCCCAGGAGCCCAAGTGAACTTCGTAAAACGCCAGGGGGCGCCGGAGTGGCGGCTCAGCCGTTCGCGCCTCTAGCCAAGCCTGGTCGCCCCACACGTACTGTGAGCTCGTGACGAGGCTCGCGGTGCCCGGCGAGAGCTCGACCTGCCGGGCCATCGGATCGGTTTTTACCCGCAGTTGCCCAGCACTCGTCTTGATTTCGAACTTGTATAGAGCACTCTCGTCAATGCCGGGGATGAACAGCTCCCACACACCACTCGAACCCAACGAACGCATCGGGTGCACGCGCCCGTCCCAACCGTTGAAAGCGCCGATGACGCTGACCCGGCGCGCGCTGGGTGCCCACACCGCGAAGCGAGTGCCTCGCGCCTCCCCAACGGTCCGAACGTTGGCGCCCAGCGCCTCCCACAACCTTCGGTGCGAGCCCTCAGCGATCAAATAGAGATCGTAGTCGCTAAGAGTCGGTGCAAAACGATACGGGTCCTCGCGTTCTTGCGTCGAGCCGTCGGCGAACGTGAAGCGCAGCCGGTAGCTCACGCTGGGCTCGACCTCTGGCAAAAATGCCGCGAATAGGCCGCCAGCGAGCGCTTGCATGGGGCGTGCGGCCGTACCTTCGAGGAGCGTGCACGCAACGGCCAAGGGCTGATAGCAGCGGACGATCAACCCCGGCTCTTCACCCAAGAACGCGGGGTGCGGTCCCAGCACTGAATGCGGGTCATGCAGCTCGCTCTCTAGCAGCCGGCGCGTCAGCTCGGGATCCGCGTCCAACGATGAAGCGACGGGCAGACCGGCGTTCACGCTTTCTTCTCGCGCGCGGCGCAGCACGGCAAGAGCGGCGCGTGGTTCCCTATCGTGATGCAAGACTCGCTTTCCGTCGCTGGCTTCCAATTCACTCCTTTGCCCCGTCGAGCGTGGATTGTTCAGTGCAAGGCATGTGCCGTCCTACGGGCGGAAGCAGGATGATCGCGGTGTTGCGGGCCCCGGGTCCTTTACGCGCTCGTGAAGGGCAAGATGCGGCACCGTGGCGGCAGCGCGCGCCACATTGTGCCACGTGAACCTGGATGCTCGACCCCCGGAAGCGCTTACTCAGCGCGCTTCACTTTCATCGTTATCTCCTGTGAGCAGCCCCACCAATGCGCCGATCAGCTCATCCGCATCCACCGGTTTGGCGAGGTGTGTGCTGTAGCCTGCCTGGGTGGACTTCACGCGATCCTTCTCGCGGGCGTAGGCGGAGAGCGCGACCGCGTGCACCTTCGGCAGGCGCTGCTCGCGCTCAATCGCGCGGATGCGGTCGAGCAACGCGTAACCGTCGAAGTCCGGCAGGCCAAGGTCACCGAGCAAGATCTGCGGTGCTGAATCAACGTAGGCCGTTAGCGCCTCGCGGCCAGTCGCGGCCGTGGTGACCCTCGCGCCCGCCTGGCGTAGCAGGGCCGCGAGCGCCGCTTGCGTTTCCGGGTCGTCTTCGACCAACAGGATCTTCTGGCCGTTCAACGCGGCCTCGGTCCAGGCCGGGTTCTGCGCTGGCCCGCGGCCAAGGTTCCTGCGATTCAAGGCGCGCAGCGGTAAGGTGACGGTGAACGTGGAGCCCTGGCCAAGCCCCGCACTTTCGGCGCGGATGGTGCCGCCGTGCATTTCAACGAGCTGCTTGCTGATCGTAAGTCCGAGCCCGAGCCCGCCATATTTGCGTGTGAGTGAGGCCTCATACTGGCGGAAGCGGTCGAAGACGTTGGGTAAGAACTCGGCCGAAATGCCGGCTCCAGTGTCGGAAATCCGAATCTGAGCTTCATCGTCAACGCGGTCCAAAAAGACGCAGATCCGACCGCCGTCGGGCGTGAACTTCACCGCGTTGATCAGCAAATTCCACACCACCTGGCGAATGCGGGTGCCGTCCGCGATCACCACGCCAGCAGCGGGATTCAATTGGGATTCCACACGCAGATCCTTCGCGCGCGCTGCCGGCTCATTCTGTTCAATGACCGAGCGGACTAGCTCAACGAGGTCCGTTTCCCCCAGCTCCAACTGCAGCTTGCCTGCGGCGGTACGTGAGCTGTCCAACAAGTCATCGATCAGCCTGGCCTGTGTTTCCGCGCTGCTCAAGATCGCATCAATGCCTTGGTTCAGTTCCTCCGGACCGAGCGTCGCGCTGCGGATCATTCTTCCCCAGAGCAGAATCGCCGACAGTGGCGTGCGCAGCTCATGCGAGAGCATGGCCAGGAACTCATCTTTCATTAGTGCGGCGTCATCCAGCGCGCGCCGGGCCAGTTGTTCGCTGCGCAAGACGCGCGCGCGTTCTTCCTCGATGCGCATCCGCTCGATGATGTCCGCCCCCTGTCGGGCCAGCAATTCCGTGATGCGCGTGGAGCGGTCGTCGGGCTGGCGCGGCTCGCGAAAGAACACGGTCAACGTGCCAAAAATCTCGCCGTTGCGCGCGACCAGCGGGAAGCATTGTAAGGCGCGCACGCCGCTGGCCTGACACTGCTCCAAAAACGAGGCGGAGGCCGGCGCGAGATCCCGATCAGTGTCCACCACCGCGATGGACCGGTGATCACGCAAGGCGCACACGGGCGGCGCGCTCGAATCCGCGAAATTCAGCGCCTGCCAGCCCGCCGCGGTCGCTTCCGAAAAGCCTCGCTGCACCGTGACCTGCAGCGTACCAGAGGCTCGATCGTAGAGGCGCACATCCGCGAGATCCGTGGCGTGGAGATCCAAGGCCGCGTCCAGGATTTCCCGAAACACGCCGCGCATGTCCTTGGCGGAAATCATCAGATTGCTGACGGCATGCAAGCTGTTGCCACGAAGCGCGAGCGGGTGACCGCGACGCCGACGAGCCCGCGCCGCAAAGTCTTCGGCGCGTTTGCGATCGGAAATATCCACGAAGGTGACCACGACACCTTCGATGCGGTCGTCCGCCGTCCGGTACGGCAGCACACGGCGCGTGTACCAGCAGCCGTCGTTGCCGCGCACTTCCCGCTCTGCCGGCACCAGGCGTTCGAGCACTAGCTGAGAATCAGCCAGCAGATCCGGATCGACGAACTTTTTTGCCATGTCGCTCAAAGGTCGGCCTACGTCCGAGCCAATCAGCTCCACCAGGGTCCTGGCCGCAGGCGTGTAGCGGCGAATGCGGAACTGCGAGTCGAGAAAGATCACCGCGATATTCGTGCTCGCGAGCAGGCTGCGCAGGTCGCCGCTCGCCTTCTGCAGCTCTTCCATCTTTGCGCGCAACTGCGTGTTGACGGTGGACAGCTCCTCGTTG
>JBDTYJ010000083.1:0-17545 GCA_040005755.1 Pseudomonadota bacterium
TCCCGCAGCTGTCCAGGGACGGCAAATGGCTGGTTTGGGGCATCACCCAGCGCGGGCACGATCACGACACCGCCGACTACGAGATCTACCTGTGGGAAGTCGGCTCGCCCTTCGATAAAGCGGTGCGCCTGACTTACAACTCCGGCAACGATCGTTGGCCGGACATCTTCATCCCGTCCGCCGCTCCAGCCGCCGCAAGCGAGAAGGCCGCTAGCGAGAAGGCCGAGAGCGAGAGCGCCGCGCCGGCAACGGAAAGTGCGCCAGTCGAGACCGAAAAGACACCGGTCAAGAAGCCGGCAGGAGGCAGCAAGAAGCATAAGAAAGCTAAGCCGTGAGCATCGAGCGCATCGCAATCTTGGGCGCGGGCGGCTTCATCGGGTCGCATCTCGTGCCCGGGCTGCTCCAACGCTTCGGCTGCGAAGTCGACGCGGTCGATCTGAATTTCGACAAGCTCGAGTGCACGGACCCGCGCGTGAATCGCATCCAAGCGAGCGTCAACGATCCCAACTTGGTGGCTGAGCTCACGAGTCGCTCACGAGTGGTGCTGTCGTTGACCGCGCTGTGCAACCCCGCTCTTTATTCGACCGTGCCGCTCGAGGTCATCGACGCCAACTTCACGCACCTATTGCCGCTGGTCGGCGCATGCGCGACGCGGGGCGTGCGCTTGATCCATTTTTCGACGGCGGAGGTCTATGGCCGGCGCGCGCTCGACGCGGCCGGCGACCCAACCAGCGAAATGAGCGAAGATTCGTCGTGTTTTCTCTTGGGGCCCATCAACCGTGAACGGTGGAGCTACGCCTGCGCGAAGCAACTCTTGGAGCGCGTGATCTGGGCCCATGGCCAGCGCGATCAGCTGCCATTCACGATCATTCGCCCGTTCAACACGATTGGCTCGCGCATGGACTACGTGCCGGGCATAGATGGCGAAGGCACGCCGCGCGTGCTCGCTTGCTTCATGGGTCGGCTGCTGCGCGGCGAGCCGCTACAACTCGTTGACGGCGGCGAGCAGAAGCGCGCCTTCATGTCCATCACGGACATGGTCGAAGCGGTATGCCGCGTGGTCGCGCAACCGGCGAGGTGTAACGGGCAGATCATCAACCTGGGTAATCCACGCAACAACCGCAGCGTGGCTCACCTCGCCCAGTTGATGGCGCGCGCCTACGCGGCGCTGGTACCTGGCACGCCGGAGGCGCGCTTCGAGCACGTTTCCGCTGCGGATTTCTACGGGCCAGGCTACGACGACACGAGCGAACGCATCCCGGACATCACGAAAGCGCGCCAATTGCTGGGTTGGGAGCCGACCGAGAGCTTAGCGGGCATGCTGCCTGGCATCGTGCTGGATTACGTGCAGCGCTACGGAGCGCGCGTCGCAGCGCAACCTGTCGAGCTCCCCTACGGGGCAGCGCTGCAAGCATGAGCGTGGTGATTGTCATTCCCGCATACAACGCGGCAGCGCACATCGGCGGCGTGCTGCAACGCATCGCGCAACTCGGTTTGGGGGAACTCCGGCACGTGGTGATCGTCAACGATGGGAGTACGGATGCCACCGCGCAGAGCATTCGCCAGGCGCGCTTCACCCGCTGCCCTCTTACAGTGATCGATCGCCCGCAGAATGGCGGCTACGGCGCGGCCATGAAAGACGGCTTGCAAGCCGCCCGCGCGCATGAGCCGGAGCTGGTTGCTTGCGTGCACGCCGATGGGCAATACAGCCCGGAGGTGCTGCCTGATTTGTGCGGCACGCTGCGCGCTCGTGCTTTGGACTTGCTACAAGGCTCGCGCATTGCCTCGGGCACCGCGCTCGCCGGTGGCATGCCGCTGTACAAGTACCTGGCTAACGCCGCACTCAATCAAATCGAAAACCGCACGCTGCACCTGAACATGACCGACTATCACAGCGGCTACCTGATCTACGGCCGGCGCGCGCTAAGGCTGCCGTTCCGCGCGCTATCGAACAGCTTCGACTTCGATCTCGAGGTCATCGCGAGCGCGCGCGCGCGCCAGCTCGCAGTCGGTGAAGCGCCAATCCCCACTCACTATGGCACTGAGGTCTCTCACTTGAATCCAATCAGCTACGGGTTACGCGTCCTGCGCGTCATGTGGAACTTCCGCCGGGGTCGCTATGCTGGGACTTGAACGCCGCGTGCGTGCAGTCGGGCTGGCCCTATTCCTGGCCGTGAGCTGCCACCCAGGTGGGGCACAGTTTCCTCGGGGCGGGGCGCCAAAGGCGTCCGGCGCTGAAAGCGCCTACGCGACGACGCTGAACACCGACTACCAGCGCACGAGATCACAGGTCTGGGTCCGTCGGGTCAAAACACCGACCCGAGCAGCGTTGGATTACGCCGCGTATCACGCAAACTTCATGATCGCGGACCCGGAACCGGAAACCCCGCTGGCCGCAAACCTGAAACCGAACACCGCACGCCCTTTCGCCGGCCAGCTAGACACCAGCACGCTGACGAGTGATTTCGACAAGCTCCCGCTCACCGCCGAAGAGCGCGCCCAGCCCCTCGCTTTCGCGCCGTTGTCTGAGTTTCTACAAAGTCACAAGGTGCAAGGTGCTGCCGCATTCGCCGCCGTCGGCGCCGCAGTCCACGACGAAAAATGGGGCATGACTCTGCCGCCCGGAAGCTCCGGGCAGGCGCTGAGCGAGCTGTATCTCCATGCGCCTCCTACCGGTCCGCTCGAAATATGGGGCAAAGTCGAGTTTCAGCCCTGGTTTACCCCGTTTTCAAGCTCCTCGGATCAGGACGGAGACGGCTTCCCTGAGCTGTACGGTAAAGTCGTCCCGAGTGCCGCCAACCAAGCGCTGATTGATGCCATCCAAAAGGATTATCAGGGGACCGTGCTCGGCCCGGCGGAAGTGAAGGCCTGGGCCAATCAGCTCTCCTCGTACTGGTACCCTTCGTTCAATACGGATTTGATGCCCGTCGGTAGCACTTGGCCGGACGAACAAACCGAGGCCAACATCAAGCAAGAGCTCGCTGGCAAAACCTTCGATAAGCCGGTGATCGTGCTGCGCGGTAAGCCGCAAGGTAAGCCGACGTACAACGTGTTTCTCATCGACGGCGTGGGCGACACCGCGGGCAGCGCCTCGACCAAGAGCGCAACGCGCGGGCCCAAGCTCCCGACCAGCAAACCAACCCCGAACCCGGAGCCAACCGCTCGGGCCATTGCCCACGAGCTCGAGACCCAAGGCGACGGGGATTGGGGCAAATGGGTGGCACGAGTTGCTCCGCTCCGGGCTGCGCTGAAAAAACGCATCCAGGCATTGCCCGGTAAAACCAAGGCGCTCGCCGGCAAAGACGGCTTCTTGTTTTACAAGAATGGCCTCCAGTACGTGGCCGGGGGTGATTTGGAGCAGCAGCGCCGGGGCAAGAACCCGATGCCTGCGATCCTCGAGTTCAAGAAGGAGCTCGAGTCGCAAGGCGTTGATCTCTTGTTCGTGCCCGTACCGGACAAGCTCGAAATTTATCCGGAGGAGTTCGCGCCCCAGTTCGAGAGCTTGTCCGGCCAAGTCATCAATCCGTACGGGCGCAAATTCATCGCCAGCCTCAGCAAACAGGGTGTCGAGGTGCTCGACCTCTTACCCGCCTTCTTGGCGGCAAAGACGCAGAAGCCCAGCGCGGGCGATCCGTGGCTATTCCAGCACCAAGACACGCACTGGACCGACCGCGGCCTACGCCTGGCCGCGGAGCTACTCAGCGCTCGAATCAAGAAGTACCCGTGGTTTGCCAAGCTAGCGCAGCATTCGCAATCCTTCACCGAGAAGGAGACGTCGTTCACCCGCTTCGGCGACCTGCAATCGCGCTTGCCGGAGGCCGAGCAGAAGAACTACACGCCGGAAACTCTGCTCGCGCACCAGGTGGTCCGCCCGGACAAGCAGCTCTATGACGACGACCCGGACAGTCCGATCGTGATGCTGGGCGACAGCTTTACCGGGGTGTACGAACTCACGGACGCCGAGCACGCTGGCGTCTCCGCGCACGTCGCGCGTGGGCTCGGCCAGCCGCTGGACCTCGTGATGAGTTACGGCGGAGGGCCCAACGTACGTCAAAAGTTGATGCGCCGCGGTGAAGCCGCGTTGACCACGAAAAAGCTAGTGATTTGGCTGATGACTGCCCGTGATTTGTACGATTACTGGGAGGATTGGGAGGCATTAAAAAAGCCGTGAATCGTCGGGCACTGTTGCTGGCTCTGGGCACGGGCGCGTGTCGCGCTGCGCGCGCGCCTTCGCTGACCTTGGCGCGCGCCGCGCTCGGCGTCGCGCGTGATGCCGGGGAAGCGAACGCCGAACAAGAGCGCGCGAGCATCAGCGAGCTGTTGCGTATCGCCGAGCTCGCGAAGCGCGCCTTGTCCAAGGCCACTTCGGCCGCGGCCGACCAGGTGCTCAGTGAGCTGCTCTTCGGTAGCCTGGGTTTCGTACGAGAGGTGACCGATACCAGCCTGCAATTCGTACTTCTCCCGGGCGTGCTACGGGAACGGCGCGGCAGCTGCGTCGGGTTAGGTACGCTGTTTCTGTCGCTTGCGGAGGCACTGGGCTGGTCGGCTAGCGGAGTGATGCGGCCCGGCCACTTCTACGTGCGCGTGCAGAGCGCGCCCCGAGCGCCGAGCCAAACACGCAACGTGGAGCTGCTGCACCGCGGCGAGTCGCTACCGGATAGCTGGTACGCGGCGCGTTTCCCGATCGCGGCCGGCGGCGAGCGTGAATACGGACGGCCGCTCAGTTCCCGCGAAACATTGGGCGTAGTTCAGTTCAACATCGGCAACGAGCGGCGGCGTCAACGCCGCCTGACCGAAGCGCGCCGTGCTTACACGGCCGCCGCCGCGCTGTTCCCCGCCTTCGCCGAAGCGCACGCGAGCCTGGGCGCGACCCTGCAAGTGCTCGGGGATCTCGACCAGGCAGCGGCAAGCTACCGGAGCGCGCTGCGGGCGAATTCGGCGCTGCCAGGCGTTAGCGAGAATATCGCCCTGCTCGAGGCCGAGCACGACCGCCCGCGCTAGCACCGCGCAAGGCGGAGCGGCGATGTTAAGCTAGTTCCGGAATGCCCACGGCCGTCACGCTCGTCATTTACGTCAGCACCGCGCTTGCGGCCGACCCGGGCAGCGCAATCCTGCGACACTCCGCCCAGGAGATACTGGGGGATCAGGCGCAAGTGACGCTGCGCGCGAGCACCACAGAGGTGTCGGACGACACGCTCAGCGCACAGGGCACCGAGGCCGATGCCGTAGCTGACGTAGCTTGGCTGAACGACGAGCATCGCCGTGCGACGGTGCGCTGCTATGTGGGCAAGCTAGGTCGCATCGTCAAGCGCGACGTCAACTTCGATGAGGATTCGAATCCGGACGAGCGCGAACGCATGCTCGGGTTCGTCGTGGCATCCATGTTATCGCCGGGGGCCGACCCCTTCGCTACGAGCCCGGCGCGCGCGCCTGAAGTGCACCCCCCAGAAAAGGAACGCGAGCCCGATATTCCTGAGCAGCCCGCAGCCAGACCCGAGCATTTCGTGGGCATGGTGGAATTGCTTGGCGCGGCTGCGACGGGCATCGGCGGCCCCGGCTCGGATTACGGCGCCGAGCTTGCCGCCGGCTGGCTCTTCGCACCCACGCTCTCGCTGCGCATCGCCTTCGGGTTACGCCGCGGTGAGCTTGCCCAGGCCAACGCTAACACCGAGCTCGAGCTCATCGGCCTCGGGCTGGGCGTTACGCTGCCAATCGGGGGCTCGCGCTTCACGGTCGGGGGCCACGGAGGCCCTCTCTTACTGCGCCATGAGGTGACACGGCTACCGAGCAACACGCTGCCTGAGGAGCGGAAGAGTCGCCTCATTGCGGGCGCAGACGCGGGTTTAGAAGCCGGTCTACGCTTTTCTGCCAATGGCGCTTTCGTGGCAGGGGTTGGTACAGAGCTCGGCTTCGGCCGTACCGCCCTGCTCATAAAAGGCAAGCAAGTCAGTGAGATACCGCCGTTACGCGGGCTGGTTGAGCTGGGCATTCGAGCCCAATTTTGAGCTCGGCCGTGCCTGATTTGCCCGCAGGTGCGGTACCCTAAGCACAGTGACCCGTGCCCTCTGAAGCGAACCACCTGAGGCTGATCGTCGGCCGGCGCGAGCCGGAGACGCCCGGCGCTCAGCCGCCCGCCAAAGCGGAGGTCGACGACGCGCTGCTGCTTGCGGCGCTGAAAGCGGGTAACGCGAGCGCCGCTACCGCACTGCACGACCGGACGCGCCCCGTCGTCCAGCGCACGGTGCGCCGCCTACTTGGCGCGCGGGATACGGACACCGAAGATCTGTGTCAGCTTGCCTTCATCGAGCTCGTCAACACCATCGAGCAGTTCCGCGAAGCGTGTCCGCTGGATGCCTGGGTGAGCATGATTTCGGCGCGCGTCGTGTACAAGCACATCCGTCGCCGGAAGCTCGAGCGACGCTTGTTCAGCCGCACACTGCTCCAAGTAGTCCCAGAGGTCGGTACCACCGCTCGGCACAATTCGCTGCTTCGCGATTTGGTGCGGCGCGTGAACGAGCACCTGACGCGCGTCGACGACAGTCGCGCGTTCACCTTTCTCCTCCACGACGCCTACGGCTACGACCTGAAAGAGATCGCTCAAATCACCGGAGTGAGCGTGTCTGCCGCGCAGACGCGTCTCGTGCGCGGCCGGCGGGAAGTGCACGAGCGAATCGCTGGTGACCCCGCTTTGGCCAGCGCTTTGGATGACCTGCGGGATTTGGGGGACTCGTGAAGCCGCCCCGCTACGCCCGAATCAGCGCGCGCTTGCTGGCTGCCGCGCCCGAATCAAGGGGCGAGATCACCGCCCCGCAGCGTGCCCGTGCGATCACGAGAATCAGCGCTGCGCTCGCAGCGAAGACGAGGCGCCGAACCAGGCTTGGTTGGGGGCTTACGAGCATGGGCGCAGTGGCGGCCGCGGCACTCAGCTATTTCGTGATTCAGCATCTGGCGGAGCCGGCGCTAGCGCCCGCGCAAACGGTATCGGCGGTGGTGCTCTCGAGCGGGAGCGGCAACGCGATCAGCAATCAAGGCGGCAGCCAGCCTCTGGTGAACGCCGCGGCGTTGCCCCAAGGGGGCCGTCTCGTGGCGGGCGCGAGCGGCGGTGCCACGGTTCGGCTGTCGAGCGGCACGGAGCTCTCGGTCGAACACGACACCAATGTCGAATTCGAAGATGCCGGCCCTGTGCAGCGCTTCTTTTTGGGCCAAGGCGTGTTGCACGCCAGAGTCGCCAAGCTGACCCGCGATCAACGTTTCATCGTGCGTACGCCCGACGCGGAAGTTGAAGTGCGCGGCACCGTCTTCCAAGTCGCGATCATGGATCCGGATGCGCCGTGTGCGGGCGGCGCGCGCACACGCGTCACGGTCAGTGAGGGCTTGGTTGAAGTGCGCGGCGGAGGCGCCTCGACCTACGTTCGCCCGGGGGAAAGTTGGCCTGCGGGATGCGCCGCGTCCGACCCGGCACTGAGCCAGTCCGCGCACATTGCAGCGCCAAGCCGAGCCGAACCTGCACCCGCCCGGATCGCGATGAGCGCGTCCGCCTCGTCGGTTAACACCGGCAGCGACGCGAGTACGCCATCCGCTGGCGTGCGTGTGAGCAAAGAGCCCTCCAATATTGCCCGACAAAACGAGTTGTTCGCCTTGGCGACGGCGCAAAACCGGAGCGGCGATCGCGAAGCCGCCCTGGCCTCCTTCGACGCGCTACTGCAACGTTACCCGCAGAGCCCGCTTGCTGAAAGCGCATCCGTGCAACGGATGCGCCTTTTGGAGATCAGCAATCCGGCGGCCGCCGAAAACGCGGCACGACAATACTTAGCGCGTTATCCTCAGGGTTATGCGAGGACCGATGCCGCGCGAATCGCGCAGCCTTAGCAAGAAGCTGCCCGCGTCCCTGCTGCTCAGCGTGTGCGTGGTCTACACCGCCTGTAACGGCCAACTCGCCTTCGATTCAGCGCCCAACGCCGGCAACAGCGGCAGTGCCGGCAACAGCGGCAGTCCTGGCAACAGCGGCAGTGCCGGCAACAGCGGCAGTGCCGGCAACGCCGGCAATGTTGCGGGTGCCGGAAATCCCGCTGCTGGTTTCACCAGCCACGGTCCAGAGGCTTGCAGCAACGACCGTGATTGTGGGCTGGCCACGCTTCACTGCCAACCGGCCACCCACCAATGCATCGAATGCCTGTACGACCAACAGTGCCCGGCGGATCGCCCAGCGTGCTCACCCGGCACGACGCGCTGCCAGGAATGTGATGGGTTTACGGCCTGCCCGAACGGGCAATACTGTGACCTGCAGACCGACAAGTGCCTCACGCACTGTCACCAGGACTCGAATTGCGATTCCTCGCTGAATGAGCACTGTAATTCCGAGGGGCTGTGCGCGACTTGCGACGGGAACGAGGAGTGCAACTTCAAGCTTGGCGGCGTGCTGTGTCAGCGGTCGACGGGGGCGTGCGTGCAATGCTTGCAGGGAGACGACGAGTGCGGCGGCCCGACGCCGCATTGCCTGCTGCCCGAGGGCCGATGCGTGGCATGCGTGGACTCGCGCGACTGCGCGAGCGCCGAACCCTATTGCGATCCGGTTTTACACCTGTGCGCGGCGGCCACGGGCTGAAACGTCAGCGCTGTTCGAGCACCGACGTGCGTTGCGACAACTCGACAATGACGGCAATCAGCCGCTCCAGATTGATCGGCTTGCCGAGGTGCACATTGAAGCCCGCGCCCAACGCGCGTCGCCGGTCTTCGGCGCTGGTATAGGCAGTGAGCGCAATCGACGGCGTCTTGCCGCCGGCCTCCGCTGGCAGTTGACGCACGCGAGCCACGAACGAGTAGCCATCTTCCACCGGCATGCCGATGTCACTCACCAGCACGTGAGGCAGAAAGCGCGTTAGCAGTTCGAAACCTTCCTGGGCGGAGGGCGCAGTGCCAACTTCAGCCCCTTCATGCGTGAGCATTGCTGCAACGATGTCTCGCGAGTCCTCTTCGTCATCGACGACCAGTACCCTGAGTCCGCTCAGCTCCTGACGCTCGACTGCTGTTGAATTCACGGCCCTTCAGCATAAGAGATCCGATTCCGAATTAATTGGAAAATTATGGGGCAAAATGCCCACAGCGGGGGCAGCAAAATCGCCCCGTCAACCGAGCTCGCTCGATGCTCGATTCTGCCACACCGAGTGCCGGCCGAGCGCTAGACCGAGTCAGTGAAATGCCGGAGCTGACGCATACTCGCTGCCAATTGCAGTCGGCTTACCGCTGGCATCCAGCAGCGCGGCGTTCACGAACTCGCCGCTCGATCGAGAGAGGAACCAGGCGTAGCGCTCCACGAGCGGGTGCTTCGCGAGCATGACCTGCGCATCTGCCAGGAATTTCTTGTCGACGTCCGCGGACTGCAAGCGACAACTCCACTCCGTGATCCAGATCGGGCGCTGCCACTGCTCCGCCCATTTGATCTTGCCTTCCAGCGCGGTGGTGTCGTTGCAGCTGCCTGCGTCCCAGCCGTACCAATGCAGGGCGATGAAATCGACGCGCAGGCTCTTCGCACTAACTTGCATCATGAACTCGGGAAGCCAACTGCCCTGCCCGGCAACAGCGGGGCTGCCGACGAGCACGCCCGGAACTTGGAAGTCGGGCCAAAGCGCGACCGCCTCCGCCACGGTCATGTTCGCCTGGTCCGCTCCATCGGGTTCGTTGAAGCCAAGCAGAAATTTCGCGCCCTTGGCGACGGCCGTGGCGGGCGTCGCAACGCCGGGGCGGTCCTTATACGAGCCCCAGATTTGGGGCACGAACTCTGCTCGCACCGTTGCGCACGGGTTGTTGGCCGCCCACGCATAGAACCACGAGACACCCAGCGTTGGCAGGTCGTCGCAGCTGGAGCCGCTCAGGTTGAAGGCCAAACCTTTCAGCGGGGTAGTACCGGCCGCCGGAGCGCTCCCGCCGCCCCCGCCTGTGCCAGCAGCGTTACCGCCGCCCGCACCTGAACCGCCCCCAGCGAGAGAGCCACCGTTACCGCCGCTCTCGCCAGCGGCGCCAGCAGCAGTCGCTCCAGCTAGCCCGGCACCGGTGCCAGACCCGCCGTTCGCGCGACCGGCACTGCTGCTTCGGGCGCCCGCATCGGCCGTGCTCGCGCCCGCGCTGCCGCCTCCGGAACCGCCCGCGTTCCCGCAGGCCGCCAGCATGCCACCGAGCAAGGCTGCCCGAATCGCAAACTTCAACTCCATCGCCATTGAGTAAATGCGGATTTGGCTGCCTCGGCAAGCTACGGCGATCCCTCCGACCCTCAGTGGCGAACCAGCTTGAGCACAATCTCGCGCAAGATCAGCAATATTACGGATGCTTCCAGGAACACGAGGCGACGGTCACGCGCCACATCCGTGAGCGGCAACGGGCCCGTCCTCCCGTTCAACCGGCGGCCAACAGTGGCAAAGACACGACCTTCTTCGAGTGCGCGCGCAACAACTGGTTGAGCTCACCCTTGCACGAGCCGCAGCCGGTGCCGGCTCGTGTGCATTCAGCGAGCGCTTCGATCGAGTCCGACCCCGCGGCGATCGCCTCGACCAGCATGCCCTCAGTCACCTTGTTGCAGTTGCAAACCACGCGTTCGGTGCTGGGCGCGCTACGCAACTGGCAGAGCAGCTCCAGCGGGTCTTCTGGGATCGGATCCCCGCGATCGAACAGCTGCACCAGCGTGGCCGTTGCGCCCGTATTGCCCACGAGCATCGCGCCCACGAGCTGCCCGTCGCGAATGATCAGCTTACGATAAGAATCTCGACGATCCTCGACGATTTGCAGCACCTCGTCGCGTTCGAGCTCAGGCTGGAGAACGCCCATTGACGCCACGTCCACGCCGGCCACTTTGAGCCGCGTGTACAGCTTGGAGCCGCGATAGCGATCTTGCGGTTGGGTACCGGTGAGCACATCCGCAAGCACTGCCGCCTGCTCCCAAACCGGCGTCACGATGCCGTACGTTCGGCCGCGGTGCTCCGCACACTCCCCGAACGCGTACACGCCGGGCACTTCCGTGGCGAGCACGTCGTTCACGACGATGCCCTTGTTTACCGGCAAACCCGAAGCTTTGCCGATGTCGATACGAGGGCGCACGCCGCACGCGAGCACGACCATATCCGTAGATAGCGTCAGGCCGTCGTCCAGGACGACGCCAGTAACGCGCTCGTCACCGTAGATCGACTCCAGGGTGCGACCGGTGCGCGTGAATATTCCATGGCGCTCTATCTGGCGAGCGAGCATTTCACCGCCAATTTCGTCGAGCTGAGCGTTCATTAGGATCTTCGAGCTTTGCACGACCGTCACGTGCATCCCCAGATCGCTCAACGCTTTGGCCGCCTCGAGCCCGAGCAGGCCACCACCAACCACGACTGCGCCGTCACCCGCGCGCGCGTAGTCACGCATGCGCAGGCAGTCAGCAACCGTGCGATACACGAACACACCGGAGCGCAGCTCACCGTCTTCCCCGCGCATCCCTTCGAGCGGTGGGACGAGAGGTTGGCTCCCGGTGGCAAGAATGGCTACGTCGTAGCGGCGCTTCTGGCCGTCCGCGGTTTCGACCTGCTTGCGCAGGGTATCCAGCCGTTCAACGCGCGTGCCATGCAGCAGGCGGATGCCGTGCGCATCGTACCACTCCGGCGTCTTCGTGACGATCGCGTCCGGCGCCTCCCCAGCCAACACGCGACCGAGCATGATGCGATTGTACGCCCCACCGCGTTCTTCACCGAAAACGGTGATCTCGTAACGCAGCGTTGCATCCCGGCGCACCAGCTCATCCAAGAGCCGGCAAGTGCCCATGCCATTGCCGATGATCGCTAGCTTCTTCTTGGCGGTGTTCATGCCGCACCCACTACTCGCGCGCGCACCGCGCACACTTTGAATTCAGGCATGCGGCTGGTTGGGTCGAGCGCGGGCATCGTCAGCAGGTTGGCCGCGTGGCGCCCGCCCCAGTGAAACGGCGCAAACAGAGTATCGGGCCGAATTTCGTCGGAGACGCGCACGCGGAACGACACGCTGCCGCGCCGGCTTTCGACCAGGAGTGGCTCGCCCTCAGCCGCGCCAAGCCGCGCTGCGAGCCGTGGATGGATCTGAATCATTGGCTCCGGTTTGGCATCCATGAGCTCACTCACGCGGCGCGTTTGCGCGCCGGAGTTGTAATGCTCCTTGTATCGCCCGGTGGTGAAGTACAGCGGGTATTCCCGGTCGGGCAGCTCGGCTGCGGGCCGATAGGGCACAGCGTGAAAACGCGCGCGGCCCGAGGCGTGCGCAAAGCGCTCGCTGAATAAGCGAGGCGTCCCCGGATGAGCTTCACTTGGACAGGGCCAGAAAACGCCCTGATTTTCTCGGATCTTCGGGTAGCTGATGCCGCTGTAGTCGGCTTTACTTCCGCGCGTCGCGGAGCGCAGCTCGGCAAACACTTCTTCCGCCGAGGCGAATGAGAAGCCCTGATTGACCCCCAAACGTTGGGCCAAGGCGCACAGGATCTGAATGTCGGTCCGAACGTTGGGTAGCGGGTCGCGGACGCGCTGACGCAAGATGACGCGGCCTTCGAGATTGGTCATCGTGCCTTCTTCCTCGGCCCACTGCGCGATGGGCAAGACCACGTGTGCGTTCTCCGTCGTGTCGTTCAAGAAAGCGTCACACACCACCAGCAGGTCCAATTGGGCGAGCTTGAGTTTGATGTTGGACGCATTGGGCGACGCCACCGCGACATTCGACCCAAACACCAGAAGGCCGCGAATGCCGCCCTGCGGACCCAATGCGTCCAATAGTTCATAAGCGCTCTTGCCTTTTTGCGGCAGCTCAGTCGGCGCCACGCCCCAGATCTTCGCGATCGCTTCGCGGTGTGCAGGGTCTTCGATCAGGCGATAGCCCGGCAGCTGATCGGCTTTTTGCCCGTGCTCGCGCCCGCCTTGGCCGTTGCCTTGACCGGTGAGGCAACCATAGCCGCTCGCCGGCTTGCCCACTTTACCGAGCGCGAGCATCAGGTTAATCAGGGCCAGTACGGTATCCGTGCCCTTGGATTGTTGCTCCATGCCGCGACCGGAGAGCGCCATGCTCGTTTCTGTCGCAGCCAGCATCTTCACCGCGCGCAGCTGGTCGGCAATCGACACGCCGGTCAGACGCTCGACGAACGCCGGGTGGCTAGTGAGCACGCTGCGGGAAAGCTCGTTGAAGCCTTCCGTTCGCTCGGCAATGTACGCGCGATCAACCAGCTTTTCTTGTAGAGCCAGATGCAAGAGCCCATTGGCGAGCGCCAGATCGGTGCCAGGCGTGAGCTGCAAATGCAGCGCCGCCGAGCGCGCCGTATCCGTAACGCGCGGGTCGACCACGATCAGGTTACCGCCGCGGCGCTGTTGCTCGAAAACCCACTGCATGATCGGCGGCATGGTGTCCGCGCAATTCGACCCCCACAATAAGAGGGTGCCGGTTTCGGCGATGTCAGACACCGGAAACGGCAGGCCACGATCGATACCAAAAGCGCGGTTCGCACCCGCAGCCGCTGAGGACATGCAATAGCGCCCGTTGTAGTCGATATTCGCGGATTTCAAGGCAACGCGCGTGAACTTGCCGAGCAGGTACGCCTTCTCGTTGGTCAAGGCCCCACTGCCGAAAGTGCCTACTGCCGACGCACCGTGCGCGCGTTGCAACCCGGCGATGCGCTCGGCCACGTAGTCGAGCGCGGTCTCCCAGCTCACCGGAGCAAGCTGGCCATTTGCACCGCGGAGCAACGGGCTGTGCAAGCGCGCGGGGTGATCCAGCAGCGCACCGGAGGTGAAACCCTTGATGCACATTTGTCCGCGATTGACCGGGAAGTCCGGATCCGCGGCGATAGTCACGTCCTGATCTGGCTGGCGCGTCACGGACATGCCGCACTGGAAAGCGCAGTACGGGCAATGCGTCTTGACCGGACCCGACGAGCCGCCTCGTAGCAGCGGCAGCGCCAGGGATAATGCCGGGGCCTCCGCGCGCGCGCTCATTCAGCCACTTTCGCCCTCAACGAGACCTGAATGCGACCGGCGGCCGTACGCACCGGGAAGACCGTCAAGCGCACGCTCGCGTCATCCAAACACTCACCCGTTTCGAGACTGAAGCTCTGCTTGTAAATCGGCGAGGCGATCTTGGGCACGCCCCCCCGATCACCGACGATGCCGCGCGCAATCACGAACGCGTTACTAAACGGGTCGAAGTTCGAAAGCGCCGCCAAACGGCCGTCCCGAGTGCGAATCACCGCAATCTGTTGGCCGTCGAGCAACGCCGCAGCGCCGGTGCCAGGTAGCACGTCATCGATCGCGCACACGTCCTGCCAGTCAGCGTCTTCGCTCAGCGTCGCAGCGGGCACGGTCGCGGTTTGCATGTTGGTCATCACTCTCACTCCTCACGCAGACAGCACCGGCAGGCGGATCTTCCGGGCCTCCACCAGACTGCGCTTTTCCGGCCAAGACGCCGGGCGGTGTTGTTCACGCTCACGGACGAAGGACAGGCTCGGATCCGGCTCATCCGAGTTGAGGAATGCCCGGAATGCGCGCACCTTTTCGGGGTTCTCGATCGTTGTCTTCCACTCGCACTGGTACGTGCCGACGATGCGGTTCATGTCCTCTTCGAGCTCGGTACAGATCCCCAGTTTGTCCTCGATCACGACGCTCTTCAAGTATTCCAAACCGCCTTCCAGGTTATTTAACCAAGAAGCAGTGCGCTGCAATCGGTCCGCCGTGCGCACGTAAAACATCAGAAAACGATCCAGGTACCGAACCAGCGTCTCCTCGTCGATGTCGGAGGCGAACAGCGCGGCGTGTTGCGGCTTCATTCCACCGTTACCGCACACGTACAGGTTGTAGCCTTTCTCGGTCGCGATGACGCCGAAGTCCTTGCTCTGCGCCTCGGCGCATTCACGCGCGCATCCGGACACAGCGCCCTTCAGCTTGTGGGGCGCACGTAAGCCCTTGTATCGGTTCTCGATGCGAATCGCGGCGCCTACGGAGTCCTGCACACCGTAGCGGCACCAAGTGCTGCCCACGCAGGATTTGACTGTGCGGAGCGCCTTACCGTAGGCGTGACCGGACTCAAACCCTGCGGCGACCAGCTCGCGCCAGATGTGCGGCAGTTGATCCAGACGTGCGCCGAACATGTCGACGCGCTGACCGCCGGTGATCTTGGTGTACAGCCCGTACTTCTTGGCGACCGCGCCGAGCGTGATCAGTTGGTCTGGCGTAACTTCACCGCCGGCCAGGCGTGGCACCACTGAGTACGTGCCGTCGCGTTGGATATTCCCGAGGTAGCGGTCGTTCGTATCCTGCAGCCCCGCGTGCTCCGACTTCAAAACGTAGTCGTTCCACGTCGAGGCGAGAATCGAGGCGACGGCTGGCTTGCACACCTCACAGCCCTCACCTTTGCCGTGGCGCTCAATCAAATCATCAAAAGAACGAATCGTTTGCACCCGCACCAGGTGCGCCAGCTCTTGCCGACTGAAGGGGAAGTGCTCACACAGGTGATTGGTGACGACCACGCCGGAGCGCTTCAGCTCGAGCTTCAACAACTGATCGACGAGTGACACGCACGAGCCGCAGCTGGTGCCTGCCTTCGTGCAAGTCTTGACCTGACCCAGGGCCGTCAGCTTTTGCTCGCGAATCGCCCCGCAAATGGCGCCTTTGTCGACGTTGTTGCACGAGCAGATCATCGCAGCATCCGGCAGAGCGTCGACACCGAAGCCCTTGGCGCCGCCCTCGCGCGGCGGCAAGATCAGATCTTCGGGGTGTTCGGGCAACTTCATCCCGGTTTGCGTGTGCACCAAGAGCTGGCTGTACGCCGATGCGTCACCGACCAGCACGCCGCCGAGTAGCGTTTGCTTGTCTGCCGAAACGACGAGCTTCTTGTACTGAGATGACGCACCATCGAAGATGCTGATCACGCGCGCGCCTGGGGTCACGCCGAATGCATCACCGAAGCTGCCCACGTCTACCCCGAGCAGCTTGAGCTTGGTGCTCATGTCGAAGCCATCGAAGGCCATGGTCTCGCCGGCCAGCGTGGCTGCGGCCACCTCCGCCATGCGATAGCCCGGAGCAACCAGGCCATACGTGCGTCCGTCATACTCCGCGCACTCCCCGATGGCGAAGATGCGCGCATCGCTCGTTCGGCATGCGCCGTCGATCGCGATACCGCCACGCCCGCCGAGGTTGAGCCCAGATTCGCGGGCCAGCTTGTCACGCGGGCGAATGCCGGCCGAAAACACCACCATCTCGACCGAAATGCGGCTGCCATCGGCGAGCAACAGGCCATTTACGGCGCCCGTCTCGTCGGTCAAGATTTCGCGCGTCGTGGTGTTCACGTGCACGTGCACACCGAGCTCCTCGATACGCGAGCGCAACACGGCCGCGCCCACTTCATCGACCTGCAGCGGCATCAAGCGCGATGCGAACTCGATCACGTGCGTATCGAGTTCAAGAGAGAGCAGCGCCTTCGCCGCCTCGAGACCGAGTAACCCTCCACCAATCACGGCCGCGCCAGTGGCGGAGGCGGCTGCCGCTTTGATCGCTTCCAGATCATCGATCGTGCGATAGACGAAGCAGCCGGGTCGGTCCTTGCCCGGGATCGGCGGAACGAACGGATAGGAGCCCGTGGCGAGAATGAGCTCGTCGTAAGGGAGCACGCGGCCAGAGGCCAGCGTCAGGGTGCGTGCATTGCGATCGAGGAGCTCCGCGGCGTCCCCGCGCACGACCTCGAGCCCCAATGCTTCGTATTGTCCCTCAGTTACGAGGGACAAATCCGCGTCCGTCTTGCCGTCGAACCACTTCGAGAGGTTGACGCGGTCGTAGGCCAGCCGCTTTTCCTCGGACAGCACCACAGCCTCGAATTTGCTGAAAAGCCCGCGCTCGGCAGCAGCCTCGATGAAGCGGTGACCGACCATCCCGTTCCCGACGATTACTAGGCGCGGTTTGGGACTCTCAAAGTAGTTCTTGGACAAAAGCGTGCTCCTTCTTTGGCGGGTAAACTTCAGGCCTGAGCGTTGGCCAAGCTCGGCATGCGTCGAGTCAAGAACGAGCGGCGCAGGTAGCACCACCAGGTGGTACCCACGCAGGTCAAGTAGAACGCGATGAACCAGCTCACAGCCAAGGTGGCGCCGCCGGTGGCTTTGATCGAGGCACCGAACGCGCGCGGGATGAAGTAGCCGCCCAATGCGCCGATAGCCGCGACGATGCCGATCACCGCGGCCGTTTCGCGCCGCGCCACGATCATGGCCTCCGCCAGTGCAGCCTCACCCTGCCCCGACACGCGCTTGGCGTGGAAGGTGCGAAAGATAACGGGAATCATCCGGAAGGTCGAGCCGTTTCCGACGCCGGTCGTGACGAACAGCACTAGGAAAGAAAACAGGAACAACGGGAAGGCCTTCACGTCGAGTGAGTACAGAAGCCCGACCGTCGCCACGGTCATCGCCACGAAGTTCCAGAAGGTGACCTTCGCGCCGCCAATACGATCCGCCAGCTTGCCGCCGAGAGGCCGCGCCACCGAGCCAACGAGTGCTCCGAGGAACGCGAGATTGCCCGTTACCTCGGGG
>JBDTYJ010000084.1:0-17487 GCA_040005755.1 Pseudomonadota bacterium
ACTACGATCGTTGGGGTCGTTCTTGAAAAACATGAATTTTTCCAGGGCCGCCACGCCAACGACAGAGCGCCGGGCCAGCCAGGGCTGCGGCGCGATGCCGGACGCTTCCGGCTATTGCTTGTGGGTCGAAGCGGTCAGCCGACGCCGGCTTCCTTGTGATAAACGATGAGCGGGGCGTCCCCGTTCGTGATCGCGTCCTCGTTGACGACGACCTCTTTGATGCCTTGTTTGGAAGGCACCTCGTACATGATGTCGAGCATCGCCTCTTCCAAGATGGCGCGCAGACCGCGTGCACCGCTCTCACGAACGAGGGCTTTGCGGGCGATGGCTTGCAGCGCACCCTTGGTGAACTTCAGCTTCACGCCGTCCATCTCGAACAGCTTTTGGAACTGCTTCACCAGGCTGTTCTTGGGCTTGGTGAGGATGTCGATGAGCGCGTCTTCAGTGAGCTCATGCAACGTGGCGATCACCGGCAAACGACCGATGAACTCCGGGATCAGGCCGAACTTGAGCAGATCTTCCGGTTGCACGTGGGCCAAGAGCTCGCCGAGCTTGAGCTCCTTCTTGCTCTTCACGTCAGCGCCGAAGCCGAGGCGCGATTGGCCCAAGCGACGCTGCACGATCTGATCCAGCCCTACGAAGGCACCACCGCAAATGAACAAGATATTGCTCGTGTCCACCTGCAGGAAATCCTGCTGAGGGTGCTTGCGGCCGCCCTTGGGCGGTACGTTCGCAATCGTGCCCTCGATGATCTTGAGCAGCGCTTGCTGCACGCCTTCACCGGACACATCACGGGTGATCGACGGGTTGTCGCTCTTCCTGCTGATCTTGTCGATTTCGTCGATGTAAACGATGCCGCGCTGCGCGCGCTCCACGTCATGATCGGCGTTCTGCAGCAGCTGAACGATGATGTTCTCGACGTCCTCCCCCACGTAGCCGGCCTCAGTCAGGGTAGTCGCGTCTGCGATCGCAAACGGCACCTTGAGGATTTTGGCAAGCGTTTGAGCGAGCAATGTCTTGCCGCTCCCGGTTGGACCGAGCAGCAAGATGTTACTCTTGCCTAGCTCCACGTCTTCGGAGGCAACCTTGGAGTCGATGCGCTTGTAGTGATTGTGAACGGCCACCGCGAGCGTCTTCTTCGCTCGCTCCTGACCGACCACGTAGTCATCCAGGATCGCCTTGATCTCGGACGGCTTGGGCATCGGGTCCGAACCGGTAGACGGCTCGTCCTTCTCCACCTCTTCAGCGATGATGTCGTTGCAGAGGGCGATGCACTCGTCGCAGATATAGACTGTCGGCCCTGCGATGAGCTTCTTCACTTCCTTCTGCGACTTCCCGCAAAAGGAGCAGCACAAGTTACCGTTCGATTCGTCGCGCCTTCTCTCCACGATTTACCCTCGGAAGCGCCCTGCCGGGACCGGAGTTACCTGCGAATTGCCGTCAAATTGTAAGGCGTCCATGCGCCCCCCGCAAGGTGCGGAAGGCAAACGACCACGCCTTGCTGCTGCTGCAGCCCGATCTGCGGCACGAACCGCAGAGAAACTAAGGCCCCGGGCGCTGATTGAGCCGGGAGCCAAGGCGCCCGTCACGTGGACTTCTTCTTGGGCTCGAAGATTTCGTCAATCAAGCCGTACTCTTTGGCCTGCGCGCCGCCCATGTAGAAGTCGCGTTCGATATCCCGGGCGATATCTTCGCGGTTCTTACCGGTGGCTCGTTGCAGAATGTCCGTGATCACGTCCTTGACGTGGCGAATCTCGCGAGCTTGGATCTCGATGTCGGTCGCCTGCCCCCGCGCGCCACCGAGGGGCTGGTGGATCATGATCCGAGAGTGCGGGAGGGCGAAGCGGCGCCCCTTGGTGCCCGCCCCCAAGAGCACAGCGCCCATGCTGGCAGCCTGACCGACGCAAATGGTGCTGACGGAACAGCGCACGTATTGCATCGTGTCGTAGATCGCGAGGCCGGCGGTGACGACGCCGCCCGGCGAATTCACGTACAGCTGGATATCCTTGTCTGGATCTTCACTCTCCAGGAACAAGAACTGCGCAATGATGATGTTGGCGACGTCGTCATCGACGGCGCTGCCCAGGAACACAATGCGGTCCTTCAGCAAACGGCTGAAGATGTCCCAGGTGCGCTCGCCGCGGTGCGTCGTTTCAACGACGTGCGGGTAAATGACGTTGTCACGCGGCGCGTCTTTGTACCGCTCGAGTATGTCGAGGGCTTGGGCACGGGTTTCGGGTCGCTTAGACATTCAATCCTCCTCGACTTGGGACAGCTGGCTGGGCGAAGGATCAGCCTTCAGTGATCTTGGCCTTCGCCTCGATGATGTCCAGGACCTTGTTTTCCAAAATCATGCCAATCAGCATCTCGCGCTTCTTCTGGTCGCGGTATTCCACCCGAAGTTTTGCGACGTTCTTCCCGGTTTGTTCGGCGAGCTCTTTCAGACCTTCTTCGAGCTCGGCCTCACCGATTTGAATGCCTTCAGTCTTGGCGATTTCGGCCATGAGCAGGCCGGCGCGCACTTTGACTTCGCTGTCTTGCAGGATTTGACCGCGGAGCTCTTCACCGACGCCAGTCGCCTTTTGGCCTTGGCTGCGCGCGCGCTGAAGGATTTCCTGCTCGGTCACTCGCACTTGGCGCTCGACCAAGGAAGGGGGTAGCGGCACTGGGTTGGCCTTAACGAGCTCAATCACGAGCTGCTCCGCCACCTTGTTGTCCGACTCTTCTTTCGAATGCTTCTCGAGGGTTCCGCTGATGTCCTTCTTGAGGGCCTCAAGGGTCTCGAAATCGCCCACGTCCTTGGCGAACTCGTCATCGGCGGCAGGCAGCACACGTTCCTTGAGATCCTTCAAGGTGAGCGTGAACACCGCGGACTTACCGGCTAACTTGGGGTGCGGGTGCTGCGCCGGCATGTCAACCTTGGCCTCAGCCTGGTCGCCGATGTTCTTACCGAGCAGCGCCTGTTCGATTTCGGGGATGAGCGTGCCGATGCCAAGCTCAGCCTGGAAATCCGTCGCGCCAGCGTCCTCGATCACCGCGCCGTCGACCGACAACGTGAAGTCGATGGTCGCGCTGTCACCGTTCTGGGCGGGCCGAGGCGCCTTCAGTGGCTCCAAAGTCGAGTGCGACTTGCGCAGCTGCTCCAGCCGCTCGCTGACCTGCTCGGGGCTGACTTCAACCTTGGGGCGCGTGGCCTCGAGGCCGTCGTACTTGACGCTCTCGATTGTCGGCAGCACCTCGACGCGAGCCTTGTAACCGAAGGCCTTATTCTCCTCCAGGCGACGGGGCTCGATCGCGGGGTCCGTCACGGGCTGCAGCTTTTGCTCGCTGATCGCCTGCGGATAGGTCTCGTCGACCAAGCGCTGAGCAACATCAGCGGCGATGCGCGGCCCGTACAAGTGTGCGAGCACCTTGCGCGGGGCGCGACCGGGACGAAACCCGCTCACGCGCGCTGTTTTTGCCACCGACGTGTAAGCCTTCTCGACCTCGCTTTTGACGCGATCGGCGGCGACTTCCACATCGAATTCGACCAATACGGGACTGAGCCGTTGAACGTTGACCTGCATCTGAAGAGGGCGTGACGTTACATGCGCGGGGATCTAGGTCAAGGCTACTCTGAGCTTTATGTTCAGGCTTGCCGCTCCACGCCCGCTCGCCAAAGCAAAAAACGTTCGAATGCCTACCTCAACTTACAAAAGCAAAAACCCCGTGGGAGGCAGCCCACGGGGTTTCCGGGATGAGAAACGTAAGTTAAGTAAGCAAAATTGTTGGCGCGGCCGACGCGAGCTCAGTCTTCATCGTCTTCCTGGTCCGCTTCCCACATGGCGGCCTCGAAGGGATCCATGTCGAACTCGAGGGTCTCGCCGGTCGACTCTATTTCGTCGACGGACCAGCCGATGCGCATCTCCGGGCGGACCAAGTCACGTTCGAGCTCAGCGAAGGAGGTGTAGTCTTTGGGGGCGGCCATGGTTTCGGGGGTCTCCTCAGGGGTTCAAAGTTGCGGCCCGTCGTGTCGCCACGTCGGGATGAAGCTGCAGGACTTGGGCGGGTGCCGTCTGTTCGTCTGGCGCAGGTGCCTGCCAGAACCCCACGCGCAAGATCCGCTCACGGGCGGCGCGGCGGCGGGCTTCAGACCCGGCGTTTCGGGGGCTGAGGGCCAACTGCAGGCGGGCAGCGAGGTTCACGGTACGGGGGCTTGGCTTTCGACTCACGTTTGACTACTCACACCTACATCTGCGCACACAGTACGCTACGTTGCGCAGACCTCCAAAAAAACGCGGCTCGCGCGCGATATTTCGATAAGAGGCACACTGCCGGGGCAAGCTGCCCTGGCGGCTCGCCACCCCTCCCGCAACCGGACTGGGGCGGGTTAGATCCGTCACTCCCATCAATGACTCAGCGCCAGCAGATCATCGCCATCGCCAACCAAAAGGGTGGCGTCGGTAAGACCACGACAGCCGTGAACCTCGCGGCGAGTCTCGCAGCCGCCGAGCGCCCGACGCTCTTGGTGGATCTCGATCCGCAGGGCAATGCGTCGAGCGGCGTCGGCGTTCCGCCCGGTACGGTGGAGAAAACGATCTACGACGCGTTGATCGGCAACGCACCGCTCCGTGACGTGATTCGCCCCACGGGCATTCCGACGCTGGACCTTGCGCCCGCAACGCAAGACTTGACCGCGGTGGAGTATGAGTTGTTCGAGACCACGCAGCGCGGCACGCACCTGCGTGAGATCCTGCGTGGCCCAGACGTCGAGAAATACGAGTACATCATCATCGATTCGCCGCCGTCGCTCGGCGTGCTGACGCTGAACGTTTTAGTCGCCGCGCACCGGGTGATCGTGCCCCTGCAGCCCGAATACTATGCGCTCGAGGGCATCACCTATTTGATGGCCACCATCGATCGCGTGAAGGCTTCGCTGAATCCTGATCTCGCGGTGGAGGGCATCGTGCTCACGATGTGGGACCCGCGGAATCGGTTGGCACACCAAGTGGCGGATGAAGTGAACAAACATTTTCGCGTGTTCAAATCGATCATCCCGCGCAACGTGCGGCTGAGCGAGGCGCCATCGCACGGCCTACCGGCGCTGCTTTATGATGTGGGCAGCAAGGGCGCGCAGGGGTACCTCAGCTTGGCTCGTGAGCTGATTGAAGGGCCGCCCGGATGAGCGAGCCGCCCAAGAAGCCGTTCCGCGGCCTGGGCCGCGGCCTGGATGCGCTGATGCCCGCGAGGGTACCGGTCACGCCGGAACGCCCCGCAGCCGCGACGTCTCCCTATGAAGGCAACGTGTTCAGCTGTCCGCTGGACAAAATAGTGCCGCAGAAGGGCCAGCCCCGGCAGCACTTCGACAACGATCGCATCGAAGAGCTCGCACAATCACTGCGCACGCACGGCTTGCTCGAGCCGCTGATCGTGCGTCGCCGGCCAGGCGCAGATGACTTCGAGATCATCGCCGGTGAGCGGCGCTGGCGCGCGGCGCAGCGTGCCAACCTGCGTGAAGTCTTGGTCGTTGTGCACGACGTGTCCGCTAAGGATGCGTACGAGCTCGCTCTGATCGAGAACGTACAGCGTGAAGACCTCGACGCGATCGAATTCGCGGAGGCTCTCGATCGCCTGATCAAAGAGCACGCTTACACCCAAGAAACGCTGGCCCAGCGCGTCGGCAAAGATCGCTCGACGATCGCCAATGCGCTGCGCTTGCTGCGCTTGCCCATCGCCGTGCGTGAAAAAGTCGTGACTGGCGAGCTGAGCGAAGGTCACGCCCGCGCGCTGCTCGGCGCTCCGGATGACAGCGCGCTCGCCCTGCTCGCAGAAAAAGTGATCCGCGGCCGCTTGAGCGTGCGTCAGACCGAGGCGTTGGTGCGCACCGCGAAGACCAAGCCCGAAGCCGGCAAGGTCAAGAAGGAGAAGACCGTTTCGACTCGTGATCTGGAGCTGCGCCTAGCGCGCAAGCTTGGCACCAAAGTCGAGGTCCGCGACAAAGACGGTAAGGGCGAGCTCGCGATTAAGTACGGTTCGTTGGACGAACTGGACAAGCTGCTCGAAGTACTGCTTTAGCTCGGGT
Source organism: Pseudomonadota bacterium (assembly GCA_040005755.1). GTDB lineage: Bacteria > Myxococcota_A > Polyangia > Polyangiales > Polyangiaceae > PMG-095. Next base: position 6,062 of record JBDTYJ010000084.1, read on the forward strand.
TCAAAAGTTCGTTGGCGACCAGGCCATTGGGCTCGCATTCACTCACGCACCCTGGCAGCTCACTCGCACTTGCCGGCGCTCGCCTTGCTGGCACCTTGCGCGGCGCGTTTGCCAATGTCGTCGGCACCGGCGAGGTCTGCCGCGCGTTTGAAGTGAAGCGCGGCTTTCTTCTTGTCGGTCGGGCACACGTGTTTGGCTAAGTAGTAGTGAGCGGGGGCAAACTTGTCGTCGAGCTTGAGCGCGGCTTCATAGTCGCTGAGCGCGCCAGCATCGTCTTTTTGATCGTGACGACACACTGCGCGGCGCACGTGTAGGTTCGCGCTGTCGGCCGCCTTGATGGCTTTATCCAACACCGCGATGCAGTCGGCGAACGCATGCAGGCGACCGAACTTCTGCGACAGCTGCTCGAGCAGCTTCGGATCTTCGGTCGTGGAGACTGCGCGCAACTGTTCGAGCGCTTTCGCGTCGTCCTTCGCGGCAGTGAGCAGTTCCGCGTAGGCGATGCGCAGCTCAATGTTGTCCGGCGCGGCAGCGACAGCAGCGCCGTACGCTTTGAGTGATTCTTCCTTCTTACCGAGCGCCTCCAACGCGAGCGCGCGATTAAGCAGTAAATCGGGCTGTTTTGGGGCTACCTTCAAGCCTGCGTCCGCCACGCTCAGAGCACCAGCGGCGTCCTTCGCGTCGAGCGAGAGAGCGGCAAGGTTCACGCTCGCTTCAGTCAACTTCGGGTCCAGGGCGAGGGCGTCTTTGTAAGCCGCGGCGGCTCCTGTCCCGTCGGACAGGCCTTCCAGCGCTACCCCCAAATAAAATGCCGCCTGAGGATCCTTCGGCGCTTCAGCGTGCGCTGCGCTCAAGAGCGCCTTGGCCTTGGCGAAGTCCTGCGCCTTGATCGCAGAAATGCCCTGCTCCACTTTCGCGCTGGACGGCTTTTCGGTGCGGTCGGCAGGTTTGGTCGCTGGCGCGTCCGCCGCTGAATCCAACGCAGGCGGTGGCGCTTCGGCGGCCGGCGGGCTGCCGCAAGCCGCCAAAAACAATGCCCCGAGCCCGGCCATAGTGAACAGACAGGAAAACCTGCGCGATTCGGCGTCGCGACCCGAGGCAAAGATCATGAGTTTTTTTCCAGTTGGGCAACGTTGGACAGAATGCGCGCTTTGATCTCTTCCATGCGCTCTAGCGAGGTTACTTTGGCGCCGCTCATGTCGGTGACGTAGAAAACGTCTGCGACCTGCGTGCCTTCGGTGTTGATCTTCGCTAGCGAGATTTGAAGATTGAGGTGCTGCAGCGCGTTTGCGAGCCAAAACAACAGGCCCTGCTGATCTTTGGTCGTGACTTCGATCACCGAGTGATCCGTGGCGCAGCGGTTATCGATGCTGACCTCGGTCGGAACCTTCGGCGTGGGCCGATCCGAAAGACGCGAACGGCGCACCCCGCCAGTCACGAGCTCGGCCGGCGAAAGCTCCATGCTCAGCAGGCGATTGAAATCGCGATCCAGGCGCGCGATCGAACCGGTCACTGCGTCCGTCGTCTCCCCGCCCCGCACCCAGAACAGATCCAGCGCGCGCGTGCGACCAAAGCTATCCACCCAAGAGTAAACCTGCGCACTGATCACTTTGAAGCGTGCCGCAGCCAGAGTCGCCGTGATCATGGCCAAGAGGCCCGGCCGGTCGTCGGCGATGAAGCCGAGTTCGACGTACGGCGCAGCCGTGGTCATTACGGTGACGTTGACCTGCTGCATCTGCGCTTGGCGAGCAAAACGCGAGTGACGCACGATGTCTTGGGGCTCGTTACTGTACAAGTAGCGATCCGGCATCGTGGACAAGAAGTGATTTAGGAATTCAAGCTCACCGCGTTGCGGGCAAAGCGCGCGGACTTCCGCCCGAATTTGTTCGGTGCGCTCGCCGCCGCGCTCGACCTTGCCGGTCGAAAGCTGGCGATCCGCGCTGACGTATAGCTCTTCCAAAACGCGCGCCTTCCAACTCGTGAGGGCCGTTGGGCTGGTTGTGGAAACGTCACAAATCGTCAAAATGTACAGCTCACGCAGGCCTTCTCGACCGTGCACTTCGTCGCAGAAGGCTTCGAGGGTGCGCGGGTCGTCGATGTCGCGACGCGTGGCCACGTGGTACATGCGCAGGTGCTTCCAGATCAGCTGCTGAACTTCACGAATGTCGCTTTCTGGTAAGCCAAGACGTTCCAAAATGCCGCGCGCCATTTCGCGACCACGCTCGTCGTGACTCTTGCCGCCGATGTCCTTGCCGATGTCGTGCAGCAGCGCCGCGAAGAACAGCACGTTCGGCCGCGAGATTTCCGCGGCCAAGCGCGACGCCAAACGGTGCTCGGCAGCGAGCTCACCACGGCATAGCTCACGGAGCCGATCCACCGCGGCCACGGAGTGCACGTCGACCGTGTACACGTGATACACGTCATGGTGCACGCGCCCAACGACCGGCGCAAACTCCGGGATCATGGCCACGAGCAGCCCCACGTCGTGCAGATCTTTCACGACCGATTCGTCGCGCAGCTTGGTGCGTTGAATGACGGTCACCAGGCGCACGAACAAGCGCGCAGCCTCTTCACTTTGTCGCAGCCGCTCGCACCACGAAGGCGACGTCACCGCGCGAGCCACCAAGTCACGGGCAAAACCGTATACCGGCAAATCACGACGCACGGCTTCGTCGTACAAGCGCAGCGCCAAAGCGGGCTCATGCTCGAGCGCACTCGACTCTTCGAACGACACTTGCTCGTTCGTCAGCTTGAGGCCACGCCCAATGGGCGTTTCGCGAGGCCGACGCTTCGGTGGCGGGGCCGCGCGCGCCAAGACCAACTCCCGCGCCTGCGAGATCACGCGGGCCTTTTGGTAGTAGTCGCTCATGAACGCCTCGACCCCGGGGCCACCGGCGCCGTAACCCAAGTCCACCGCGAGCTGCTCCTGGCGATCGAAGCTCAAGCGGTCGGAGCGGCGACCCGCGTACAAATGTAACAAGTTGCGCACGCGCCAAAGCAGCGCGCGCGCCGCCTCGATCTGGTGCCACTCGCGTTGCAAGAGCACCCCGATGCGCACGAGCTCCGACAGATCCGTGACGCGCCAGCGAGCGCGCGCGGCCCAATGTGCCAGATCCAGATCACGCAGCCCGCCGATGCCATTCTTTACGTCCGGCTCCAGCAAGTAAACGGAGCCCCCGAAGCGCTCGGAGCGCTCATGGGCCTTTGTTTCCAGGCGATCCAAGAACTTCTTGATATTGCCGATGCCGAAGATGCCCTCAAACGCCCGTGTGAGCATCTTCTCGGAGCTGGTGCGGTCTCCGGTGAGGACGCGCCAATCCAGCAGCGTGGTGGCGGTCGGCAGGTCATTCTTGGCTAAATCCAACATGTCCGTGCCCATCACGACCTGATGACCGATGCTCAGACCCGCATCCCACAGGGGGTACAGCAAGGCCTCTGCAACCGCGCGGACCTTCTCGGGCTTGCTCGCGGAAATCAGCCGGACGTCTAAGTCACTGTGGTAGCCGAGCTCATTGCGGCCGTAGCTGCCCACGGCGGCCAGCCCAACATTTTGCCAAGTGCCGGCTTTCACCATCGTGCTCTCGGCAGCTTTGAACAGGGAGCAAAGCAGGCCGTCGAACGCTTTGGCATAGCGCGAGGCGGCTTCCAGGCCTGCCTCCGGCCCACCAGGTCGGATCATGGATTCAACGGCAACGCGATGCCGCACGAGGTACGTCTTGAGTTCCTCGACTAGACCAGGGGCTGTGCGTTCGAGCAACGGCGCTCTTTCAGTGGCAGGGGGCATTCAGTGGGAGTCTCGGGGAGCGTTTTTAGAAGGAGCGCATCCGGCTCGGCAGCCCGGACGAAGCGTTGTTATAGCGCAGCCTTGGGCATAATGAAGTAAAGCGCAATTTGGGCCATTTTGGCCCAAATCCGCAAGCCTGCCTAGAAATCGGCCGCCCCGTGCCCGCGCTGATTCGCCGATGGAACGGCCGTTTTTCAGGTTTCGGTGTGCTAGCCTGCAGGCTGGATGGATCGACGGCGTAGTTTGGGGTTTCTGGGGACAATTCTGACCACTTTGGCCTTGCCGAGTGTGAGCTTCGGGACCACGGCGCGCGCCGTCAGCTTGCGCGACTTGGTCGCGCGCAGCACGCGCGTGGTGTTCGGCGTCCCGCTTGAAGGCACGCCACGCTACGAACAAATCGGCGAAACACGTCACATCGTGACGTACACGCGCTTCCGCGTGGACGAGCTGCTCCAAGGCGGACCACAAGAACCGGAAATCTTGGTGCGCACCCTCGGCGGCCGGCTCGGAGAGCTCGGGGAGATCGTGCACGGCGAAGCCGAGCTCGCCCTGAACGAGCGCTGCGTCATGTTCGTGCAAGCGCACCCCGAAGGCTTCGAGCAGGTCACGGCCATGGCGCAGGGGCACTACCCAATGTTGCCTGACGAAAGCGGCGCGCTGCGCCTGCACGCCAGCCATAACATGGCGCACTTAATCGGCGCGCCGGACTCCGCCGCTGCTCGGCTCAGTGGCACCAAGCTAGCTGACGCGCGCAGCCTGATCATCGGAGCCCGCCGATGATCAACGCACAGCACGCGGCTCGCCTGGGCGCCGCCTTGATGGTGTTTGCGTTCGCGGCTCATAGCCACGCCTTCTGCCTCACGCACACCTGCGAGCCGAAGACGGAGCAGTGTGAGTTCGTGGATGAGTGCAACATCACCGGCAAAACCCTGTTCTGGGCGAGCTCGACCATCTCCTTCGACGTGCAGGAGGACGCTTCGTATAAAGTAACGCCCGACCGCAAGACCTTCCAGCTTGCAGCGGACGGCTCGAAGCAGCTGCTGCTCACGCCCGAAACGCTGGACATGGTCGCGACCAACGCTTTTTACACCTGGGTTAACGCCGATTGCGGCGGCGGCGCTCACCCGAAGATTCGGCTGAAGGACCTCGGTTTCGTCTCCTGTGGCAAGCCCGAGTACAATAAAGACCAGCCCAACGCGAACGTGATCGCTTTTCACGACGCACCCTGGCCGTACACCGATACCGGCGCGGATACCCTGGCGCTCACGACCGTCTTTTTCAACGGCGACACGGGTGAGATTTACGACGCCAACGTCGAAATCAACACCAATCAGGACACGTTCGCCGTCGGTAACGCGGACGAAAGTCAGCTTGATCTCAACGCCGTGCTGACGCACGAGCTCGGCCATTTCCTCGGCCTTTCGCACAGCGCAAGCTCACACCCCGAAGCGACAATGTACTCGAGCTACATGCCCGGCATGGTCACGCTCGCGCAAGACGACGAAGACGCCATCTGCGCATCATTGCCGCCGGATCGCACGGCCAAGACTGACTCGTACATCCCGCGCCACGGCTGGTCCGGGGAGTGCGCGGGCCCTGGCTCAAACGGGTTTCTCGGCCTCGGCGGCTGTTGCTCGACCGCGGTGGGCAGTCATTCTCCCCGAGGTGCGGTGCTCGGGCTCTGGGCGTTCGGCCTCGGGCTCGCGGCCTTTCGCGGGCGCACTCGGCGCAAGCGCACGCCGCGGGCCTAAGGCGAAGGCGCGCTGGGTGCGGGCGCTTCCGCGCTCAGCCCAGCAGCTCGAATCAGGTCCACATCCGCGTCGGTGTCCGGGTTGGGCGTGGTCAGCAGTTTGTCGCCGTAGAAGATGCTGTTTGCGCCGGCATACAAGCACAAGAGCTGGGCTTCGCGCGGCAAGTCCGTACGCCCAGCGCTGAGCCTCACCTTCGAGCGCGGCATTAAGATGCGCGCGGTGGCGATCATGCGCACGAGCTCGAGCGGGTCGATCGGCGGCAGCGCGGCGAGCGGCGTGCCTTCCACGCGTACCAGCGCATTGACGGGCACGCTTTCCGGGTGGGGCTCGAGCCGCGCTAACTCCAAGAGCATGCCGCAGCGATCGTTTACGCTTTCACCCATGCCGATAATGCCACCCGAGCACACGGTGATGCCAGCCTTGCGCACGTTCTGCAACGTATTCAAGCGATCGTCGTAGGTGCGAGTGGAGATGATTGATTTATAATTGTCGCGCGAGGTGTCAAGGTTGTGGTTGTACGCATCCAGGCCGGCTTCTTTGAGCTTCGCGGCTTGGCTTTCGTTCAACATGCCGAGCGTGACGCACGCTTCGAGGCCTAGGCCCTTCACGCCGCGCACCATGTCCAGCACGCGGTCGAACGCGGGCCCGTCTTTCACCTCACGCCAGGCGGCGCCCATGCAAAAGCGCGTTGCGCCGTGCTCCTTGGCTGCGCGCGCGGCGCTCAGCACCTCATCCACCTTGAGCATGGCCTCGCCCTTGACGGCGGTGTCGTGCTTGGACGACTGCGGGCAGTAGGCGCAATCTTCCGGACAGCCACCGGTCTTCACACTGAGTAGCGTGCACAGCTGCACCTTCTCCTTCTTGTGAAACTGAAGGTGCACCGCGCGCGCCTGATCGACGAGCTCGAACAATGGTAAGTCATGCAAGCTCCGGATCTCTTGCAGGGTCCAATCGTGACGAAGGCGCGTGCTCGGGTCGGACATCCGCGCGGTCTTAGCTGCAACCGCCTGGGGAGTCCAGATTGAGCGCCAGAGGAGCCGGTTTCGCAGCGCGTCACGGGTTTCGCGGTTGACTCGCGGCTGAGCGCTGACGCGTGCCGATTCGGCTAAAAGCCCATCGCCGCGCGGCCCACGTCACGCTCGACAATCCCGTTCTGAACCAGCGTTTTGATGTGCGATTCGAACGTTTGCATGCCGTACATGGCCTGCCCTTGGTCCATCAGCTCTTTCAGCGGTGGGTTGCCCAAGGGGCGCCGGATGGTTTCGCGCACGGATCCGGTGGAGACCAGCACCTCTGCGGCGAGCACCATGCCTTGACCATCGGCACGCGGCAGTAGCCGCTGCGCCACGATACCCTGCAGCGAGTCGCCTAGGCGCTCCCGGAGATCCTCCGCGTTGCCCTCGCTCAGGGCGATGATGCGGTTCATCGTGCGCGCGACGTCGGGCGTATGCAGCGTGGACAACACGAGGTGCCCGGTTTCCGCGGCCTTGAGCGCGATCTCCATGGTCTCGGCATCGCGAATTTCACCGACTTGAATGACGTCCGGATCTTGGCGGAGGGCGGCGCGCAGCGCACTGGCAAAGCTCTTCGTGTCGTAGCCGATCTCGCGCTGGCTCACCGAGCATTTATCGTCCGTATAAATATATTCGATTGGATCTTCGATGGTGACGATGTGGCGTGCCGTATTGTGGTTCATGTAATCAAGCATTGCGGCGAGCGTGCTCGTTTTGCCGTTGCCGGCCGCGCCGACGCACAACACGAGCCCACGGTCCTTTTCCGCGAGCATGCGACAGGCGGGGGGCGCGCCGAGCTTCTCGAGCGACGGCACCTCATGCGGAATGACGCGCATCACGACCGCCAAAGTGGCGCGCTGCCGATACACGTTCACGCGAAAGCGCCCCAAGCCAAACACCTCGTAAGAAGTGTCGTATTCACGCAGTGCGCCCAGGTTCTGCAAGATCTCGGGATCGCGAATCAGGTGCCGAACGACGGCTTCGGTATCTTCTGGCCGAATCTTGTCGACCCGAAAGAAGACCAGCGCGCCGCGCACGCGCGCGCCCGGCGGCTGCCCGACTTTGAGATGCACGTCCCGCGCGCCGGCAGCCTTCGCCTTGTGCAGCAGTTGATGAAGGTACGCTTCGGTGGCGTACGGACTTTGCGCAAGCGCGGGTGACAAACTGACCACAGCACATCATACCTCGGACCGGGCAAGCGCGTTTGAGCGCCTTTATGGCTCATCAAGCCGTAACCGCGCACCCGCGCTCCACTTCAGTTGTAGGTGAAGGAGGCGCGCAGCGCGGGCGATAGGACCGGGTAGCTGACGTCGTTGAGTCTGGCTCCGGCGTACTCGAAACTCCCGAGGACTCCGGCGCTCCACTCTGCGCTCACCCAGAAATCATAGCCGACGCCACCCATCAGCCCGATACCGGAGGGGCTACGGGAGCTAGAGCCGTGCTGGGTGATCGACAGCACGGCATAACCGAGCATGGCTTGGACGTGCAGGCCGCGCCTGGGATTCGGATAGAAATCACTGATCAAACCGATCATGTTCAGGTCCATTCCCAGATTGGGATCGCCCAGGGAAACCTCCTGGCCTTCGATCGTTTCTTTAACTTTGGGGCGAATGGCGATCGCACTCGAGGTCCCTCCCCCGAGCACGAACCCGGGCAGCAGCGAACCGCCGAGCCACAGCGAGCCGCTGACTGCCCCGCCTCGAATACTCAAATCCTCACCTGCGGCGGACGCAGAAGTTCCCAGATAGCCAGCGCCGCCAGTCATCTGGAGATAGAAGCCCTCGTGCGTGAACGGCACGGACTGCGCGCGGCAAATTGCGGGCGCCCAGCACAGCGCCGCGACCGCCAACCCAGCCAAACCATGCTGATTCCCCATCACCAAATCTCCCTCAGAAAGGCCGTATGAGTAGCATTCGGCCAGGAACGCGGCAATTGGCCGGCCGCGAGCACGCCCATTCGCGCATTGCCGCCGTCCCCCCCGCGCCTTCTCGGCGAGAAGTTGACCTGATCGTTCACAGACCGATAGATACTCGGGATGGCTAAGATTCGCGTCGAAGGGCATCTCGTCGAGGACCGCAACGTGATGGTGTGCTCTGGGGAAAGCCCCGAAGATGCATCTTGGGTACGGGACTCGGACACGGGTCATGTGTTCGCGGTGCTTGAGCACATCCCCCACGAAGACGTGCGCGGTCAGCCCAACGCAAGGCTGCGTTGTTTTGGTCTGCGCGTGTGGAGCGCGACGGCGCCGCTGCCGAGCGTTGGGCGCTTGCTGGAAGTTGCGTAGCTGCCTGTAACGCGCGAATCCGATTCGCTGAACTGCGCGAGGCGCCACGTGCAGAACGCCCCTTTTTGGTACTGGACGCAGTCGCCGCTTCAGCTAAGCGTTAGCCGAAGCAAAGATGACGACACATAACAGCGGGGGCGCTGGGGGGCACTCGGCTCGGTTTGATCGGCGTACGGCCCTCAAAACACTCGCGGCGGGGGCCGTGGCGGTGAATAGCGCGTGCAGCGCTCCGGACACGCCTTCAGCGCCAGAGCGACCGCCCGTGGTGACTCCCGTCGTCCACGACGCCGTTCCGGCGCATCCGCTCGAAAACCCGATTCGAATTGAGAACGGCAAACGAGGGACGGATGCCTTCTTCTTGAAGCAGCCGACAACCGGGGGACAATGCGAGATCTATTGCTCCGTTACCTCGGTTGAGGCGGGGCAAACCGTAGACGTGTTCGCCAGCGTCGATTTCCCGCAGAGCGTGCGGCTCGATCTGTTTCGCCTGGGTCATTATCAGGGCCTGGGCAGCCGTCACATCCTGTCCATGCCCACTGTCGCGGTGAGGCGGCCAGAGCCGTATTATACGCTCGATGCGGACACAGGCCGCGTCGAATGTGATTGGCCCAAGACGTTCTCGTTCGAGATCGATGCCAGTTGGGTGACCGGCTATTATCTCATCAAGGTCACCAACGACGATGGCTTCGAGGCCCATGTTCCGTTCATCGTGCGTGAAACGGGCCGGCGCGCGCCGCTCTTGGTGCAAGCCAGCGTCACGACCTGGCAAGCGTACAACATGTGGGGCGGTACGGATCTGTACTCCAACGCCACGGATCGTTCGGCTTTTCGCGGCCCCCGTGGCTACCAGGCGAGCTTCGATCGCCCGTACCTGCCGAACGCAAACGTGTGGCGTGAAGAATTCGCCATGGTGCGCTTCCTCGAGATGATGGGCTATGACGTCGCGTACATCAGCAACGTAGATGTCGACCGGGCACCCGAGCTGCTGCTCAAGCGCAGCCTGTTCATGACGGTTGGTCACGACGAGTATTGGTCTCTGAGCGAGCGCAACGCCGTTCAAGGCGCGCGCGACAAGGGCCTTTCGATTGCCTTCTTTTCTGGCAACACGGCGTACCGGCGCATCCGGTTGGAGAGTTCGAGCACGGGCATCGAGCGGCGCGTGGTCACTTGTTACAAGGCCAATTCGCTAGACCCACATGATAATGCCCCGGACACCACGACCGACTTCGCATCGGCCCCCTTTGCGCGTCCAGAGAATGAGCTGCTCGGGTTGAAGTGGGCGGGCTGGTCGCATCTGGACGGCTTTCCGTTTCGGGTCAGCAGCCCCGATCACTGGGTGTACGAAGGCACCGGCGTCCAGCAAGACGACTTGCTCGGTCCCATCATCGGCTATGAGTGGGACTCCGTGGGCGATAATGGGCTCACGCCCCAAGGGCTGGAGGTGATCAGCAGCTCACCCGCCCTGCATGAGTACGGCTATCTTTCGACGGCCCACGCTGCCGTCTACTACCCAACGCCCGAGAGCTTCGTATTCGCGTCTGGCACCATTGCCTGGTCGCGCGCGCTGTACGAACCAGAAGCGTTGGATCCGCGTCTGCAGCGCATGACGGAGAACATTCTCAAGCGCGCCAAGCTTTTTCCGGAAGCAAGCGTGATCGTTCCTGCGCCCCCCAAACCAGAACCGAGCACGAGCTCGCTCTCGAGGCTGATTGCCGGCTCCGGCCACGCAGGCAGCAAGGACGGGCGCGCCTCGCGTGCGCGCTTTCACTTCCCTAGCGGCATCGCCGCGAACAACCAAGGGGAGTTGTACGTATGCGACACGGGCACTAACCTAATCCGTAAAATTGCGGAGGATGGAACCGTGTCGACTTTTTGCGGTGACCGCGACAAGCCCGGAGCCCATCTGTCCACGCCCATCGGTATTACGACGGATGCTCTGGGAGTCGTGTACGTTGCGGATACGAATAATCATCGCATCCTAGCCATCACCCCAGACGGCAACGCCGTCCACTTCGCGGGCAACGGCTCCGGCAACGACGACGACCCAAACCCGTACCGAGCGCGCTTCCACAGCCCGCACGGCCTCGTCTTCGACGGAACAGGTGCGTTGTACGTCGCGGATTTCGGGAACAGTCAAATTCGTCGCATTGATGCTAACGGGGTCAGCACCGTTGCCACCGGCTGCGCGGGGCCCAGCGCCATCGCCATCGCACCCGATGGCACGCTGTTCTACCTGTCAACCTGGGACGGTTGCATCGTGCGCATAACCCCCGCCGGTGAACGTACCGTCATCGTCAACCCCACGCTCGAGTTTGGGGACCGTAGCGGCCCCGGAGCGAAGGCGGCGCTGCGCGCGGCGGACGGCCTGCTCTATACGCCTAGCGGTTTGGTAGTAACGGACACCGGCAACAACCGCGTTCGGTTCGTCGCCTTCGACGACGACTATACCGTCACGAGTTTGCTGGGCACGGGGAAGTCCGGCAGCGGCATCGGCACCGGATCCACGACCGACATTCTTTTCCCGCGCGGCGTGTGCGCTTACCAAGATGGCTTCGCCCTGACGGATTCGCTGAACAACCGCGTGATTTGGTGCA
>JBDTYJ010000085.1:0-17464 GCA_040005755.1 Pseudomonadota bacterium
GATCGTGTTGTCGCCGATGCGGGTAACGACACCGGCGATCAGCGAAGGATCTTGCTTTCGGTCGATCGCCACCTTGCGCTGTGTGGCGCTCTCAAGCTCCCCTTTGAGGCGCTCGTAGAATGACTCCGGAAGCGGCCCGGCGGAGGTGACGGTGGCGCGCACGACGCCCGCCTTTTCATCCGCCAAAGTCGCGAGGCGCGCCGCAATTTCCGGCAGGGAGCCGAGGCGCTTGCGCGCGGCGAGCAGCTTCACCGCATTGAGGCCGACCCCCGAGAGCCCGGCCCTGGCCGCGACATCGGCCAACATGGCGCCACGCTTGTCGGCCTCGACCATTGGGTTGTCGAGCACGGCCTGCAGCTCACGGCTGCTCACGTAAATGTCCGAGAAATTGCGGATTTGCTCGGAGAGCTGCACGACCTGCCCGGCCTCGACGCCGAGCTCGAACACTGCCCGCGCGTAACGTTCAGCAACCGCGCCGCCGCTCATACTTTTCCTCGCAACGCCGTGGCGGCGTTCTTGATGCCAGACAGGTATTCTTCAGCGAGCCGGCTTTGGTCGGCAGCCGTCATCTTAGCGCGCAGCGTGCCCTCTGCCGACTTGAGCGCGCTCTTCACCATCTCCGCGGTGAGGCCTTCGCGCGCCGCTTTCAGCTCTTGGCCGATCAGCGTCTGTGCGTCGCGCTCCATGCGGCCGCGCTTCTCCTTGGCTTCGGCCAGGATGCGCTTGCGCTCGACCTCACCGGCGTGGCGCATGTCCGCGCGCACACGCTCGATTTCTTGGTCAACCGTAGCGAGCTTTTGCTCGTAGCCGGCGAGCTGCGCTTCCGCCTCACGCTTCATTTGGCCGGCTTCTTCCATGCCGCGCAAAATGTTGGCCTTGCGCGACTTGAGCGCCTCCGAGATCGGCTTCTTGGCGAAGCGAATGACTAGGAAATAAAGGATGGCGCTGTTCAGGAGCATGGCGCCGAACGGCACCGGGGTGCCTTTCGGGCGCCACAAGATGCTCGGCTCCACGTCATCACGTTCGCCGAAGAAGCCGTACCAGAAGTTGTACTCTTCGAACTTTGGAACGTGATGCTCCGGGTCTTCTGCGCCCTGTTCGGTACGCTCGGTGCCGGTACCGGAGACCGCGACCTGCGCGGGCTCCGGGGCTGGCTCGGCGGCGAAGGCCGGGAGGGCCAAGGCAGATGCGGCTAGAGCTACCCCCAAAAACAAGGGACGAATAGCAGCGTTCATCAGTTGGCCCCCTGCCCGGACACGCGTTCCACAATCAGCTGCGCGACCCGCTCGGACTCAGCGCCGACGGCGACGCGAATCGAGTTCACTTCGGCTTCCATCTTGCGGCGCCCTTCTTCCACGATGCGGGTGGTTACGTCCCGACCCTCACGCAGGATTTCGGCTTCTAGCTTAGCGGTCTCGGTGCGCAGCAGCTCACGCTCGACAGCCGCAACTTGCTGCACGCGCTCCAGCTCTTTCTCGTACTTGCGCAGCAACTCACCGGCTTTTTCTTGTAGCTCGCGAGCCGTCGCCTTGGCGCCCTCAGTGCGCTCTTCACGCAAGGAGAAGACCTTGAGCACGGGATCGAACAAGAGCGGCTTCAGCACGATGATCAACACCGTGAACAGCACGATTTGTAGGAACACCGAGCGATCGATATCGAGCGGTACGCCTCCGCCAAAGGCGGCCTGGGTGGCCTCACCTAGGCGGGACAATCCGGAGCCGGCAGTCGCTCCAACCAATTCTAAAAACATGCTGAGTTCAACCTCGAGCCCGTGACGGAAGCAGCCGAAACACGGGCGAAATTTGCGTGCGCACTCGAGAGGCGCGCGCGGCTCGTACCACCTTGGTGCCGGTGTGTCTAGACTGCCGCCGAGCGCGCGTCAGGCGTTATTCCAGCCAACCTGCACGGCTGTTTGGCACCTCCCGGACGCCGGACCGGTCGAGGCATTGCGCCAGCTCGGCATAGCGCCGGCCAGTGCTGGGATCGACCGCGTCAGGCACAACGTCCAGCAACGGTAAGAGCGCGAACGCGCGCCGCGTCAGCTCGCGGTGCGGCACGACCAAGCCAGGCATGTCGACCGTCTGGCCTGGAATAAAGAGCAAGTCCAGATCGAGGGTGCGCGGTCCCCAGCGCTCCAGCCGCTCCCGGCCCGCAGCTCGCTCAATGCTGAGCAGCAACTCCAGGAGTTGCAGGGGGAGCAGAGCGGAACGCAAGCCGAGAGCAGCGTTCAGGTAGTCGGGCTGCTGGGGACCGAGGGGGGCGGTCTCGTATAACGCGGAAACACCGGTAATTTGGGCGTGGTGCTGCAACTTTCGCGCGGCGCCCCGCAAGAACTCCAGACGATTCCCCAAATTGGAGCCCAAACCGAGCACGCAGTCGAGAGCGGCAGCCATGGCGCTCATCAACCTACACTTGCTCGCGGAGGGAAGCTGCCCTACTTCACAGCGGTGTCGTTCTTCGGTCTGAGTGGTGGAGAGTTTTCCATCGTCGCGTTCGTCACCGTGATGGTGGTTTCGGCACGCTACTGGCCGGCCTTCGGGGAGCGCATCGCCTTGCGCCTGAGTGGCGTTAGGCCAGAGCCTGTGGCCGACCAAAAGTCGGTGAGCGAAGTCCCGCCTCGCGAGTAGCCGGCAACTCGGCTCGTCCGCTACACTCTCATCGTAGTGACGCCCCAGCGTGAGGCCGGCGCAGACACCGGCAACAATGATGATGACGGTGGCACGCTCATCTTCGTGAGCGATGCCTCGGCGGAAGCCGAGCGTCTGACGACCGCGCTACGCGCGCGCGGCTACCCCGTGATCGACGTTCCGCTGGCGCTGCTCGTGAGCCGAGTATCAGTGCAACGACCTTCGCTGATTTTGTGTGATGCGGACGCTGGCCCGGCGCTCGAGACCATTCAGCGCGTTCGCGAAACGCCGGGGGGCAATCGCATCGATGTGCTGTTCCTGGGTGAACCGGGGCAAACGGTAGACCAGCATGCGGGCGCGTTGCAGCAAGAGGCGAGCGGCGTCTTCGTGCGGCCGGTAGACGAGTTCATTCTGCTGCGTAAGGTCGAAGCGTTGATTGGGGCCCCCAGCGGTAGGGCGGGTTTGAACACTCGCTCACCGGCTGCCAGTCGTGCACCGGTGCTCGTTGCCGCCACGCGCCGACCTTATCGTTATGACGCGAACAAAACGGACGCGCGGCGCGACGCGCCTTCTGCGCCGACCGGTTCAGCACCGATTCATCCGTCACCGAGCGAGACCTCGCACACCGAGCCGGGGCCAGCGCACGGATATTCGGCGGAGCGTGAGCTCGAGAGCCAGCCGCATTCCAACCGGCCCGCCACGACCGCGCACGCGCCACCCGGTCGATCGCAAAATTTGCCCCAAGCGCGCCTGAGCCCCGCGCTCGAATCGCTGTTGGCGACGGCCGAACGGCGCGTGCTCTCCGTACGCAATGCGTCCGCGCCGCCTTCCGATCGTCTCTCGCCGGAAGCGGAGCTGGAGGCCATTCTGCCGGCGGATGTGCTGGACGCGCTCGACGAGCCGCTGGACTACGACGACGAAGACGAAGACGCGGATAGTTCTGCGGGCACGAACAACGGTTCGGATGCCGACCCGGGTTCGCGCTCAGGAACTAAGACGACCGGCGCCGGGGCCACGAACGGTGGCCTGGGCACGGGGGGTGGTCGTTCTGAGCCCGAGCCCTCGCTACGCGACGCACGGGAGACCTCCAGCGGGAGCGTCGTCCCGCCATCGGAGCATCCCGAGTCCGCGTCGGCGCGCGCAACGGAACCGCCGGTGACCCCGCCGCGCCACCTGGCGCGAGTGCAGAGCGAGGCCCCACACCGGGCGCCCTTCGAAGAGCCGGCGCCCAGCCGCCCGACGAGTCCATTCGCGAGCGCGACGGCACACGGACCGGCCACCGACTTTCCGCCCAGTTTCGTACCGCCGTCCGATGCGATTGCGGTGATGTCCACCGTCCCGCCCGGCCCCCGCGGATTTAGCGACCGGGCAAGAGGCGAAAATCCGGCGCAGGTCGCCAGTGGCGCCGCGAAAGTCGAGCTCCCAGCTTCGTTGGGCGTGGGCGATGCGGTGCGAGCCTTCGCACGCGTGGTGCGAGCACGTTACACGGGCGCGCTCGCATTCGAGGACGCGGCGGGGATTCGTCGTGTGTTGTTCCGCGATGGCGATTTCGTCACCGCCGCTTCCGGCGCCGAGGGCGAGTCACTCGTGGCGTTTCTCACCCAACGCGGTGACTTGCCGAACGAGGCGGCCGCGCGTCTCGGCCGAAAACTACCGCAATTCGGCCGGCACGCTGGCGCCGCGCTGATAGCGCAAGGACATTTACGACAAGACGACTTGTGGCCAGTGCTGCGCGCACATGCCGAATGGTTGGTGGGGCGCATCGTGCTGATGAGTGGCGGAGCGGTCGGGTTGGAGGCTGACGTGCCGGCCCGTATGCAGGCCGAGCCGGCGGTGTTCGGCGGCGCAACCGGCGCGGAGGTCCTCGTAGAGATCGTGCGCCGCGTGGTTTCCCCGGAAGAAGCCGTGCAGCGTTTGGGCGGCCCGGCCACCGTGTTGCAAAAGGGCGAGACCGCGTCGCTCTTGGGCGAATGCGCGATCGTCGACAGCGAGGCGGAGGTCGTCCGCGGGATTAACGAAGAAGCGGTCGGTGATGTCCTGCGGCGCGTGGGGCACAAGGACTTTGCTGCGGTAGTGCTGGTTCTAGTGGAGCTTTCGGTGTTGGGCTTGGCCAGTGGCGAGCCGCAAGCGGCCCGCGTCGCTCGTCAAAAAGCGTCCGCGCGGCCCGATCACTTGGACCACGTCGCACTGCGCGCACGCATCCTGGCGCGCAAAGCGCTGAGCGAAGAAGGCGACTACTTCGCGCTGCTCGGTGTGCCACGCAGCGCGACGAGCTACGACATTCGCCGCGCGTATTCGTCACTGCGTGACGAATACGATCCGACCCGCATCCTGACGGGCGAAACGGTCGACCTGCGGGAAGACGTCGAGCTGATTTTAGAAGTGCTGGCCGAGGCCTTCGAGATCTTGGAAGACGACGTGCGTCGCGACCGCTACCGGCGCGCGCTCGACGCGAGCCCTTAAAGGTCCGCCGCCGAGGCGCGGCGGAGTCGGCATCGCACGGGCGAAATGCGCGACTCCCACAGAGCAACGAGGCTATTCGGCGGCGCTGCTCGCCGTACCGTCGAGCACATCGCACTCCAACGCGTCGCCCTCGACCGACAAGAGCAGGACGCTCTTTGCGCTCAGTTCGCCACGCAGAATCTTCTCGGCCAGCGGAGCCTCGACCAAACGTGCGATGGTACGTTTCATTGGCCGAGCACCCAGGGTCGGGTCGAAGCCGCCGTGGTTGAGCAGGAACTCGACGACGTCTGGGCCGAAGTCGAGGCGGAGGCCCCGCTGAGCCGCTAGGGCGCGACTCACGCCGTCGAGCAAGCGCCGCGCGATTTCGCGCACCTCTTCGCGAGCCAACGGCGCGAACACGAGCACTTCATCGATGCGATTGTACAGCTCGGGCGCAAGCGAGCTACGCGCTGCGGCTACCACGCGCTGCTCCAGGTCGGCGCGATCCTGACCTTCGCTGCCGAAGCCAACGCGGCGTCGCGGGCTGCTGCCACTTTCTTCCGCGCCCAGATTGGAGGTCATCAAGATGACGGTGTTTGTGAAATCGACGGTGCGGCCGCGCCCGTCCGTGAGCCGCCCCTCGTCGAAGACGGCCAAAAAAGAAGTCAGCACATCCGGATGGGCCTTCTCCAGCTCGTCCAGCAAGATCACCTGATAGGGGCGTCGGCGCACCGCTTCCGTGAGCTGGCCGCCCGCTTCGTGGCCGACGTAACCGGGCGGCGCACCGATCAAGCGTGCGATCGAGTGCGGCTCGGAAAATTCGGACAGATCCAGACGCGTCATGGCGCTATCGCAATGAAACAGCACCTCCGCGATGGCCTTCGCGCTCTCCGTCTTGCCGACGCCGGTCGGACCGAGCAGCAAGAACGTGCCGATGGGACGGCGTGAGCCCAGCCCGGCCGCGTTGCGGCGCAAGATGCGTGCAATACGCCGGATCTGCTCGCCGTGACCGACGACGCGCTCGGCCAGGATCTCCTCCAAGCGCAGCATACGATCGCCGTCCGCTTCCAGTAGCCGGTCGACAGGCATATCGGCGAGCTCGGCGACCACCTCCGCCACGCTTTCCGCCGTTACCTCGGGTTTGCCGCGGCGACGCGTGCGCGCACCCGCCAAATCCAAAATCGACACGGCTTTGTCCGGCAGCGCGCGACCCGGCAAGTAGCGCACGGACCAGCCAACGCCGAGCGCCAGGGCCTCAGTCTGGTAGCGCACTTGATGATGCGCCTCGAGCCTAGGCTTCAGCGCGTCGACAATCAGATAAGCCTCTTCGCGACTCGGTTGTTCCACTTCGACGAGGGAAAAACGACGGGCCAAGCCGGCATCGGCCGCCAACGCCTTTTGAAAGTCTTCGGGCGTCGTCGCGCCGATGCATGGCAGCTCGCCGCGCGAAAAGGCGATCTTCAACTCAGAGGCAATTTCCTCCGCAGCCTCGCCCACGAACAGCTGATGGATCTCGTCGAAGAAGAGCACTACGCGGCCTTTGGCCGCCAGCACCTCTTTGCGCAGGGAGCCGATGCGTGAGGCCAGCGCGCCGCGCACGCCCGTTCCAGCAACGAGTTCGCTGATCGGAATTTGCACGATCACGCGGTCGTCCAGCGACAACACGTCTTCGGCCCGCGCAATGCGCTGCGCGAGACCGCGCACGATGCTCGTCTTGCCGACGCCCGCAATGCCGACGAGGCACGGGTTATTGCCCTCGCGCTTGGCAAGCACATCCAGCGCTTGCTCGATCACCGCATCGCGGCCCACGACCGGGTCGAGCTCGCCGCGCGCCGCAGCCAACGTCAGGTTGCGACCGAGGCTGGTCAGTGTTGGAAATTTCTGTGGATCGAGTTCGAAACGTTCCCAGGGCTCGGGCTCTTTGGGGAGCGGCGTTTCGAGCGGCGGCGGTGGCTGCACCGCGCGCGTGAGCGTGATGCGCTGGCTTCCGCTCTTGGGCAAAGCCATTACCGGCACCACGACGCCGGCGCCGCGCGGCTCGGCCTGGCGCGCCTCGGGTATGCCGGCCGGCCCGTCCGCATTGGGTAATTTACGCGGCGGCGGGTACAACGGAACTTTGATGGCGGTCGACACGCGCCGCGGTGCCGGGGGTGGCGTTTCGCGTTGCGCGTCGGCGAGCACGGGGCGCCGCCGTCCGACCAAGCCCAAGCCCACTTGCACGGCTTGCGTGCGCAGCCGAGAAATGTCGATGCCCAGCCCTTCGAGCGAACGCCGCGCCGAGCTGCGCGGCTCGCCCATCATCGCGACGAGCAGGTGCACGGCTGCGGCGTCGCTGTCGCCCATGCGGCCGGCGATTTCGCGAGCGCGTTGCAGGCACGCCTTGATCGGGTCTTCGAGCTCTTCATCGACGCCACGCGCTGCGCGCAGCAGCTCTTCGACGCCCAGTTTGCGTTCACGAAGCAAATCGCACGCCGGGCTCGGACGAGCGGCAATGGCGGCGAGCAGGTGCGCACTCGAAGTGCGGTCCTTCTGCTGTTGCGCCAGCTCATCGGCGATCCGTTTCACGAGGGCGAGCTCAGACTCGAAGCGGGCACCGGTCATCACCTGTGCGATCTGCCCGGATTCGAGGAATCGGCCAAGTTTTCCAATGTTTGGCCCGCGGTCTGGTGGAGCGCCGAAAACCGGTCAGCGAGCGAACAGCTCTCGGCCCTGCGTGTAGTCCCAGAGCTGCACGCGCTCCGCGCCCCCGACGGCCACCTCGGGCCCAGTCCAGGAAATCGCTAGGTTTTTGTCGGAGACGACCCCCTCCAGCCAGTTCTCATCCGCGGCGGCGCTGCGCTCGGGAAGTTCCGTTTGAAAACGGGGCTCGCCGTCTAAGTCAGTAATCAGCAACTTCCAGTGGCGAGGCTCGCTCGGCTCGGGCGGGGTAACCAAGACGAACGCCAGCACCTGACCGTTGCCGAGTGCAGCGAACGGCGGCGCCGGCAGCTGGAAGCGAGCCAGCAGGGGGGTGCCCGCGGCGAGCCGCAGATGCGCGACCTCCCCGCTGCGACTCACCGCGTACACCTCGTCCAGCCGCTTGGCGGGGAGCAGTCGTAGCGGTTCAGCCACGCCCAGGGGCAGCTTGAATTCCGTTTTCAGCCCGTGCGGTGCTTTGCGCACGATGCTGCTCCCGGTGCTGCAAACGAATGCCCCGTCGCGCAGCAGATTGACGCTGCTCGTGCACCCTGGAATGTCGAATTCTGCATCAATGGGCAGCACCGCCCCACCCTCCGCCTCGAAAGAATAGCGATACAGCTGCGCATCATTGGGCAGATGCACGAAGAAATGCGTCGGATCCTGAAGATCCGGAAAAAGCTCAGAGCCTGGGAAGAAGGTCACGTGCGGGAAAGGCTTGGCGGTATTTTGACGAGGCAGGAAGCGCACCCCGCCGGAGAGCGCGAGCGCAAACAGTGAGCCGTCCGAACCTTGGCCGAGTGCACTGACCGCGTCCAACGGCGCTTCGACGATCACTTCCCCGGACTTCGCATCGCGGACAACGACCTTGTTCACTGCGGCTTGCAGCAGGCGACCTGCGCCGAGGGCTAGCCGCGCAGGCTGGGCGCGCGGGGCCATGATCGGCAAGCGCTGCTCGTGTACCGAGCGCAGCGCCTCCGCGATCGCAGACGCCGCGGGCGACTCCTTTCCGCCGTCAGGCGACCGGGATGGCGGCTTAGCGGAAGGCAATTCTAGGTGCGGGCTACGCTGGCGCGGATCCTGCGGAAGCGGCCGTTTGCTGCCGAAGTCACAGGCGCTCGCAAGAGCCAGCCAGCAGCCAACGGTACTCAGGCGCCAGATTGTCTGCGCGGCGCGCATGATGTAACGGTAAATGCCGCTCGGCGCCGCCGGAGCGCAAGCACAATGTTTCACAATTCGTCGCCTTCGTTTCGGTTTCCATGGCGCGCCGCGCTGCTCCTGTATGTCTTTGCCCTGGGCACTAGCGGCTGCGGTCGCTACGCGCGCACCAAGCAGTGCCGCGCGTTGATCGCGCAGGTCAACCCGGCGCTCGACGATGTCGCGACGATCACGGGCAGCGGTGGCGCGGGCGGAGCCGCTGCCCGAGGCGCCGGCGGAAGTGCCGGGATGAGCGGAAACGCGGGGGTCGCGGGCGCCTCAGGTACTGCTGGTGCACCGGGGCAGCCGACAAGCGCTGCTTACCTTGCGGCAGCAGGCCGCTACGAGCGCCTTGCCAAACAACTCGGCCCCATGGAGTTCGCCAGCGAAGACATCGCGAAAACCGTGGCTGAATACGCGAGTGTCCTCAATTCCAGCGCTCAGGCTTTGCGCTCGCTGGCCGCCGCCCTCGACGCAAACAACTACGGCGAAACCGAAAGGGCCAACCGCGAGCTCGAGCGATTGTCTGCCAGAGAGCACGCAGCAATTAGCCATATTGACGCGTGGTGTGCGCCGGGGACTTGAGGGCTATGAAACCGCTGGCAGAACTGTTGGCGCTCGAGCCCTCGCTGAGGGTGACGGCTGGCTCGTTGAGATGAACTGAAGCCGTGCTCGCATTTCTTCATACCGCTCGAGCGCACGTGGCAACGTTCGCGCAATTGGCGCGGGACATCGACGATACGATTCCCGTCCAGCACCGAGTCGCGGAACGCCTCTTGGCGGATGCAACAACGGCGGGAACGCTCACGAATGCCGTACGCGCAGCACTCGCCGATGAGATTCGGGATCTCGCGCGAGTGGGCTCATCGCTCATCGTGTGCACGTGCTCGACGCTCGGGGGCGCGGCTGAATCCGCGCCCACCTCGACCTGCACCGTCATGCGCATCGATCGCCCGATGGCCGAGCAAGCGGTGTTCAGCGGTCGCCGCATCATCGTGATCGCAGCGCTTCGCAGCACACTGGCTCCCACAACGGAGCTGCTGCGGCAGGTTGCCGCAAACGCCAAGCGCTCGCCGGTAGTGGTGGAAGTGCTGAACGAAAGCGCTTGGCGCTTGTGGGAGGGCGGTGAGCCGGCGAACTACGCGCAGGCGATCGCCCAAACCATCGCAGCGAACGCGCAACGAGACGACATCGTGCTCCTCGCTCAAGCATCCATGGCGCCGGCCAGCGAGCTCGTTCGTCACCTTGGCGTTCCGGTGTTGAGCAGCCCGAAATCTGGCGTCATCGCGGCGATGGCGAAGTACAGAGCCCTGGAAAAAGTGGTCGGCGCGCGGCGAAGTACAGGCGAATAGCTCGCTTCGAGTTCGTAGCGATCCAGGAACCGTAGGCCAGTTCGCCCGCTGGCAAAGCCTCACCTGCTCGGTGAAGCGGCAGGCGCCGCTGCTAGCCCTTTCTTCTTTCTCTTGGATTTTTTCGTGCTTTCGCTCTCGCGTAAGCGGTGCTCCTCGAGCGTCACCGAAACCGTGCCGTAGCGATACTGGAGCAAGCGTTGGAACGTGCCTGTCTCGTCGCCACCGATCATCCACAGGTCGCGCGGGTCTCGATCGAGCTCCAAGCTAGGTAGCCAGTGGCGACTCGAAGCCCAAGCCAGCGTGACGGGGCTGCCCAGCACAATGCGGTCAATCACGACGCCGCACGCCGGCCGCTGACCAAGGCCGGAGCACAGGCGCGTGGCAAGCAGCTCTTCATTGCCAATAGGGCGCCAGATCCATTGATGATCGACGTTCATGCCTGCGCGCTCACCGAGCGCCGCGCTTGCCTCAGGGGGTAGGCGCGCAATGATCTGCGCGAGCCGTTGTTTGTCGATGTGCTCGCACGCTTTGAGCTCCGGACCGCGTTTGATGTCGAGTACGACCTCGGCGCTGTTTGGGGTGCCGGCACAGCAGCGAAAACCGAGCCCACCGTTGCTCTGTGTGGCGCGTTCGGGCCGCGCGTTGGCGCAGCGCCCGACGAGCTCCCCCTCCGCTGAATTCCCGCCGCGCACGCTGACCAAACCGGGACCGGACCCCCTTCCCCATGGGCTGGACGTCCATTCCGCGGCTCCGCCGTGCATGTCGCGCGCGCCGAAGCCGCTGCGGCACGCAACCCGAATTCCAGTTGGCCGCATCACCAGAACAGTGCCGGTTCCGCAGCGCTCGGCGTGGTAAACGTCCCCATATTCATAGCGTAAGTTGTCCGGCCCCTTACACCCTCGCTCCCACTCCAGCTCACTACACAAGCGCTTGCCGCGCTCCGCGCACAGCGCGAGCGCGGCGTCCTGGCTAACGTTCGTCAGCGGAATGGCCCCCTCCTCGTTTGGATAAGGGAAGACGTCGACGTAATAACCCTTGAGTATGACTTGTTCGCCCGGCATCTCTGCGTCGGCGATGCGCGGGAGGCTACCCTCAGGGGTGCCTGCCACTAGCGGCCCAGGCGGCACCCAGACCATACCCTGCCTGGGCTCGGGCAGCGCCTGCGGCGGCGCAATGGAAGAGCCGCTTGAATGTTGCGGCGCAGAAGCGGAGGCGCCTGCCAGAGTGGACGTCGGCTCTTGGCGGTGCGTGCGACAGCTGAGCGACAGCGCGATGCACAGCCACAGCGCGGCAGTGCGCCGAGCACTCACGACTCGGAGCGCTCGTCCCGCTCGCGCAAGCCGAGCTCTTTCATCTTGAGTTGCAAACCCTTACGCGAAATCTTCAGCAAGCGAGCGGCGTGGGTGACATTGCTCGACGTTTGATCGAGCGCTTTGACGATCAGCTCGCGCTCGAGCCGGCTCATGGCCGCCTTCACTTGTTCCTTGAGACCATCCACCGCGGAGGCCGCGGCGCTATCCGAAAGCGACGCGGAGTGGACGGGAGGCGGCTCGGGCGTGGACAGATCACGGACCTCCGAAGGCAAATCCTGCACTTTGAGCTCGCTGCCATCCGAGAACAGAACCGCGCGTTCGATCACGTTCTCGAGCTCACGAATATTGCCGGGCCAAGGATACGATACCAGATGCGCCTCGGTGTCGGCCTCGACGCCTGAAACACTCTTCTTCAGGCGCGCGTTGAACTTGTCGATGAAGTGCTTCGCGAGCAACGGAATATCCGTCGCGCGCTCCCGAAGCGAAGGCAAGCGAATCGGCACCACGTTGAGGCGGTAGTAAAGATCCTCGCGGAACGCGCCCGCCGCAATTTCACGCTTCAGATCGCTATTGGTGGCTGCGACGAGCCGCACATCCACACGGATCGTTTTCACGCCGCCGACACGCTCGAACTCGCTTTCTTGTAGCGCGCGTAGCAACTTCACCTGCATCTCGACCGGAATCGAGCCAATTTCATCCAGGAATAGCGTGCCACCGCTGGCCAGCTCGAAGCGACCCGGCTTGGAGCCAACCGCGCCCGTAAACGCCCCGCGCTCATGGCCGAACAGCTCACTCTCCATCAAATCTTTCGGGATGGCTGCGCAGTTCACCTTGATGAACGGCTTGTCCCGGCGTGATGAATTCTCGTGCAAGGCGCGCGCAACCAGCTCCTTGCCCGTGCCGCTCTCTCCGGTAATGAGGACGGTAGTGGGCGTATCAGCCACGCGATCCAGCACCGCGTACAGCTCCAGGATGCTGGGGCTCGCACCGATGATGCCGTAGCGAGCGGATTCACGCGCGTCCGACTCTGGGCGGCTAGCCTCTGCAGCCGACAAATCCCGAGTGCGCAGCGCCTTGCGCACAATAGCGCGCACCTCAGCCTGGTCGAAAGGCTTGGTCAGGTAGTCGAAGGCGCCGGTTTTCAGCGCCTCCACGGCGTTATCTACCGTGCCGTGTGCGGTGATCATGACCACCGGCAGCTCGTCGTCCATCTCCACGGCGCGGCGCAACAGCTCCATGCCGTCGACCTTGGGCATGCGCAAATCGGTGATCACCAAATCCAGGTGATTGTCCTTCAGGATTTGCAGGGCCTGCTCGCCGTCTTCCGCGGTGTGAACGTCGTAGCCATCGCGCTCGAGCTGCGCGCTCAGCACGCGCCGCAAGTTCGGCTCGTCATCGACGACTAAGATCTGTTTGCGTTCGGGGAGCATCGACTTGATTGTTGTGGGGACAAAACCCCTGACTAAGGACAGCGGCTGCCGCCCATTCCGGGTGCGAGGAGTGGCGAGCAATAAAACAGGGCGGCCTTCCCATTGCCCGGGGCGCCAGCGAGAATGATGTCACGCCCTTTGATGTGCGGCGTCACAATCGACGCGCCCAGCCCGTCGCCGGTCTCCGCCGATGACAGGAACTTTGCATCCACGAATGAAGCGTCGGAAGGCTCGTCGGCGTCAAAAACCAAGAGCGCGCCAGCGCCAGACGTACCGCGCACCGTCATTTGCGGAGCACCGACGATGACCTCGCCATCGCCGTCGCCGTCCAAATCACCCACAGCAACGGCGGCACCGAACTCCGAGTTCGGGCAACCGCTCATGCTGGTGCTCGAGCCGCAGCCGAACGAGCCGAGCAGGGCGCCGGCGGGCAACGAGGCAAAGCTGCACTCCGTAGAGGCGGTTTCCGGCAAAGCCAGCAGAGCTTCGCCGTCAATCACGGTTACGTTGATGTTGTCAGAAATCACGAGATCGTCCGCGTCGTCCGTGTTCACCCGGCCTGCACTCAGTGCGCGACCGAAGCCGGGGATGCCTCCCAAACAGCCAATGTACTTGGCGTCAGTGCCCTCGGCCTTCCAGAGCAGCACTTCCGACTTCTGGGAAACGCCCACAGCAAACACGCGGCTATCGCCCAGGGCGAGCACGGTCAGGGATTTGCCAAAGGTGGCGTTCGCCGGATCGCCCTCGTCCGCCAACGCCTTGGGGGCGCTGAGCGCAGTGAAATGAATAGAGCGCGGCGCGTAATACCAAGCCGTATGCAGCTGCGGCAAAGTCACCAGCAGCGCCGGGTGGTCCGTCCGGTCGCTGGCCAGAGGGTAATCATACGGTTGGCGGTTGTTGATCGAAAACTGCAGCAAATCAGCCGCGGTTTTCGGGATGTCCAGCGTGTATTCCGAGGCGTCGCGGCAGCGCAGCTCCAAGCCGGGCTTCGTCACCGACCCGGTACCAACAGCGAAGCACAGCGGGCGCGACATATCCGGTCCCGGCGCGTTCGCGAAGCCTGCCAATGCCGAGGACAGGTAACAATCTGAGTTGCCGCCCGTACAATAACCGCTATCGACGGAGGTGGTGCCGGGCGAATCGCCCTGACCGATGTCGAATAGGGCGGCGCCGCTATTGATGCCGATGCCGCCGCCGACCAGCACCTCCGTGGTATCGCCATTGCTGGCGGTGGCGACGGTGTTTGCGAAGCCCTGCTTCATCGAGCCGGGTTTCTCGAGCAGCACGATCGGCGCATCCGCCGTGACGTCGTCGAAGCGAGACCACGAGCAGGCTTGCGTGGTCGCCCCGACCAGGCACAAGAGCGCCAACTGCGAGCGTGAAGTGCGCATCAGAAGCTGCCTCCCAGGAACAAGCCACCACCGCTGCTGGAAGCACGCGGAACGAGCTCGAGCCTTGGCGCTGGCGCAGCTGCTGCGACGTTGAACGAAGGATGCGCGCGCGGCGCCAAGCGAGCCACGGGCCGCGCCTTCAGCGGATCCTCGAATTCTAGCAATTTGCCGCGCTTCAACGACGATTCAGGCAGCGGATCCTTGATGAAGTTGTAGGTGGCCAAGGTCCCCATGATACCGGCCACGGCGAAACCGGCGTCCGCGCCAATCGCGAACCAGCGACCCTTGGTGGCACGGCTATCGGAGCTTTCCAAACTGCCGCTGTCGCGATCGGCTTGCAGCTGATCATGCAACTTGTTCGATTCCAGTCCGGCGAAGATCGCACCGCCCAGAAATGCGGAGCCGATCACCGCTTGCGTCCAAGCCGGACCACGCGGGTACTTCGGGATCATCCTCACGTGTAGCGGCAAGATCTGACCGCGCGGCACGACGACCATGCCCTCGTAGGTCTTGCGCCCGTCACTCCGGATCGTCAGCTTGTGCGGCCCGGAATCAGAGCGCGCGTCGAGCGGTTCTTCGCCGCTGCGCCAGACACCCTTCGGCTTTTCGTCGATGCTCACGCTGACCTCGGGCGCCGATGAATCGATGCGCAGCACGCCGTAGCCCACGCGCGTCATGCGCACCTCCAGCTCCTTCTGCTCACCGTGCTCGAGCTCGACACTCGAGAGCAGCGGGGCGAAGCCAGGCGCCTCCACCAGCACCGCATGCTTGCCACCGGGCACGAGTTCGCCGTGTGGCGTGTCACCCCATTCCGGGTGCGCCTTCTTCTGGTCGTCGACCCACACATGCGCGCCGATTACGTTGGAAGAAACCCGCAAAAAGGCCATGAATTGGCCTTGCGATAGGTTCGCTTTCAACTGGTGCACGTGCCCGGCGGAGACGGTCATGTCCGCCTCGCTCGCGTTGAAGTCGCGGAATTTTTCGACCACTACGTGGTAGTGCCCGACCTCCAAGGTGAGGTTCGCCGGCGCGTGTGTGACCACGACCTCTTTCCAGCCCGGTGCGCTGCCGCCGATCTTGAACGGGGGCGCGTTCGGATCGCGCCGCTGGTAAATACGGAGCGGCGCTCCGTCGGGCTCCGTCTCGATTACCACGAGCGATTTCATGGCGTTCTGGTCGTCGTTGGACGGGAGCACGAGCGCGGGCTTCGGCGGCAGGGGCGCGCCGCCATCGGGCGTTACGCCCGCGTCCGTCACCGCCGGCGTGGCGGCGATCGCGCCGGCCTTCGCGGCCTCGAGCGTCGCGATGCGCTGCTTCACCTTGTCGGCATCGGGCGCGTTCGCGTCGACCTTGAGGTACTCTTTGAACTTATCGAGCGCGTGATCGACGTCGTTCTGCTTCTGGTAACAGACGCCCGCGTTGAACAAGAAGGCCGAGTACGGATACGTCGCATAGCCCGCTTCGAAGACCTGTGCCGCTCCGGCGTAGTTGCCGGCGACGTACAGCCCCTGCCCCTTCTCCATCTCGGCTCGAATGGCCTCGAGGCGCTTGCCTTGGCTGTCCGCCGGCGTCTGGGCGATGGCGCGCGGGGAGAGAATGCCCACCAGCGCGACTAGCGCGACCAAAAGGAATGGCAGCGCGCCTCGTCGTGACAAAAAACCCGATCTCACTGGAGCAAACATGAGCCCGGATCGCATTCCGGCACAAGCGCGACTTCAGCCGCGGCAGAGCCGGAAAACTGGCCGCGAGCACCACACTGGCCGTTCGGCCGGGGTTTTCCGTGCGCACTGGAAGCAGCGCCGAAACGGGCCTCAACGAACTCGTTTCGCGAGCGCGCGAGCGATTGTGGATCGCCAACCATTTGAGGTATTGGCGGTGTTGCTCGTATGCTGTCGGTCTGGCATGGCAGCAGTCCTTAGAGAGAAGAGAATCAGAATGCGCAAGCAGTTGTGCGGTTGGTTGGTATGCAGCGCGGCCGTGTTCGCGCCGGCCCTCGCCCATGCCGAGGACGAGCCGAAGGCGTACCCCGAGTGCACCAAGGGCCCGACCGACGCTGAGACTGCGGCTGCCAAGGGTGCGTACCAGGCAGGGAACGCTTCTTTCGACGAAGCCGACTACCCGCGTGCCATCACGTATTGGGAAGACGCTTACCGTCGTGACTGCACGGCGAACCTGCTGCTCAAAAATCTCGCCCGCGCCTACGAGCTATACGGTCAGAAGCGCCAGGCCGTGGTCGCGCTGGAAACCTTCTTGGTGCGCGAGCCTGGCTCCGCTGACAAAGAGCAAATTCAGCGCCGAATCGAGGTGTTGAAGAAGCAAATTGCGGCCGAAAAGGCGGCGCCCGCGCCCGGCGGCACCCAAGCGGCACCGGTCACAACCCCGGCGACCACGAGCGCGTCTGCAGAGCCGGGACCCGCCCCTGTCGAGTACAAGAAGCGCTCGGCGGTCCCGCTAGTAGTGGCCGGCGTGGGGGGCGCGGTGGCCATAGTGGGAGGAGTGCTGTTCGTAGTCGGCTCCCGCGGCGTGAACAAATACGAAGGCATTTGCCCGAACCACAATTGTGATGGCACCAAAGATCCGGGCGGAAATCGCGACGCCGCCAACAGCGAGCGAAACAAGAAGATCGCCGGCGGCGTCATGCTCGGGGTCGGCGCTGCGGGCATCGCGGGCGGGCTGATCTGGTACTTCGCGCAGCCGCACGGCACTCAAACCGCGACGGGCTCGCTGCTCAAACCGCAAGTCAGCCCTGCCGTCTCGCCCGGCTTCGCCGGCCTCGCCCTCAGCGGCGCGTTCTGAGCGGCGCGGCGAATTCGCGCGGGCGCTACGACGCCCGCGCACTTATCGCGCGCTCACGGTAACAGGACGACTCGCGCGAGCGAATCGCGCGTGGCGCTCACTTCCGCGGGTGCCGTTGTGGGACGACCGAGTCCGAGCCCGTAACAGCACGCGGCTCATCACCTGCGTCAGCCTCCTCCGTCGGCGCGGGTTCTGCGGGGGCGTAGCGGAAGCCGCGCGGATCAGGCTCCAAGGGCGGCG
>JBDTYJ010000086.1:0-17333 GCA_040005755.1 Pseudomonadota bacterium
GAACGCGGGCGCGCGCCCGGCGAGCACCTGCTGTACCTCAAGCTGCGCGCGTCGCGCTGCCCGTGGATGCAAGGAAAGCAGCCTAAGCGCGTACGTCAAAACGAGCGCGGTGGTCTCGTGACCGGCCAGGAATAGCGTCATGGTCTGATCCCACAGCTCGGCATCGCTGAGGCTGCCGTCAGCGTCGCTCGCAGCGAGCAGGCGCGACAACAAGTCGGGTCCCAGAGTGCTGCTGCTGCGGCGTTCCGCCAGCAGCTCGAGCAAAACCGAATCCAGGGCCGCGCGGAGCTTGGCGATGTTGCGACGGCTCGCGAATGTCGCCCAGGGCGGCAGTCCGTTACGCAGCGAGATGCGCAGCGGCGTGTACTCGCGCATCACGCCCTCCAGGGCGACTTCGACCTCTCGCACGCGGGATATTTCAGTGCCGAACAACGTGCGCACCAAGATATCCAGCGTCAGGTGCATCATTGCGGCGTGCACGTCGAGCTCCGCGCCGGGCTGAAGTCCCGCAACGAACCGCTCGGCGCAGGCCACCATCTGTTCACCGTAGGTCGAGATCTCGCTGCGTTGAAACGACGGGGCAGTCAACTTGCGCTGCCGGCGCCAAGCCGCGCCCTCGCTGTTGAGCAGCCCTTTGCCGAGAATCGCCTCTAGATCCCGTACGAACAGGTCCTTGGAGAAGGAGGCGTGGTCGGTGATCAAGACCTGCTCGATCAACTCGGGATCGAACACGACCAGGTGATATTGAGAAAAGATTTCGAAAGCGGCGGCGCGAGCCGAGTGGCTGCGTGCGTCCTCGAAGCGCAAAAGGGGGTGCCGGCCGTAGCGTAGCAATGAACCGACACCGGAAAGGCTGGGAATGCAGGCCAACTTCCGGGGCGTGCTCATTGCGTCATATCCAGCGCGGCGCGTTCGGCGGAGCGAATCGCGGCGTCGATTCCGGAGCCGTGAAACGCGGCTCCCGCGAGCCAGATGCGCCGGCCGGCGAGGGCAGAGGTGAGCGCGGCAACACGCGCGCGGTGCGCGTCGTCGAAGACGGGTAACGCGTTCGACCAACGCGAGACCACCGCCTGCACCGGAGCCCCTGACAACGGCAGCGCGCGCGCCAAGGCGCAGCCCGCACGCTCCGCCCAAGCTAGATCCGACATGTCCCTCAGATCCGCCTCGCTAGGCCGAAAAAAGATCCGAAAAAGCGCGTGATCGGGCGGGGCGCGATGCGGCAGCTTGCTCGACGTGAAAGTCACGGCGCGCGCGCCCTCTAGCTGCTCGGGATCGGGCACGATGAAGCCGCTGCCCGCCAGCGGATTTTGGACGTGCTCGCGCCGATAAGCTAGCGCCACCGTCACGCTCGAAAGCAGCGTCGAATCACGCAACGCACATGCGGGAGGTCCGAGCGCGCCCTCCAGCAGGGCAGCAGCGGCGCGCGCAGACGTAGCAATCACGGCGCTCGAAAACTCCGCGCTCGGGCCATTCTCGCGGCGTACGGTCACCCCTCGGTCGTGAGGTGTGAGGCTGCTAACGGAGCAATTTAGCTGCAAATCTAGCCTTCCGCGCAGTATTCCCGCTAGCCGCTCGGGCAGCTCACCCATGCCGTGCAGGAAGGAACGGATGCCGCGGCCGAGTTCATCCGCCGGAACTTGAAACCCAAGCAGGCGCCCTGCCTCACCCGGCTCCAGCAGCTGGAGCTGCGCGCCGTCAAAACGAAACGAGCGATGCTCGAGCTGGTCGACCAAATGATCGGAGATGCCTGCCGCCATTGCCAAGGCTGGCACCGCCTCACTCCGCGCCACAAAGCCCTCAGCGCCGTGCTCGATCAAAAAGCCGTCCCGTGTTTCACTGCTCAGCTGCCCACCAACCTTCGGCGCGGCCTCAAACAGCACCACTTGGTCTCCCGCGTTCAGCCGGCGTAACGCGACGGTGAGCCCGGCGATGCCGCCGCCGATGACTGCGATACGCTGCATGCTCATGGCGTAGCACGCGACGCTGGGCCGAGCACCGCGCGCGCAATGGTTTCGGTCATCAGCGCGACTCCTGAGGGGTTCAGGTGGATCAGGTCTTTCGTGATGCCCGCGACGTTGGACACGGCCTGCCAGTCAGCGAGCGCGAGCTCTGGGTGACGCGCTGCGAGCGCCCGAATGCGCTCGTTTGCGTAGGGGAAGAACCAGGCATAACGCTCGTATTGGTCTCGGCCGGCGTCCGTCACTACGTCGGGTGATGGGTCGCGTAGGGTTACCCAGACGATTTTCTTCGCGCCGCATGCTTTCAGGTCCGAAATTAAGCGCTCCGCGTTGCGATCCCAGATGCCACTCCAACGCTCGTAGTTCTTGCGATCCTTCTCGAACAAGGAGTTGTAAGCCAACCCCACCACCACGACGGAACCGACAGCACGCGCGTTCAGGAATTCCGGCACCACCTGCTTCACCATCAACGCGGGTCGGCCGAGGATTTCTACCTTCCAATCCGGTAACGCCGCGGGCAGGGCTTTGCCGAGGCTCAGCGTCACCGAATCACTGAGTAAGGTGAGCGTCTTGGGCCAACTGGGGTCCAGCGGCGCGCCAATAGCCGTCGGCGTGGCGAACGGCGCTGGTGCACTGGCCGTGGGATCGGGAAGCGTAGCGCTGCGTGACGAATGCGCGGCAGGGTGCGAATTGAAAGCGATCGAGTGTGCCCGTGCCAGCCGCGCGGTGATGATCAGCGCGAGCGCGGTCCCCGCGACAGCGGCAGTTGCCGCCCCGATCCCGAATAGAGCAGGGCGCTTGCGCAACAGCCGGCTCAGGCCGCCCTGCCGTACTGGCGTCTCGACAAAGCGATAACACGCCTCTGCGAGCGCGAAGGTCAGCGCCAAGCGTAGCGGGACCAACCAAACCGCGCCCCATGGGATATCCAGCTCAGGGCGCGTTACAGCAAAAACGGGCCAATGCCACAGGTATAAACCGTACGAACGCCGCCCGAGCCAGGCGCATGGGCGAGCACCCAGCGCGCGTGCCGCGAAGGTAGGCACGAGGATTCCGGCAATCAGTGCGCAGCTTGCGAGATCGACCAGCGCGAGCCCGCCGCGGTACAGCGCCGGGGCGTGGCTATCCAATCGTAAGAAGGCCCAGAACAGACCGGCGAGCCCAGCGAGGGCGAGCAGCTCCCGGACTGTGCTGGCTCGTGTCGCGCTGCCCGCCCGCCCCGGGCCTGGCAGCCACGCGGCTAGCGCCGAGCCCAGCAGCAAGCCGGACAGCCGCGTATCGGTGCCAACATAAACGCGGGTTGGGTCTAGATGCGGATCGAATAGGTGAGCCATCCAGAGCGTCGACAGCGCCGCACCAAGCAAGGCCACAGGGGCCACGAAGCGCCGCGCATGACGCGCCAACAATGCCAATAGTAGCGGCCAAATCAGGTAGAATTGCTCTTCTACCGCGAGCGACCACAGGTGCAGCAGCAATGGCGGACGCTCCACTTCCATGAAGTAGGAGCGTTGCTGCGCGACCTGCCACCAATTGCTCACGTATAGCAGCGCGGCGATGGCGTCGCTGCGCGTCTGGCGCAAAGTGTCCGAGGCCAAAGCCAGCCCGGCGACGAGCGTCATCGCGAGGAGCGTGAACAATGCCGGGAGCAGACGCCGTGCGCGACGAAGCCAGAACCGCGGGAGCGAAATGCGAGCCCGCGCAGCGTGCTCAAGCAACAAGAGGTGCGTGATCAGGTAACCGCTAATCACGAAGAACACCTCGACGCCCAAGAAACCGCCGCCCAAATCGGGGATCTCGGCGTGGAACCCGATGACGGCCAAGACCGACAGCGCGCGCAAGCCGTCGAGCGCCGACACG
Source organism: Pseudomonadota bacterium (assembly GCA_040005755.1). Classification (GTDB taxonomy): domain Bacteria; phylum Myxococcota_A; class Polyangia; order Polyangiales; family Polyangiaceae; genus PMG-095. The sequence goes on from JBDTYJ010000086.1 coordinate 3,813, forward strand.
TAGCCGGATCCCGTCACACCCGTCGAATTGGGGGCGATGGCCGATGTGGACATCCTCGCTGTCGAACTATCACAGCCCCCGGGCCGAGTAGCTCAAGAATCGAAGGGCAGGACCCGCTGCTCGGGCTCGGCGGCCTCCCCATTACGGGCGACCTCGCTCGGCCCGCCTGGCATTGCGGCGCGCCGGCCGCTCACGAGCACTTCTTCGCGACCGTCTTCGGTGATTGTGCGGACCAGGCGGTACGTCGTGTTGCCATCGGCCCGCGCAACCTCCGGCGCCGCGATCAGGAGCTGTAACTCCAACGATTGGCAGAGATCAAACAGCACGCCCAGGTTGTCCGGGGACAACCGATTGGCTTCGTCCAGAAACAGGAAACGGAGCGAACCGTGCTCGCGTTTGCCGCGTAGCAGGTTCGCGTCGCGCTCCCATTCGCTGAGCACGACCATCATCAAGGCAGCGCCCACGCCAATCGCTTCCCCGGTGGACAGGCGCGTCGGATTGGCAAGCTCCCAGGTATCGCTGCTCTGGCGCAAGATCTCGACCGAGAGCTCGAGGTACTCACGGTAGTCGAGAATCCGATGGCCGCCCGTGCGCCCACCGGCGTAACGACGGAAGACTTCGTTGAGCGCGTCCTCGATCGGGAGCGTGGGTTGAAACAGTAACTCCTGCGCGTCGCCTTCGCGCAGGGCCCGCAGCACCTGCGCCATGCGGGAAGAACGCTCCAAACGCACCCGAATGCCCTGAATACTGCCGAAACGCATCGGCCCCAGACTCTGATTCAAGCGCCGTACTTGGCTGCCCGCGCGGCGCAACTGGACCTCGATACTGCGCGCGATGTCTTCGGTAGCACCGCGCAGATCAGCTTCCTGCCGCGCCAAGCGGCGCTCGAGTCCGAACAGCTGGTCGCGCAAGCGCTCCAGCGCTTCGAGCGGGTCCTGCACGTCGGCGACTTGCGCAGGAACGCGGCTGGCGAGCCATTCGCGCACCGCTAACCAGGCATGTAGGTAGGCCTCGCCGCGCGCGCTGCGTCCGTCGCCGAGCAGCGCCTTGAGTGCAGGGCCGAGCTCCAAGCCGCCATGTGCCGTGGTCAAGCGGTCAAGCAAGAGCTCATACTTGCTGCGCGCATCCGCCCACAGTTCGCTGCTCGGGCGCGGCGCTGGAATGTCCAACGCCGCACTCGAGGCGAGCCCGCCTTGGGCGACCTGGGAGCGTAGCTCCTGCCACACGCTCGCACTCGGCTGCGCCTGTTTTTCCGCTGCGGCGAGCTGCCGCCATGCATTGTCGTTCACGCGTGAAAGCTCGCGCCGCCGCTCCTCGAGCGTCGCCAGCGCCATGCCGATTTCACGCTCCTCGCGCTCGCAGCGTTCGGCCTCCTGGCTCAGTTCTTGGATCAATTGCGACTGCGAACGCTGATCGAGGCTGGAAAAGTGCGCGACACCCAAGCGGCTGAGCTCGGTATCCAAGCGCGCGCATTGCGCGACCAGGGCAGCACGTTCCGCTTCCACGGCCTGCCAGGCAAGGGTCGCGTGTTCACGCGACGCTTCGGCCTGCTCAAGCTGACTCTCACTGAGGGCGAGTGCCTGACGCGCCACGTCGTGTTGCTCCTGCAACGCCGGAACCAGCGCCACGCTCTGCTCGGCGCGTTCTTCTGCGCGCGAGGCGACGGCATCGGACAGCTGAGTCAATTCAAGCAGCGCTTCTTGGCAGCGAAAAAAACGATCGCGCTCACGATCCAGCGCCAGGCGCTGCTCGTGCAGAGCGGCCAAGGCGTCGTTCGCACCGGGCGGAAAACGCAGGGCTTGGACGGTGTTCTCCAGGGTTGCGCGCGCGGCGCCGACGCGGTTCAGCTCGCGGCGTGCGGCTTCGCCTTCTGCAATATTGCTCGCAATTTCCCGAGAAGCGGCGGCGTGGTCGCGGCCGTCGAGCAGGAAAGCGTCGACAAAGAGCGCGCGAAGGCTCGCGACGCGCGGCTCGAGCTCGCGCAATCGGATGCCGGCTTTGGCGCGTTCGAGCTCCAGCTCGCCGCGCCGCGCGTCGAGCGCCTGCAGGCGCAGCTCACACCCTTCGCGCAGCGGACCGAGCCGTTCCCCACCGATTAGGTTTGGGTCTTGGATAATCGGGCGGAGTTCGCCCAGGGTGCCTTCCAGACGGCGACAGCGGCGCTCGACGCCGTCTAGGCGCGACGAGAGCGTTTCGGCCTCGGCGCGCGCGGCGCGCGCGCGCTCGAAGCGAGCGCGACGACCTAGGATGGGCCTCGCGGGCAAGCGCGTGACGCGCATGCCGACGCCGTGCGGTACGACCACGTCGGCCGCGCTCGCATCGGCGCTCTCGCCATCGATGCGGGTGTCGCTCGCCACGAGCCACACGCTTTCCATCTCGCGCGGGCGCCCTGCCAGCGCTCGGGCCGCGTGCTCTGGATCGGCGACAACGAGCGCATTGACCAACGGCCCGAGGCGCGCCTCGAGCGCTGCGGCTTGCTCAGGCTCGATATCTTCGAAGCGCTGCACGAGCAACTCTGCGTCGAGCTCATCGCATAGCCGTAGCAATTCGGGCTGAAAGGTGCCGCCCTGTGTCTCGAACTCGTTGGCTTCGCGCAGCGCTGCCTCACGCAGTGAGGCGAGCTCTCGGCTGCCCGTGCGCAGTGCGTCGTATTCACTTTCGAGCCGTAACGTCAGGTCTTGCGCGCGATTGAGCGTCCACGGTTCGGCGCTGGCTTCGATGCTTGAGAGCACCGCATACGCGGAATTGCGGCGCGCCGTGCGGCCCTCGAGGTCGCGGAGCTCGGCCTCGCTTGCCGCGCGCTCCTGCGCCGTGCGCTCGAACACGGCGTCAGCGCTGCGCTCCGCTTCGCGGGCCTCCCCCAGCGCGGCTTCGGCCTCGCTTAGCGCTACGGTTAGCTGGCTCGCGCTGAGCGCTTGCTCGGGGTCGAAGCCGAGATCGCGCGCCCGCCGTTTCGCGCTGGCCTGGCGCGCCGCGAGCGCCTCGGTTTCGTGCAGAGCGCTGGCTAGAGCGGCGCTGCGCGCCGCGAGCTCTTCCAGACGTGCCAAACGCGCCAGCGCGCGCAGAGCGCACTCGTAGCTATGATCGGTTGGCCCTTCGCTCAGTTCGAGCGCCGCGACCGCCGTTTGGTACTCACTTTGGCGTAACTGGATCAGGTGTGCGTCACGGGCTGCGCGCAGACGTTCGTTGTCGATGCGAGCGAGCTCCTGTCGCGAGCGTTCGCTGGCCGCGCCCACGAGCGCGACCTCGAAGCCCGGCTCGCGTAGCAGTGCGCCGAGCTCGCTGATGAGTGCCTTCGCGCGCCGCTCGCGGTGCGCGTTGCGATGCAGCTCATCCAGCCCCTTTTGTACGTCGGCTAGGCCCTGGGCGCTGCGCTCGTAGGCTTCCCGCGCCCGGTCGCGTGACGCGAGCCGCAGCGCGCGTTCCGTCGCGGCTCCTTCGCGGACGGACAAGGCTTGGGCGACGGCCTGGTCACGCGCCACTCGCTCGGCTTCCAGAGCGGTGCGTTCAGTGGCCAGCGCCCGAGCGTGGGCCAGCTGCGCTTGCCTTTCGAGTACCGTCTGTAGTTCGGTGCGCTTGGCGGTCAGACGCGCCAGTGCGCTCACGTGGCGAGCTTTTTGCTCCTGCGCGTTGCTATCCAGCTCGGAAAGCTCGCGCCCGGCGCGCTGCTCCGCGGCGCGCGCCGTGTGCACGCTCGCTTGAAGCTCATTTGCCTCCTCGCGCGTTGCCAGCACGGCGGCTCCAAACATGCTCTGGCCAGCCTCGTAAACGCCTGCAATTTCGTGCTCTAAGCGCTGGGCTTCGCTGACTTCAACCCGAGTGCGTCGGCAGGCATCCAAGTTGCCGCGCATGCGCGAAAGCGTGTCGCCCAAGGCGCTCTCTTCGCGCAGCAAGAACGAGCGCAGTTCGGAGGTTAATGCGCGGGAAATGCCGCCCGTCATGCTGGTGCGCAGCATCTCGTTGAATTTGTTGCGGTCCTCGTCCGTGCTGAGGCGAAGGGGGCTGACACCGTGCTCGAACAGCGCGCTAAAATATTCCTTAGCGGTGGCGAAGCTATGCAGCGTGCCACCGAGCGCTTTGGCATTGTCTGAAAGCTCGGCCCGCGTCGGGACTTCATCCGCACCTGCGCGCCGTTGCAAGAGCAGGTCTTGTAGTCGCGCTTCCGGGTTGAGCCCGGTGATGATGAACGGGGCAAGCTCGAGGCTGGGTTCGGTCTTGCGGGTCAGCTCAACGCCGGCCAAAAGCCGCGCGCCGCCGTGAAGCTCGACCTCGAGCGCAGCGTACGAGGCGCTCCCTGGTTCACCGAGACGCCCCCAGATACCCTTGTCCCCGCCGGTCGCCCCGCTTTCACCGAGGTTGGTGAAGCGCAGCCGCGATAGGTCCGGCATCAACACCACGTAGGCGGCGATCATCACCGTGGTCTTGCCCGCGCCGTTGGCGCCCTCCAGTGCCGTCACGTTCGGATCGAGCAGGTAACGCTCGTAGAACACGCCCTTCCAGTTCACCAAAGCGAGCGCGGTGGCTCGCGCGCGCGTCACGCTTCATCCTCCGACTCGAAATCCGGTAGCTCAAATTCCGGGAGCGACTCGTGCTCAGGCGTAGGCTCGAAGCTCGGCGTAGGCTCGAAGCTCGGCGTAGGCTCGAAGCTCGGCGTTTCCCCGAAATTGTCGAAAGCGCTCAAATCCTGGGGCGGAAGCTCGGGTTCGGCAGGGGCCTCGGGTTCGGCGTTGCCATCGGCTTCGGTGTCAGCTTCCTCATCCTCGCCAATGTCGCTGCCGTCGCCCAGCACGAGTTCGCCGCGTGCCACCAAGCGTTCCAACGCCTCGGCGGGGGAGCCGCGGCCGCGCACCGGCTCTGCGAAGCGCAGTAAACCCGCACGCAAGCGCACGCTCTCGTCATCGAGTAATTCGACGAAGCCGAGCGCGGCCAGGCGGCGCAACGCCTCGGCGAACTTACCGCGCACGGTCTCTTGGGCGACTCGTTCGTCGAGTCGTTTGCGTTTGGGATTGAAGGCGCGGGTCAACGCATCGCCGCCCATCACCGCCGCCAGGTGGGAAAGCGCATCGGCACGCTTGATCACGCCGCCGTGCTGCAGGGTCGATGGGTCTAAATAAAGCAGCGTGAGCACTTGGCCGACTAGCATTTCGGGCACCGACAGGTGCCGGCGGCCGAGGCGATCAGCGGTGGGCAGTAGGTAGAAATAGCCGTCGGCGGGGTGCATTAGCTCGCAGCCGAATCGCCGGTAAAAGGCTTCTAAATGTGCTTGGGCGTCGCTCAAGAACGAATACCAAAGCTCATCCTCACGGTCGATGTGTCGCCCACGGCGCAGCGCAAGGTCGACGTCCGGAAACAGCTCGTCGCCGACCACATCCCCGAGCGAAAGGTAGCGCGTGTCAGTCACGGGTCCCGCCTTTGGCTATCTGCCATTCTTCGATTACCAAGTCGTCGCTGACGTTGACCCATTGTCGATCTCGATCGTGCGTGGTCCTTGCTAAACGCGCGACCACTTGCGCCACGCGCCCGGCCGTCACGAACTGCAATTCGACGGCGGTTTCGGCGCTCACTCGTTGCGTTACCTCGCACAGCCCACTCGAGCCGCCATCCAAAGCGCCTTGCACCAATTGCTCGACGAGCGCGTGCGGATCCGGCGCGTCGCTTTCTGCAGGCGCTCGCTCGCGCTCCGCCCGGGGCCTGGTTACCTTGGGCTTTTCGTCCTTGAAGGGCTCGATCTCGCGCAGCAGCCGCGGGCCAGGGGCGGCCGCGACGGCAAGCGCGAAGGGCCGCGCGGTGTGCTGCGAGAGCTGTTCGCGCAAGCGCTCGATCAGCGCCCGGGATGGGTCGAGACGTACCACGTCGCACAAGTAGCGGTGCACGTACTGGTAATACTCGGACCAAGCGCGTTGGCGCGCGGAACCCCAGGCGCTAATCCGATCCACCTGCTCCATCACTCGCTGCACGGCGCCCTCGGCGCCTTCGGCCGAGCCGGTTACCGCCACTTCTTGGATGTCCTGCAGTAGGGAAGAGAGCTCGTGCGCGTCGCGCAACAAGATCTCATTGAGCTCGGCCAAGGTGCGGCTGGTGCTCTCCAGCAGTTCCAGACATTGGTCGACCGCGCCGAACCAGTCGGATTCGAGCAGTTTGGCAATTTGGCTTTGGAAAGCCTGCTGTTCCAGATCCAGGCTGCGCTGCCGCCGTTCGATGCCGCTCACTAGCTCACTGATGGTGACGCGCAGTGGGCCCTCCACAGCCGTTTGCCAATCTTCGGCTGTGCTCGCGGCCTGGGCGCGCGCCAAGATCTCGGTCAAGCTCACGCGCAGGCTACCGGTCAGCAAGGTGAGGTTCTCGCGCGTCAGCGCTTCATCCTCGAGGAACGATTCCACAATGCTGGCGGCCAAGCGTGTCAGGGAAAATTCGCCCGCCCGCAGCAACCCAGCGCCGTCCACGCGCGCCAGTAGCTTTTGGTCACGCAAGCGCTGCAAGGTATGCGTTACTCGCCGGCGCAGGCGGTCGGCGCGGGGTTCGAGCAGCGCGCTCACCTGTTCGAATACCTCCGAAAGCTTCGGCTCGTCGAACGAAGCCAGCGCGGCGCCGTCCGCGCGCAAATGCAACGCGGCCAGGAACAATAAATCAAGCGTGCCGAGCTCCAGCACCGGGCGACTGCGGGCCAGCGCTGACAGGACGATCCGGGGATCTTTGGCTTGGTCCGTCATCGTGCGAAGGCTGTCTCGACGGGCCTTATAGGCGGAATCTGGGCGGCCGCGATCAACGACGTGAAGCCGCCTGCGAGCCGACGGCTCGCACGCAGCCCCCCTTTTCCGTGAGACCCAAACAAAAGTGGTCGGGGCGGGCGGATTCGCTAGCCGCACCTTACAAAGGGCGGTCATTCACGCGCAACCAGCATTAAACGTGCGGCTTTGTGAGTTCGCAGCCCCGACGCAAAACTACTGGAAGTGACGCGAAATAACGTGGCGTTGGGTAACCGGTGGGAAACGGGAGGCGGTCGCACGTTACAGGCCAGCGTGCTCCGAGCCCAGCCCACCGGCCGAAGAGCCCAAGTCGTTGGGTTCGAACCACGTCCAGCTTGGCGGCTGCACATCACGGGCTCACGGCACGGATCGCGCCGCTGACTGTGCCGCGCAGAAAGGCCGCGACGTTCGTCTCCAGCTTCACATCCCACATCAGCTGCGAATGGTCTACCTGTCCCGGGCGACGCGACGGTGTGCTGGCGGGAACGTCATCTGAAGGTCTATTTTCGGGGCGAAACGGCTCATCAGCCTACCCGAAATCGGCGAGCGAATCGCGGCTGACCTTGGGCAGCGCGGTGGCCAGGATGACAGTCGTCTTGGCGTTTCTTGGCGTTCTTGGACGCGCTGTTCAGCACGTTGCTCGCCGCCATGAAGCCGCGGGCGAGTCTCGTCGCCGAAAAACCTGGCGCTGCGCCAGAAGAGACGGCGCGGCCGAAGGGGAAGGCGCGCAGCGGCGTGACGGCAGGGCAGAGCAACCGAACGTCGTGTGGATGGGGTTTGCTCGAAACGTTGAGGAGTAACCGGGCGTCTCGCGAACGCAGGTTCGCGCAGGCTCGGTGTGCCCAGGCCCCGAATCTTGCTCCGCGCCGCTCAGCGATTGAACGGCAGCGTGAGCTGCGCCCATGACAAGTCGGTCCGTTGCGCGGGAGGGGGGCTGTGGTCCGAGCCCGTGCTTGGCGCGCAATCGGGTGATCGCGTGTCGCTGCGTGGCCTCAACCCAACGCATGGCGCCTTCCTTATGCGCGGAAGACGCGCTTGAGCGGCCGGCTCCAGCGTGAGCGTCCGGAGCGGAGCCTCGAGCTCCTTCGTCTCCTGGCCCCCTCCAAGCAGCCCTTCGAGCGAGAGCTGGTCCCCTTAGTCGGAGCCGGAGTTCTTGGACTTCATCCGCGAGAACGTGCGGGCCTCGAAGAAGGTTTTCTCGTTGGTCCACGCCGACGCATGGATGCAGGCGACGATCGCGGCCGTGTTCTTCGATGACGGTTCGGAGCACCGCGGCAGCCGCGCTTGCCCCGCGCGCTCAAGGTGATGAGGTTGATGCCGGGAGCGAGCGCGACATCGAATCCAAAGTTGCGCTTTTGCGGGTCCGGCCCAAGCCCCGCCAAGCCTCCAGGCCCGAGATGCCAATGGGCAAAAAGCGAGACGGCGAAAACGCCCCCATCTAAGTTCAAACGACCGTGGACGAAGCAACCGCCGCCGCGATTCCTGCGTTTCGGCCCTTGCTCGGCAAACGAGTGGGGCTGATCGCATTGCAGGCGGAGGCAGAGCCCCGAAAGTTGCCGCGCGGAAGCTGACGCTCGACGAGCTCCCCGCGCGGCGCATCGACTCACCAACCGGCGCCGCACCGCTCACGGACGACGACTGGTGCGCGGCGATTACAAAACGGCTCAGACCTACGAAACCGAGATTGCGGGAAGGACGGTGTTGTCTAGCGCGGCGCCTTGAGTGCCAGGGGCAAGGACTCGATTCACGCGCCCGTTCTTTCGGGCGAGCGCGTGACGCGCGTCGCCAACTAGCGAGTCAGGGGCCGTCGCAGTATGGTGTGCCGCTGACGCCGTCGACTCGACACGGAGCGCAGGGCCCGCACTGCTCCACTAGGTCATGCGCTGCGAGACAACGCACGGCGCTGTCGTCGCGACAGACGCCGATGGCATCGACGTCGACGCACGTCGCGCTCGATGCGACGCAGCGAAAGCCAGTTGCCGCGCTGCTCCAAGCGCAGCGAGAGCCCGCGTTACAAAACGATGTGTGCAGCACGTCGTCTTCACACCAGACAGCATTGCCGTAGAGGCAGCGCCCCTCTGACGAAACCGTTGCACAGGGTTGCAGCTCGGCGACAGACGGGCCAGCGATGCTCTCGAGCCAGTCTTCCAGACCGTCGACACGCGAATACTGGTCCAAAGCGAGGCACGATGCCGAGCCGGCCGACAGAAGGCCGATCACTCGCGCCTCACCGGTACTGCCGCGCACGAGTAACGGTCCCCCCGAATCCCCGTCACAAGCGCCGTTGCGGTGAAAACCGTTCACAGTCAGCGCGTCCGAGTCCACATTCACGATGCTCTCGACCAAGAACCGCAGCTCGTCCAGGCGACCTGCCTCGGTGAGGCCATAGCCTGCGAGTTCCACGGCGAGTCCGAGCGAAAGCGGAGCCGAACCAGCCGTTGCGTTCAGTGCGGAGAAATCTGGCACCGCGAACGGCGTCGACTCGGCCCCTGCCGCGCCGCCGGCTTCGTCCTCAGCCCGCGCTCGAGCGAGGTCGACCTTCAGTAGGGCAACGTCGCGGGTTGCGTGTACACGGGCCTCGAGCACAGGGGCCAGGAGGAAGGACGCACTGTCGTCGCCGGCAGCGATGCGCACCAGCGGTGGCTCGATCTGGGTGCAGTGTGCAGCGGTAAGCACCCACTCTGGGCTGATGAATGCGCCCGAACAGCGCGACCCAAGGCTCTGTCCGTCACTGATTTGAACGATCGCGCGCTGCTGCCGAGAGCTGAGCCCGAGGTAGCTTTCTTGATCCGTCCCATTCACGAGCGGAAGTTGCGAAGTGCCTTCACAAGTCGGTCCGGGTTCCGATGCTGACGAACACGAGCAGGTCGCCGCGAGCGCGATCGCTAAGCCACGCCAGGTGAGCCTCATACTTACTCCAGTGCGCAAGGGCAGCATACCGAGCCGCTCATTTTTCGAGCTTCGCCTCGAGACACTTGGTCGTGCTCGCCTGCTCCTTCTCACAATAGCCTTCGCGAATGGCAGCAACGCCGTCATCGTCACATTCCCAGTGCGCGGGCGGTTCCTTGCCCAAGCAGGCGAACAGCTCCTGGAATGCCCGACTACACGGGGTCAGCGAAGCCATGGCCAGGCAATTTTGCGCGCATTGCTCGGCGTGAGTGCATTTGAGCTCCTGCGAGTGCGAGCAGATTTTTGCGCAAGCAGCCTCAATGCCGGGAGCTACGACGAGTTTTGCAGAAGCCGCGGGCGTGGAGGTTGCGGAAGCCGCGGGCGTGGGGATAGGTGCCTCCACTTGAGCCGGCGGCGAAGGTAGGGATAGCGGGGAAGCCTGCGCGTGAGCGCTGGCCGCGGCTTGCCCTCTCGAGTTGTCATCGGCCGGCTCGTTGCGCGAACAACTGAACCCGAGCGGCGCCCAACCCGCGAACACCAGCACGATCCCGAATCGCCTCAAATGCCCAATTAAGCCTTCACTGCCCACTTCGAGGGGAAGGTAGCCACGGTCACGGCGCCCGGTCAATTCGGATCGGTGCGCGCGCTGACGCCTGCTCGGCGTCCCGCGTCGTGTAGTGCGCCCGCAGTCCGCGTGACCGTAAAGCCACGCGACCCGTATGTGCGTTCGCGTGATTTGACAGAAGGTATTTCGTGCGCCAGGTTGCGGCGTGAGCTCAGTGGGAGTTGGGTTTGAATGCGCCGTTCGTCAGCCATATACGCTTGTTTTTTAGCAATCTCGATTCTTCCACTCTTGAGTTTGAGCGCCTGTAGCGATGACGGGCCGCGCGCGCGCTCGGGCGGGAGCGCAGGTCAGGGTGGCGGATCCGCTGCACTTCCAGGAGCCGGTTCGTCGAGCGCTGGCGGTGCTGCGTTTCCTGAAGGCGATGCGGGAGAGGCTGGTACTGCCGGGGCAACTTCGTGTCAGCCGCGGAGCTGTGCGGATCTGGGCGCCTGCGGCGGCCAAGTGCAGGATGGCTGCGGCCATGTCCTCGAGTGCGCGCCGTGTGCCGATTCCTGTTCCAAGACGACGGCAACTGCGTACTCGCATGCGGCCCGCAGCGCGGGTTTCGGTGGTACGGAAGAGCAATATACCGAGCTCTACGCCGTGACCTGCAACAACGTTGGCGATTGCGAGGCGGCATGTGCCGTACGCGGTGGTTCCACAGAAATGTGCGCCGCTTCGGAGTGCGTGACGAGCTCCCCCAATTATTGTCTCCCGGCCACGGCCTGGAGCAACCTCGAAGCGCTATCGAGCAAGGGCGAGGAGCCGTCCGTCGACGGAGCCACGCTCGTCCTCGTGTCGCTTCCTTACCACGATGCGCTCGTGGCCGATCACTTCCAGCTCGCGTTACCAGCGGACGCCACGATTGACGGCATCGAGGTCACGGTCCGCCGTGCCGCAGACAGTGCCGACTCCGCTGTCGACGCTAGCGTTCGTCTGATTAAGGGCAAGCGTGTGAGCGCGACCGATCTGTCGAGCCCCGAGAAGTGGCCGGCAGGGCCTTTCAGCGAGGTGACGTACGGCGGAGCCACCGAGAATTGGGGCGAGACATGGACCGCGGCGGACTTGAACGAAGGCGACTTCGGTGTGTCACTGTCTGCGCGTTATACCCAGACGGCCGGCAATGCGCGTGCCTACGTCGACCTGATTGCGATGCGTGTTTACTATCGCACGAGCCAGTGCGATTGACCTGCTGCGCCGCGCTCGTGCGCCTCCGCTCCGGCGGCGCAGCAGGGCTAAGCGGCGCCCTGAGCGAGCGCGCGTACGCGCTCTTCCGGATCGCCCGCCGCGATTTTCTGCAGCACGCTCCGTAGTTCGGGGCGCTTGTCCAGCCAGCGAACCATCAATTCCACGCATCGGTAGCGAACGTTGGCCTCTGTGGACTCGACGGCGGCAGAGGCTAGCGCCTGCGCTAGCACATCACTTGGAGTACGAATCCGCGCAGCGTCGATGGCGGAAGTCGCGACGTCCTGATCTTTGTCGGAGGTGAGCGTCGCGGCGATCAGTGGATCCACTCGCGGATCTTGCATGGACTGGAGAGAGCGCACTGCCGCTGCTCGCACCGCCCCGCGAGTATCGCGCAAGTGAACGGCCACGGCCTCGAGCGCAGGCACGTAGCCGGAATTGGTGATCCCGCCCAGCGTGACTACCAGTCGCGGGACTAGGTCGCCCGTGTAGTTGAGCTTATCGATTAGCAGCTCACCGATGGCTTTGGCCTGCGCCGCATCACCCGAATCACGGTAGTGACGTGCGTAGGAGCCCAGGCCGTAGAGCGCGCTCGTGTTGAAGGGATCCCGAGCCAGCTCCGCCCTCAACGCGCTCACGGCCGCGGGGCTCGGACGCGGTGTTCTGGCCAGGGCGGTGAGCACCCGCGTCCGCAGCTTCGGATCGAGCCCCTTGGTCGCAAGCATGTCCGCGAGCGCCTGATTCGCGCTTTCGCTGCCGCTGGAGCCCAGCGCGTCGATCAATGTGTTCGCGACCGCCGGATCAGTGCGCGCCCGTCGCGTGGCCTCGGAGGCGGCCTTCGGATCCTGACGAAACACCGCCGCGAGGGCGACGAACAGACCCGAATTCTCCCGGGCAAGCGCTTCTTGCCTGGCTTTATCGGCGTCGGCCGCGGCCGCCTGTGCGTCAGCGAGCGGCGGCCCGCCGTTCGCTTTGGCGAGCGTGCCAAGCTTACCGACGATTGCGTCGTAGGTCAGACCTTTGGTTCGCGCCGCATCCAGCGCCTCGACGTTCGCTTGGCCCGCGTACGGCTCGTCTGCCGCGAGGTGCTCGAGCTTCTCGGGCAGGCTCAGGAAATCGCGCACCTGAGCGGCGTGTGTGACGCCGTCGGAGTCGAGCGACAGCCGATTTTTGGCATGTACCGGCATTTGGGCGCCATCGATGCGGAGCTCTTCCTCCATGCGCATGCTGAGTGGCCTGCCCTCCGGCGTGAGCTGCACCTTACCGGAGGCGGAGACGACGCGCGGTAGCACTTGCTTCAAGGCTGCGGGAGGCGCGCCCTTGGTCGCCAAGATCGCGCCATAGCTCAGCTTTTGCTTGCTGAAAACCGCGGGATTTTGAGTGTCGCGCACGTATTCCGCCGTGTACTGCCCGGTGCCGTCGTACTCATCCACTCGGTAGCGCGGCAAGTGATCCGGGGAAGGGGCGAATTGTAGCGCCGCGCCCAATTGACGGTACACGCTGATGGTGATCGCCGGCAGACCGGGAGCGAAGTACATATCCTTCACTTGCCCAGCGGCGAGAGTGAAGTAACAGCCGTAGTTTGCCAGTTGCTTTGCGATCCTGTCGAACTCTTCCTGCGATCCAGAAATGCGGCTCACGAACTTCGGGTTCACCAGCGCGACGAATAGCGTGGTCCCTTGCGCATTGATTGCGGTCGGCGCAGCAACCAGCTCGGCGTCCAAATCGAAGTCGAACGAATCTCCCTGACCACCGAAGCCGAGCGCACTCGTCAGCTTCAGTCGATAGGAATAGCGATTGCCCATTTCCCAGCCGGCCGCGCGCTGGTCAATCGTTGACAAAGCCACGGCAGAGCTTGCGCCGCGCGCGCTGGCCTCGACGCTCGCGGTCGAGGCTGTGTTGTTGCAGGCAAGCGCGTTCAGCAGGAGGCACGTGAGCGAAGCGCCACGCAGACACCCTGCGGGGATGCTCATTGCCAGTGGCTGTTTAATACGCGGAATTCGACTGCTGGATCGCTGCATGCCGCAGATTTCATCTAGGGACGCCGACCGGTGGCGGCTGACAAGTAAACAGATCGGGATCGCACGTCAACCCGTC
>JBDTYJ010000087.1:0-17200 GCA_040005755.1 Pseudomonadota bacterium
GGAACCCGGGTTCGCCCGGAGCGCTCGTAAGCCCGAAGACCTGCCAGCACCCAGCCCCGGGAGTCATCCGGTGTTGGTGGATTCGAGAGGCCTCGAGGGAGGCGGCTCGGTCGTCCGTTCGCGCGCTGAATTGGCCGCCGCGTTCGGCTGCCTCGTCGTCGCTTTTGTATCTCTCGGTTTTCGGAGCGGGTGGACCTCGCTCCCCCGAACGCGGAGTGGAACCCATGTTGAGCTCATCGATCGCACCCTCGAACGCCGTGTCACCGTTCGCCTCCCAGACGCCGTCGCAGGCCGCCGACGTCGAGTCGCTGTATCCGCAGACGACCATGCGCGTGAAGAAACGCAACGGCGGCAGCGAGCCGGTGAACATCAACAAGATCGTGCGCGCGGTGAACCGCTGCTGCGCCGGTCTGCCAGACGTGGACGCCCTGCGCGTCGCGATGAAGACGATCAGCGGCTTGTATGATGGCGCATCGACGCGCGAGCTGGACCAGCTATCGATTCAGACCGCCGCCGGCTTGATCGTGGAAGAGCCGCAGTACGCGAAGCTCGCCGCGCGATTGCTCTCGGGCTACATCGAGAAGGAAGTGCGTGGCCAAGAGATTCACGCCTTCTCGCAAGCGGTTGCCCAAGCCCACGAACTCGGCTTGGTGAATGAGCGGCTTGCGCTTTTTACTGCCAAAAATGCCAGAAAATTGAACGATTCCATCGTGCCCGAGCGCGATCGTGAGTTCGAGTACTTCGGGCTGCGTACGTTGTACGACCGTTACCTGCTGAAGCACCCCAAGACGCGGCTCGTGATCGAAACGCCGCAGCAGTTCTTTCTGCGTATTGCCAGCGCCCTAGCCGAGAACGTGACGGACGCGCTGGAGCTGTACCGCCTGTTCTCGACGTTGGAGTACTTGCCCAGCTCCCCGACGTTGTTCAACTCCGGCATGAAGCATGAACAGCTCTCGAGCTGCTTCCTGCTCGACTCGCCGGATGATCACCTAGAAAAGATCTACAAGAGCTACACGGACATCGCGTTGCTTTCGAAGTTTTCCGGTGGCATCGGCCTCGCGTACCACCGCGTCCGTTCGCGCGGCTCGTTGATTGAAAGCACCAACGGTAAATCCAACGGCATTGTTCCCTGGCTGAAGACGCTCGATGCTTCCGTGTCGGCGGTGAATCAGGGCGGCAAGCGCAAGGGCGCATGCGCCGTGTATCTGGAGACGTGGCACGCGGACATCGAGGCGTTCCTCGAGCTACGCGACAATACCGGGGAAGAAGCCAGCCGCACGCACAACCTGAACCTGGCGAACTGGGTCAGTGATCTGTTCATGCGCCGCGTCGAAGCCGACGCAGATTTCAGCCTGTTTGACCCGAAAGCGGTGCCTCACTTGCCCGATTTGTACGGGCCAGAGTTCGACCGTGCATACGAAGAAGCCGAGCGCCAAGGCCTGGCCGCCAAGACCGTCAAAGCTCGCGACTTGTACGCGCGCATGATGCGAACACTCGCGCAGACGGGCAACGGCTGGATGACGTTCAAAGACAAGTCCAACCGCGCTTGCAACCAGACCGCCCTGCCCGGGCGCGCTGTGCACCTGTCTAACCTGTGCACCGAAATCCTCGAGGTAACGTCCGCGGGCGAGACTGCGGTGTGCAATCTGGGCTCGATCAACCTGGGCCGGCACATGCGCGTCGAGGCAGACGGCTCGCTCGGTTTCGATTTCGAGAAGCTCGCGCTCACAGTGCGTACCGCCGTGCCGCAGCTTGACCGCGTGATCGATTTAAACTTTTACCCAGTCGCGGAGGCACGCGCCTCGAACCTGCGCTGGCGTCCGGTGGGCTTGGGCCTGATGGGGCTGCAGGACGTCTTCTTCCAGATGAAGCTGCCCTTCGACGCACCGGAGGCGCGTGAGCTTTCACGGAAAATTTCCGAGGAAATTTACTTCAATGCGCTCTCGGCTTCGGTGGAGCTCGCGATTGCAAAGGGCGCGCATGAGGCGTTCCCGGAAACGCGCGCGGCAAAGGGCGAGCTGCAGTTCGACGCTTGGGAAGGCGTGGCGCCGACCAGCGAGCGCTGGGTCAAGCTGCGCGAGCAGGTGCGCACACACGGCTTACGTAATTCGTTGCTCGTGGCGATTGCGCCAACCGCGACGATCGCATCGATTGCCGGTTGCTATGAGTGCATCGAGCCGCAGGTCTCCAATTTGTTCAAGCGCGAGACGCTCTCCGGTGATTTCTTGCAATTGAATCGCTACTTGGTCAGCGAGCTCAAGACGCGCGGCTTGTGGAACGACAACGTGCGCTCGCGACTAAAAATGGCAGAAGGCTCGGTGCAGGGCCTGGACGAGCTACCGGAGGGCGTGCGCGCCGTATACCGCACGGCTTGGGAAGTGCCGATGCGCTCGCTGATTGACATGGCCGCGGATCGCGGCGCGTTCATCGATCAGAGTCAATCCTTGAACTTGTTCATCGAGAACCCGAACATTGGGCAGCTCTCCAGCATGTACTTTTATGCTTGGAAGAAGGGGCTAAAAACCACCTATTACCTCCGCTCGCGCCCCGCGACGCGCATCGCCAAGGCGACCGTAGACATGGCTTCGCCATCGCTACCGCCCGCGCCGAGTGAGGGCAACCCGCACGCGGTGCACGGCTACACGCCAGTGCCTCCGGCGATGGCAGAGTACACGGACGGCGAGGCCGTCGCTTGCTCTCTGGAAAATCCGGAAAGCTGTGAGGCATGCCAATGAGCAGCGCGGCACGCCCCGCGAAGATCCTCGACCCCGGGTTGTGTTTAACCCTGAGGCCGATGGCCTACCCGAACTTCTTCGAGATGTACCGGGCCGCGATCAAGAATACCTGGTCCGTGGAAGAGGTAGATTTCTCCACGGACGTTGCAGATCTCACCCAGCGCATGGGAGAGCCGGAGCGCCACTTGGTGCATCGCCTGGTAGCGTTCTTTGCTACCGGGGACTCAATCGTCGCCAACAACTTGGTGCTGAACCTGTACAAGCACATCAACGCGCCCGAGGCGCGCATGTATTTGTCCCGTCAGCTGTATGAAGAGGCACTGCACGTCCAATTCTACCTGACCTTGCTCGATACGTACGTGCCCGATCCGGAAGACCGCTCGCGCGCCTTCGCGGCCGTGGAGAACATACCCTCCATTCGCCGCAAAGCTGAGTTCTGCAACAAATACCTCGATTCCGTGGACAACATCGGCCGGCTCGAAAGCGCAGCGGATCGCCGGCGGTTCTTGCTGAACCTGATCTGCTTCGCGGCCTGCATCGAGGGTTTATTCTTCTTTGGTGCCTTCGCGTACGTGTACTTCTTGCGTTCGCGTGGGCTGCTCCACGGCTTGGCGGCGGGCACGAACTGGGTGTTCCGCGATGAGAGCGCGCACATGGCTTTCGTGTTCGAGGTCGTGGCTACGGTGCGCTCGGAGGAGCCGGAGCTCGTGAATGCAGCGTTCGAAGCCGACGTGCACGCGATGTTGGATGAAGCCATCGCCTGCGAGGTGCAGTTTGCCGAAGACTTACTCGGCGGCGGCATTGCCGGGCTTTCGGTGGGGGATGTGACGCAATACCTGCAGTATTGCGCCGACCAGCGCTTGGTGACCCTGGGCTTCACAAAACGCTACAACACGAAGAACCCGTTTTCCTTCATGGCTTTGCAAGACGTACAGGAAGTGACGAACTTCTTCGAGCGCCGGGTTTCGGCCTACCAAACTGGCGTCACCGGTGACGTCGCGTTCGACGTCGCGTTCTGAGCCCAGCTGCGGCCGGCTGCGCCGCGCACGTCACTAACGGGTGCTCGCACCAGCGCTCGGGAAATCCTGAAAGGACTCTCGAGCGCTGGTCGGCGCGGCCGCTTACTTGAGCGAAGGTAAGGTTTGCAGTTGCGGCGCGCTGGAGCTCAGCGGCACGGATTCGCGCGCCGGCGGTACCTGCGAGCGGGGGGCGCCCGGTGGCGGGACATACACGCCCCAGATGTCGCGGGCGTAGCTCAGGATCGTCCGATCACTAGAGAACACGCCCATGTTGGCGACATTCAAGATAGCGCGGCGTGTCCAGCCTGCCTGATCGTGATAGGCGGCTTCAACGCTGCGCTGGCAATGCACGTAGCTCAAGAAATCGGCCAAAATCAGATAAGTGTCGCCGTGGTACAGCAATGAATCCACGATTGGCTTAAAGCGGTTCGGGTCGTCCGGGGAGAAGACGCCGCTGCTAATGGCATCCAGCGCGGCGCGCAGCAGCGGATCCCCGTAGTACAGCTGCATGGGGTCGTAACCGCGCGCTTTGGTGGATAGCACCTGCTCGGTGGTGAGGCCGAACAGGAACATGTTGGCTTCGCCCACGGCGTCTTTGATCTCGATGTTGGCGCCGTCCAGCGTGCCCACGGTGAGCGCGCCGTTCATGGCGAACTTCATGTTGCCAGTGCCGGATGCTTCCGTGCCGGCAGTAGAAATCTGCTCGGAAACGTCCGTTGCCGGAACGATCAGCTCGGCCAAAGAAACGCTGTAGTTCGGCACGAATACGACACGCAGGTGCTGGCGTACGTTGACGTCGTTGTTGATCACCGTGGCCACAGAGTTGATCAAGTGAATGATGCGCTTCGCCATGTCGTAGCCGGGGGCGGCCTTGCCGGCGAACAAGAAGGTGCGCGGCGTGACGTCGAAGGGCGGCTTGGTCTTGTACGTCAAGTACAGAGAGATGACGTTCAAGATGTTCAGCAGCTGACGCTTGTATTCGTGGATGCGCTTCACCTGGGCATCGATCAGGTGGCTCGGATCCAGCTCGATTTCAAAGCGTTGCTTGAGCGCGCCCGCTAGGCGAGCCTTGTTTTGACGTTTGATAGCCTGCCATTCGGCCTGGAAATCGGGGTCATTCGCATACGGGGTCAGACGCTGCAGCTGGTCCAGATCGATCTCCCAGCCGGGGCCGATGCGGTTGGTGATCAGCGTAGCTAGCCCAGGGTTGCACTTCAGGAGCCACCGCCGCGGAGTAACGCCGTTGGTCTCATTCAAGAACTTGGCGCTGTCGTACTCGTAAAAGTCCCGGAACAGGTGCTCGCGCAGGAGGTGCGAGTGCAGCGCGGA
Source organism: Pseudomonadota bacterium (assembly GCA_040005755.1). GTDB lineage: Bacteria > Myxococcota_A > Polyangia > Polyangiales > Polyangiaceae > PMG-095. The sequence continues at coordinate 5,084 of JBDTYJ010000087.1, forward strand.
CACGCCGTTGACACGAGTGCTGCCGATGACGGCCAGGTTGGCCATTTGCACGCGTTTTTCTGCGCCCTCCTCGATGATGGACATGCGGCGCAAGCGCTCGTCGTCGCCGGGGAATTTCTTCTTCACCTCATTCAAGAACTGCGCGTTGATGTCGTAGATGATCTGCAAGTGGCGGGGCAGAAGCTTCTCCATCAGCCACACGGGCCAGCGCTCCAGCGCCTCCGGCAAAATGGTGTGATTGGTGTATGCGCAACAGCGCTTGACCAAGGACCAGGCGTGGTCCCACGGCATAGCGTACTCATCCACCAGGAGGCGCATCAGCTCTGCGACGGCCAGCGCTGGGTGCGTGTCGTTCATCTGGAAGATGGCCTGCTCGTGCAGGTTGTACAAATCAGCGTGGTACCGCAGGTGACGGCCGAGCACGTCCTGGAGGGTGGCGGATACCAGGAAAAACTCCTGGCTGAGGCGCAACTCCTTGCCGGCTGGTTGCGAGTCATTCGGGTACAACACGCGCGTAATGTTTTCCGTCGCGCTCTTTTCCTCGACCGATTTGATGTAGTCCCCGCGGTTGAACCAAGCGATATCGAAATCACGGGTTGCCTTGGCGGACCACAGGCGGAGGGTATTGACGACGTGATTTTTATAGCCGGGGACAGGCACGTCATAAGCCATGGCGAGGACGTCGTGCGTGTCTACCCACTCGTGCACGAGGCGCCCAGAGCTGCCCGTGTATTGAATCACGCGGCCGCCGAAGCGTACCTTGTACATGCGCTCGGGACGCGCCACCTCCCATGGGCTCCCGTACTGCAGCCATTGGTCGGGCGATTCCTGCTGCATACCGCCAACGATGTCCTGCCGAAAAATGCCGTAGTCGTAGCGTAAGCCGTAACCCATGCCGGAAATGCCGAGCGTGGCCATGGAATCCAGAAAGCAGGCGGCCAGGCGACCCAGGCCGCCGTTACCGAGCCCAGCATCCGGCTCCTGCTCCAGCACCTGCTGCAGATCGATTCCGAGCTCGGCAAGCGCAGTGCGCGTTTCTTCGAGCACGCCGAGGTTCACCAAGCCATCTTCGAGCAGGCGGCCAATCAAAAATTCTAGCGACAAGTAGTAGACGATTTTCGGCTGCTGCCGTTCACGCTTCTGCCAAGTGCGCGTCCAGCGATCGAACATACGATCGCGAGCCAGGCGCGCCGTGGCCACGAAATGGTCGAGCTTCGTGGCCGCGCTCGGGTGCTTACCGAGCGTGTGCTGCACGTGATTCACGAAGCTGTCGCGAATCGAGCTGGAGTTGAGCGCTAGTTCATCGACAGGGATGTTGTACTTGGCCGAATTTGACACAGTAGCGTTACTACCAACGCTTGGGCCCCTTTAAAAGGGCTCTCTCGGAGAGCGTAAGACTTCCGGTTTGCAACAGGAAATTTATCAAGCCAAACGCCGAAGCGCGAGCGCCGCGCAATGCGCGCGAAACGTTGGGGCTACCAGACGCCGACACGGCGACCGCGCGCTGCGTCGCCGGTTGCGAGGCGGCGTGGGCACGATTCGGAGACGCTTCTGGGGCAAGCAGTGCTAGACGGGCGCGGCGATGATGACTCTTCCCCTGGGCCGAATTTCCGGGCGCGCGCTCAGCGCGCTGGTCACCGCCGTGCGCAAAACTCCGGCGCGTGTCCCGCTGACGAAACTGTTCCGAACGCAGCTCGGCATCGACGCGCTGCGTGCGCTGAGCCAGGACGCGCGCGGCGGTCTGGCGTTCTCGTTCGCTCCAGAACGCGCTCGGCCAAACCACGAACGCGCTTCGCTCGGGCTGTCCCTCCAGCCGGCTGCGACCTGGCCGCGTTCGATCGCGAGCATCGGCGAGCGTTATCGTAGCGGTGCGGCTGACCCCGTGCTGGTGGTCACGCGGGCACTGGCTCACGCGCGACGCCTGGCGGGCCAGAGCCCCACGCTGGGCCCATTGTGCGGCTACGATGACGACGGCGCGTTGGCGGCCGCGCACGAGAGCGCGCGCCGATTGACCGGGGGCGGCGCGCGTAGCGCTCTGGAAGGCATTCCCATTGCCGTCAAGGAGGAAGTGGACACGCTCGGATTCACGACGCGCATGGGTTCCAACTGCCTGCGTCGTAGCCCAGCGCTCGCCGACGCAGTGGCGGTCGCAAGATTGCGCTCTGCTGGTGCCGTCGTGATTGGGCAAACCCCGATGACCGAATTTGGGTTATCGCCGTTGGGTGGCAACGCGAATCGCCACATGCCGCGAAACCCGCACGATCCGCGGCGCCTGCCCGGTGGTAGCTCGAGTGGCTCGGCTGTGGCCGTTGCCTCCGGGGTGACTCCACTCTCGCTCGGCTGTGACGGCGGAGGGTCGATTCGCATTCCCGCGGCGCTGTGTGGCGTGTTCGGTTTGAAGCCGACTTACGGCCGTGTGCCACAAACGGGACACGGCTTGCCCTTTGCGACCTCCGTGGTGCACATCGGGCCAATTGGCAGCTCGAGCCATGACCTGGCCACCTTTCTGGAGCATGCGAGCGGTGTGGACGCAGGGGACGCGGCCTCCGCTGCGGCGCCACCGATGACCTATGAAATGTTCACGACGGCGTTGGGCCGCGGCGTGCGCGGGCTACGCATCGGGATCGATGAGGGCGACTGGGCTCGTCTTGCGGACGACGTAGCCGGCCCGGGCCGGCAAGCGTTGGAGGCACTCGAGCGCGAAGGCGCCATATTGGTGGGCGTCAAGCTGCGCTTGGCGCGCTATTCGGCGCCCATTGGCTACTTGACCATCGGCGTCGAGGCATTCGCGGCCATGACCGAGATCCGCGAGCAGCACATGGACGAACTGGGTCAGGATATGCAGTTGTTCTTGGCTGGCCTCGAGACATTTCGCCCCGATGACTATGTGGATGCACAACGCATTCGCTCTGCAGTTCGCCGCGAGCTTGCGGACACGTTACGCCAGGTCGACGTGCTCGCCATGCCGGCCACCGCGGTCACTGCGCCACCGGTCACTGACGAAGAAGCGCGCAGCGGTTTCATCGATCCGCCGCTCTTGGATGCGATGTGCCGCTTCGCGTTCTTGGCGAACGTCACCGGCGTTCCCGCGGGTGTCGCACCGGTGGGTACCGACAAAAACGGCCTGCCCGTGGGCTTACAGATCCTGGGCGACGCATGGGATGAAGCGTGCGTATTGCAGGTGCTCGCTCACTTGGAGCGGACGGGCGTGGCACAGGTCATTAAGCCTGGCGCGGACAACGCGATCGACCTCTTGGGCTAATCTCATCAAGCAATTGGGCAGGTTTACAGAGGTTACTGGCGAAGCGGCGCGTCCAAGCGAGCCATTTCCGTGACTTCCAGCGCGCTCGCGAGATTACCGACGCCGAGCGCGCGCAGGAAGTAGGGCGGGCTCGAACGAAACAGCAAGCGGATGCGCACGGCTTGGGGCACGGCGCGGCCTAGCGCAAAGGTGTACGGGAAGACGTGCGCCTCACCGGCAAAGAGCGCCGTCGTCGGCTGGTGATCGAAGCCGCGAACACGTGGGATGGCGCCCGAGCTGAGGTGCTGAATCGCGGTTTCCAGCGCGCCGGGTGGGCGTTCCAGCAAGGGCTCACCGCGGCGGTCCAGCACTGCGTTCCCGCCTACGCCGCGTTTGGGCTCGGTCGTATCTAGGAGCATTTGTTGAAAATTTACGAGCAGGGGATCGCTCTTCGCGCAACCCTGCAGCAGCGGGCGCATCGGGTTCAGCGCGTCGTCCATGATGGACCCGTCGCATAGATCATCGGCGGTCGAAGCGAGCTGGCCCGAGCTAGCGAGCGCGCCGCCTGCGCTATCGAGCAATGTCACTTCGAGCCACATTTGACGCACGAAGGCGAAGCCGCCGGGCAAGTTGTGCCCGGTTCCAACGTTGCTCACCTGGACTGAAAAACTCAGTGAATTGCTCGATAATTTGAGGGAATTTTCGGCCAGGGCCAAACCGGCTGCGCTCCTCAGGAGGGCGTCGCGCGCGGGCTTCAGTGCGGCGCGCGCGAGCGCATCGTCGAGCGGATAGTCAGCGCCGACGAATGAGTGATCGTGTACTTGGCGGGCGGGCGCGTCATGATCTTGCTCGAACGGGACGTCTGCGCGCTCGGCCGCGCGCGTTTCTTTGAGCAGGGGCATGTGGCAGCTGATGCACGTCGCGCTACCGCCGCTTTGCCGGTAGTCTTGCCACTCCTCGAACAAGGTTTGGAGCACCAGATCCGCACCACGGTGGAGTTGACCATCGCCGTTCTTGTCGTACTCGACCGAGTGGCAGTTGCGGCACAGTTGCTCCGGCTCTCGGAACGTCGCGCTGACCTGACTGCGATGGAACGCGTTGCCCACCGGATTGCTGATGGGCCCGAAGTACCCGTGGCCAGGACGCAAGCCATCTTGAAAGCGCGACAGGCCTCCGCTGGCGGTCTCGGGCTTGCCATCCCATTGGTGGCACACGGCGCACGAAATGCCCTCGTTGAGCAGTGCCGGTTCACTCAGCGCCGAATCGGCCGTGAGAGGCAAATGAGTGCTTTCGGTCAGCGCGGCGCCCAGCGGGCCGTGGCAATTGACGCACACCCGCTTGGGGTCCGGATAGGACGCCTGGGCCAAGATGTTGGTCAGCACTGCATTGCTCTGCGCGACCATGACTGGGCTGGTCATGGCGTGCGCATGCATGGAGCTTCGCCATTCGGCAACGGTACGCGCGTGGCAATTGGCGCAGCTCTCCGAGCTCTCGAAGCCGCCCAAGCTGCTGCCCGAGATCCCGCCGAGTGGCAGTACGCGCGCCGGTACGTCGTACGCGAAGAACAAGTGCAGGGGCACTGCCACCAGAAATACCAAGCTGAGGGGGACGTGGGCGATTCGCAGGCCTTGGAGCAGCCGCGCATAGCGGGCCTGTTTGCGTGCTTTGGCGAGCGCTTGCTCGCGCGCTGTCGTCAGCGTAACGACATCCACCAGGCGTTGTTGCTCCTCCGAGGCTAGCGTGGCGGCGGCTTGACGGACTTGAATGTCGGTCAGAAGGCTTGTTGTGGCCCAAAGTGCTACTTCGTGAAAGCGCGCGGAACAGCCGGCACTCAGCTTCTCTATCTCAACGGAGAGCGCTTCGGCGCGAGCGGTGCTGGCATTTGCCGAATAGTTACCGACTTCACGCGCGGCGAGGCGCGGCACCACCGCGTAAATGATGCGCCACACGAGCCCGCTGACCACAACCCCAAAAAGCGCAAAAAATGCCAGTTTCCCCGGCGAAAATTGCAAAGAAATCAAGCCGTAACCGGCGTGGGCCGCGGCACTGAACAGCGCCAGCAGGCCAAAGTAAACGTGGGCCCACAGCCAGGCGGTCATCGTGCTTTTGCCGAACGGCAGCTGCTCCTGCAGGCCGCGCTTGCGCAGTGAATAGAAGAATGCGAGCCCGCACAGCGCGAGTGAGCTTACGCCCAGCGCCACGCCCGTGAGCGTATAGCCGCGGCTGATCCTGGGGAAGAGCTCGTACTCTTCGAGCAGGCCGGCGTCCAGCGCCGCTACCACGCCCGCGGTGCACAGCGCCGCCAAGCCGGCAGCCACGAGCCATGGCCATTGGCGTTCGAAGAAGCGCAGCCGACGCGTCAGACCCTTTGCTACCACGCTCACAAACCTCGATTAGGATCGGCGACGACCCGGCCCGGATCGACGCGAAACGCTGCGGCGACTGGGCACGCTGTCACGCAGGCATAGTCATGGTGCCCGGCGCATAAGTCACACTTGACGGCGATGCGTGACACTTTGGGATCGAGCGCGTCGTGCGCTTCTTTACGCGCGCGCTTGCCCGCCAAGAAATCCAGCAAATTGGGGAAAAACCCGGCCTTCTCGGGGACTACTGGGTGCATGCTGATGTTGCCGTACGGGCAACGCTCCGCGCATGCGCCGCAGCCGATGCAGTTGTCTTTGACGATTTGTATCTCGCCGCTGGGCAAGCGCACGATGCCGTTCACACTGCACATCAGGCAAGCCGGATCGCTGCAATGCCGACAGGCCGTCGGGAACATGTACGTGTCGACCTGAATGCCGCGCAGCTGCAGGCGACTATAGCCGTGGCGGCGTTCGCAGGCGTCAATGCAGTTGCCGCAGCTCGTGCAGCGCGTTTGATCGATGACCAAGACTTCGCGTCCGCTGGCCAGGCCGGCTTCCATCAACACGCCCTCGGCCAGCGGCGAGCGCGTTTGCTCACCGATGCGCTGGCTGGCCACGGGCGGCAGCGACATGCGCTGGCCATCCGCGGCGCCGGGCGGCGGGGGCGGGGAGCCGACATCCAGGGTGCGCGCCAGCTGTTCGGCTTCGAAGCCGTTCAGCAAAGGGCGATACGCGTCGGGGTGTCGCGCCAGTACCTGGCCCAATAGGGCGCCGGGGATGCGGATGACTTCCGCGCGGCTGACCGCTTCCACCGTGTAGCGGTGCGCGTTGTCCTTGTGCAGCAGGCCGAGCACGCCGAACACGTTGCCTTCGCGGAAGTAGGTGAGCACGAGCGGGCCCGTGGCTGCGTCGCGCCGCGCGCGCAAGAAACCGTTCCGGACCAAGTAAAAATCGCGTGGCACATCCCCCACGTTAAATAGCACCGAGCCCGCCGGCACGAGCACGAGCTCGGCGCCGGTCAGTAACTCTTCGAGTGCGGCTTCAGGCAACGCGCCCAGGCCTCGCGGTTGCTTCGCGTAGCTGAACAGCGCGCGTCGCGCGTACAAGGACTGCAGGGCTGCGCCGAAATCAGGGCAGAGTTCCATCAAGCCCAATACAGCCACTTTGGGCGCTTCGAGCACGATGGCGCGCTCACGCGCGGTCACCCCGAAGGGCTCCGCAGCGTCAGCCAGGACGCCCATTTCTCCGAAGAACGTTCCGGGGCCGATGACCAAAATGTGGATGCGCTCGCCGCGCGCTCCGCGCGAGGTTTGCTCGAGTGAGCCATCCAAAACGATGCACAAACGCTCGTGGAATTCGCCTTCCTTGCACAGGTCCTCCCCCGGCACGAGCAGGCGTAGTGTGGACTTCAAGAGTAGGCGCCGCAGAGCCTGCGCGTTTGCGCCCGCGAATAGCTCCAGTTGGGTGAGTTTGTCCGCCAACCCGTACAGGGACATGCCCGAGAGAAAGGTGGTCGTGCGTGCCTGCAGAGAGAGCTGAAAATCAGCTACGCTATTTTCGACCTTGAGCTTGTTGAACAGCACCATCTCGGCGCGGTTCAGATCGGACGGGCAGGCCGGCACGCATTGCTTGCACTGCGTGCACGCGAGCACGAAATCTGCAACGTGGCGGTGCTCAATGGTCGGCAGAAAAATCGCGGCGTTCAGCTCGCCGATGGTCACCGCTTTGGATTGCGAGATCGGACACGCCAACATGCAATCGTTACAGCCGATGCAGGCCATTGATTCGGCCTCAACGCGGGCCTTTAGCCGAAGTTCAGCTTCGTTCATGTGCCCTCTTCGAAGCGAAGCATCACCGAGCCGTTGAGCAAGAGCAGATCACCATGGTTGATCTCGCTGAATTCTGTGCCGATTGCGGAGCCCGCGCGGAAGGCACGCCCACCGCTCAAATCACGGACCCAGAACTTGCCGCCATGGGCGCGCAGCTCCAGTTGCTGCGGCAGCAGGCTGTGCAGCAGCAAAGTCGAACGCGGGTCGCTGCCAATCACCAGTTGTTCGCCCACGTTTGCCTGCCGGCCCGCGTCTGCGCCGGACGTGATGACGATGCGCCCGTTGGGGCGCAGGTTGGCGAGTGCGTCGGCGCGCGCCGTGCTGCTGTACAGTGCGTCCACCGCGCCGAAGCGCAGCCAGTCCCCTTCGCCGAGCAGGATGGGTTGACCCGGCGCTAAGCGCACGCCGCGCGCGAAGGTCCCGGAAGAGCTATTCAAATCAGTGAGCGTGTGGGTGTTGCCGTGGGCGCGCAGCTCGGCGTGGTGTGGACCCACGCTTGGGTCCGTGAGGCGAATGCCACAGTCAGGGAAGCTGCCGACCAGAACAGCGTTCGGGCCGAGCGCAAAGCTCAGGCCGAGCGCGCCGCCAGAACGCACCTCCAGGCGCGGGCCGGCCACGCTCTTCCGCTGCTCTTCGAGAGTGATCTTGGGCAACGCACTCGAGCGGAATACAAACTCCAGCTGCCCGACGCGGATGCGATCACCGTCCCGCAACGAGTGGGGTCCGATCAGGCATTGCCCGTTGATCCAGGTGCCGCTGCTGCTGCCCAAATCTCGAATGTAGAGGCCTTCAGCGTGACGCACGAGCTGCGCGTGGAAGGCGCTCAACGTCGGATCTTGCAGCGGAATCTGGCATTCTGGCGACTGCCCCAGGTTCGTCACCGGCAAATTGATGGGCCAGGCGCGACCGTGCGCCTCCAAGCGCGCGTCGATGGGGGCAAGGCTAGTGCGGGCCTCGGGCGCGGCTTCCGCGTGCAGGCCAATCGATAACACGCGCGTGCGACGTGGGCCGCTCGGAATGGCGCTGGTGAACCCGCTCTGCGCGGCTAGGCCGCTAGCAGAGGACGGTGCAGCGGAAGCCACGATTGGCGTCGTGAAGGCTCTCGGCGCGCGCGCCGAGAGCGCGCCGCTGTTCAGAGCAACCGTGCCGCCTCCGGCTGCTTGTAGCGCGACAGTTCCGCTCGGCAGCAACTGACTGAGGCTGACCATTTGCGTGCGCTTCAGCTGGGCAGCGGCGATGTGCGTGGTCTCGGTCGGGGCGGCGGGGCGCTCGACTAACCGCTTCCGCTCGAGCCATGCCTCGACATCGAAGCCCGGGTCGAGCAAGCGATGCTTGATTTCGCTCACGTCCACTGCCGAGTCGATCAAGCGCTTCATGTTGCGGCCGATGGCGCGTACTTTGAGCGCGCGTTCGCCGATCATCAGCGCGCCGCGCAGCTGGCCACCGGAGAATACCAGCTTGCGATAGGCAATCATCCCCGTACCGCGCGGCAAATCGATGAGCTCCTGGCTTCCATCGTGACGCTCGATGCGGCCGACTCGCGCAAAATCCAAATCGAACAAGCGCGTGGCAAGGTAGTGCGCGCCGGGGCGATGCTCGGCTTTGCCGCCGCGCATGTTCTGCGCAGCGACGCGCGCCTGTAAGCGCGCGGGTTCCCAAAGTGCGAGCCACTCCCCGGCCACACTGGCGACGTCCCCGGCTGCCCACAGATTCGGCACGGAAGAAAGCAGACGTGAGTCGACCGCCACGGCTCCGTTCGGCGCGAGCCGGACGCCTGAATTGGCCAAGAACTCGGAATTGGGCACGACACCCAGCGCGGCGGCGACGAGCTCACACGGCAGGCTGCGGCTCGAGGCCAAGGTGACCCCGCGGAGCCCGCGTGGGCCCGGGTGCACGAGGCGTACTTCATCGTTCAAGATCACGTCGATGCCGGCCTTGCGCAGCCGCGCTGCCAGCAGATCCGACGCGACTTCGTCGAGCGCGCCCGGCATGAAGCGCGATGCGCGCTCGATCAGGGTTACTTTGACGCCGTGTTCCAACAGGGCATGCGCCCACTCCAGGCCAAGGGCGCCCCCGCCCAACACGACGGCCGTTTTTAGCCCGCGTAGCCTCACGGCATCGTAAACCTGGCGCGCGTCCGCAATGGTGCGCAGCGTAAGCACCCCAGGCAAATGCGCGCCGTCGAAGCTGGGGGCGCGCGCACGAGCGCCGGATGCCACCAAGAGCTGGTCGAAGCTAGCGGGTTCCGGGCTAGTGCTGCACCACACGGCCGAGCGCGCGACATCCACACCGACGACGCGGGTGTAAATGCGATGGATGCCGTACTGCTGATAGAAGTCCGGCGCGACCGCAAATAGCTGATCTTCTCGCAGCTCACCCAGCAGGTAGTTGGTGAGGGCGGCGCGATAGTAGCCAGGCACCGGCTCATCGCTGAACACACCAATTACAGCTTCCGGATCCGAAAGGCGCAGGCTGGCGGCAGCGGTCAGCCCTGCTGCACCGTCACCGATGATCAGATACCGCTTGCGCGCCATCGCTCGACCTCGAAAGCATTACCCAGCCGGGCACGATACACCGTTTTTGCTTTGCAACCCCGATCAGGCGTGGTGGGCTCCGAAGCGGAGGTTTTCGGTATGGGATTTGTCGTCATTGCTCGCGTGTCGGTACTGATTGCGTGTGGGGCGCTGCTCTCCGCCTGTCCGAAAAAGGACTCGGACGCGGCGCCGGAGCCCGCGGCACCGGCCGCTGCTGCACAAACTCCGGGTGCCAGCGATAAAGCCGGGGCCGAGGCACCTGCGCCTCCAGCGGCCACGCCGGACGCCCCGGCTGCGGCGGTTCCTGCGGCTGCACCGGCTGCGGCTCCCGTGAAGAAGAAAAAAGAAGACCAGGGCGGTTGGTGAACGCGAGCCCTGCTCAGCGGTGCGCAACGTAACCCACGAGGCCCGCGACGACGATCGCGAGCAGGATCCACAGCACATTCGGCGCGCGGGCAGGGCGGCCTTGGCTAGCCCTCGCCAGCGCCACCGCGTTCACGTCTAGGTTGTCGCGCAGCGTCTTCGCGATCGCATCATCGGCGGCCGGCCGTAGCGAAACCGGCGCGATGGGCTGCGGGATCTCCGAAGCGAACGGGCCCGAGCTGAGCGGGATTTGTGGGCGTTCCGCCCAATTTTCCAGGCGCGCGATCATGCGCGTGCGCTCGGCGAGCGCAGGTTGTGCGAGCCCGCTCGCCCAGGCACCGATCTCGCGACGCGTGGCGGGGCGCGCGACGAGCTCCAAGGCCTGCGAGAATTCACGCATGGTCGCAAAGCGCGCTTCGGGCGCGCGCTCGAGTGCTTTCATCACCAATGCGTCGAGCTCAGGTGACACGTCCGGACGCAGCGAGCTAGGGCGTGGGTAATCCCCGTGCAGGATGCTCTGCATGCGCTCCTCGGGTTGATCGGCCGGGAACAGTCGGCGCATGGCCAGTAGCTCCCAGAACACGATGCCCGCCGAAAACACGTCGGAACGCTGGGTCAAGCGCTCGCCCAGGATTTGTTCGGGCGACATGTAGCCCATCTTGCCCATGCGCCGCCCCGTGACGGAGTCATCGAGGTGCTGCAAAGCCTTGGCGATGCCGAAATCCAGCACCCGCGCCACGCCATCGACGCCGACCAGCACGTTCGGCGGGGAAACATCGCGGTGCACGAGATCCAGCGCGCGCCCTTTTTCGTCGCACGCTTCGTGAATGGCGAGCAGGCCGTGCAGCACGTCCTGCATGATGCCGACAGCGATCGGCACGCTCACCAGCTCACGCTTCTCTTTGGCCTGAGCGCGGCATAGGGTGCTCAGCGCTTCACCCTCAATGTAGTCCAGCACCAAGAGCACGTCGCCTTTGGATGCCACGACATCCAAAGTGGCGACTACGTTCGGATGGCGCACCCGCGCGGCGAGACGCGCCTCATTGAGCAACATTTCCGTGAACTCGTTGTTGGCCACCAAGTGCGGGAGTAAGCGCTTGATTGCCACCACGCGCGAGAAGCCGCCCGCGCCGTCGAGGCGCCCGAAGTGCACGGTGGCCATGCCGCCCGTCGCGAATTGTTCGAAGAGCGCATAGCGCCCGACGCGCGCGCTCGGCCCGCGCTCTGAAACCGGGCCGTCCGCATGGCTGATTTGTTTTTCGCGTGCAGGAGGAAGCGGAGCGCCGGCCTCGGCCGGTGTCTCCAGGCTCATGTCCACTGCTGGCAGCGCGCCTGGCTTCGGAATGGACGAGGGCACGAGGGCTTCGCCGTCTTCGAGTGGCGGCGGTGGCACCGTGCCGTCGACCGTGATTGCTTTGCCACAGTTCTTGCACGCAATGTTGACGACGCGACCTCGCACCCGCGCGTCGTAAAGCGACGTGGGCAAAGTTCTGCGCGCGCCGCAGGACTGGCACACCACGGTCATTCCCATCGAGGGAGCAGCGTAGACGGAGGCGCCCTCGAAGGCCAGCAGCTGGGACTGCTTGAAGGGCCTGTCCGCTTCAGAATTGCCCGGGCGTGTGCGCGTCATTGTGCCACTTTCTGGGGCTCGCTCGGCGTCGCGACCCGAGCTCCAGAGACGAAGTTGAGGATTTCGCTCAGCGCCGCATTTCCCGCTAGTACGTCGCCAAAATCTCCATGATCCACCCCGGGCAGCAGGAAAAAACGCGCTCGTATGCCCGCTGCGG
>JBDTYJ010000088.1:0-17175 GCA_040005755.1 Pseudomonadota bacterium
CGTTTGAAGTACTGCACTTCGCGTTCGTGCTTCTCCGCCGCGGCGCGCGTCTGGAAGGTCCCCAGGTTGCAGCGCCGACCTGTTTTAGCGTCCTTTTTGCGTGAATAGAGGCGATAACCGCCTGCGCTGAGTTTGCGGATCATGCGCGTTCCCGCAGTAAGAAGCGGACCGAAAACGCGCGGCGTCGCACAAATGTCAACGCAGCCGGCTGACAACATGCGGGGCCTTACCTATGCTCGCGCGCATGAAACGACCGCTCGGTATTGCCGCCCCATGAGGTGGGGTGCGCTTGCGGCGGGCTTGTGTGTCGCGCTTGCGTTGACGGGCAACGTGGCTGCGGCTGACGATAAGCGCGCGCTCCCAGATTACGGTAACCGCGGCAAAGATCCCAATACGCCGGGTCAAGATGCGCTGTGGGTGCCACGCATCCTCTTGTCGCCGCTATACTTGGTCACGGAGTACGGTGTTCGTTGGCCCATCGGGCGTCTGATTTCGGCTGCCGAGCGCGCGAACCTGCCGGATATTCTGTACAACTTCTTCTTCTTCGGCCCCGACCACAGCGCTGGCATCGCGCCCGTGGCGTTCGTGGATTTCGGTTTCCAGCCTAGCGTTGGCCTATACGGGTTTTGGGACAACGCCCTCGCTCAGGGCAATGATCTCCGTTTCCACGGCACGACCGGGGGCTCGGCATGGTTTGCAGGAGTACTTACCGATCGCGTCCGTTTCCACAACGAAGACTCGATTGGCGTGACGCTGACCGGGATTCGGCGACCGGATCAAGCTTTTTTCGGGACCGGCCCCGATGCCTTGCAAGACGACATTAGTCGCTATGGGGAGAGCCGGCTGGGCGCGCAGTTGGATACGGACTTTCGGCTTTGGCGAGCTAGTCGCATCGAAACCAATATCGCGCTGCGCAGCTTGGACTTCCACCGTGGGTACTATGAGTACGACCCGTCCATCGAGCGGCAAGCCGCGCGTGGCGTCTATCCGTTACCCGATGGGTTTACTCACGGCTACACCGCGCAGACGAACCACGTACGGGCTGCGCTCGACAATCGTCTGCCGGCTCCCGCGGATGGTTCCGGATTTCGCCTCGAGGCGGACGTCGAACAAGGCACCGACGTGCGTCGTGCCGGTGGTGCCTCCTGGTTGAAGTACGCCGGCACCGCGGGCGCGTTCTGGGACGTGAACGGCCGGAATCGCGTGCTCAGCCTATCAGTGACCGCGCAGTTTGCTGAGTCGCTGAACCACCGCCCGATCCCGTTCACCGAGCTGGTGACTTTGGGCGGCGCTGGCCCGATGCGCGGGTTTTATCCGGGGCGTTTGCGCGACCGGAGCGCGGCCGTACTCACTGCCAAGTACCGTTGGCCGATCTGGGTTTGGTTGGATGGTTCGTTACAGGCGGCCGTGGGCAACGTTTATGGCGAACATTTGCAGCAACTGGAGCTCTCGCGTTCGCGCTTTTCGGCGGCGATTGGCTTTGAAAGTATCGGCTCGCGTGACGGTTCTTTCGAGCTCCTAGCAGGGCTCGGTACCGAAACGTTCGAGCACGGCGGGCAGGTGACCTCTGGACGCTTGTTGCTGGGGACCAATCGTGGCTTCTGACAATATGCGCTTCGTGCCAGTGAGCGCGTTTGCGCTGCTCAACGTGATCGCGTGTGCGGCCGCACAGCGCCCGTTCCCATTGCGTGAACCATTACGCAAAGACACGGATTTACAGTCGGTGCGCGTGCCGTGCCATGAAGAGGGTGACAAGAAGAACCCGCATCACGTGTCGTGCGCACCCGAAGTGTATGTCTCACCCCTGGCTTGGGATGGCATCGATAACTCCATTTTTCGCCCGCTGACCGAAGTTTTCGCGCTCGATCCGGGCGACGAAGCAAGCAACGCCAACAGCTTCGATGAGGTTGCGGACTCTGCCTGGTTCACCAATAGGCTAGGTGCCCGCGATCTTTCGATCCAGGAGCTCAAAGCCGGCGCGTGCAAACCTACTGAGCTGCTGGAAGGAGAAACGGCGGGGGATGGCGCGTGGACGATAGACAAGGGCAAAGCCAACGGCGCGTCACTCGGATTTCGCGTGAACATCAAGGGCAAGGGCAAATACCTGTTCAAGACCGACCCCAAGGGTCAGCCTGAGCGGGCGACAGCTGCGAGCGTGATTGGAGCGGCCGCGTACGACGCCGTCGGCTTCTACACGTCGTGCGAACAGGTCGTGTATTTCAAGCCTTCGGTTTTGAGGCTCACGAAAGGGCTGCGCTACGAAAATAACAGCGGAATCGAGCGGAATTTCGACGAAAGAGCGCTGCAAAGCGTGCTCGACGAGGCGACCAAGCGCGATCAATACGTGCGCATGCAGGCCTCCGCATGGCTGCCCGGGCAGTTGATTGGACCCTTCCGTTACGAGGGCACGCGGGCGGACGACCCGAACGACGTCATCCCGCATGAAAATCGCCGAGAGCTGCGCGGCGGACGCCTGCTCGCGGCTTGGATTAATCACTTCGATGCGCGCGAACAGAACTCGATGGACTCTTGGATCGCTGACGCGGGCAAGACCGCACCCGAATCTTCACCCGGCTTCGTGCGCCACTACTACCTAGACACGAGCGACAGCTTGGGGTCGCAGTGGGATTGGGATGGCGTCTCGCGGCGCATGAGTCACTCCTACCTTTTGGATTGGGGTGACATTGGCTACGACTTCGTCACGCTGGGCATTCCCACGCGGCCCTGGGAGCGGCTGAAGTTTGCCCCCGGTCACGAAAAATTTGGCTACTTCGACATCGCTAGCTTCGACCCGGAAGGTTGGAAGAACGAGTACCCGAACCCCGCCTTCAGCCGCATGACGGAGCGTGACGGCGCCTGGATGGCGCGCATTCTGGCGCGATTCTCCCCGGAAAAGGTCAAGGCACTGGCTGAGATGGGTCGCTTCTCGAACGCCAGCGATACGGAGTACATCGCCAGGGTGCTCAATGCTCGGCTCGGCAAAATCTTGGCACGCTACCTCACTCGGCTCTCACCGCTCACGGATGTGCGAATGCAGGGAGACAGTGAATTGTGCGCGTTCGACTTGGCGCGTTTCCGCCGCTTGCGTGAGGACGGCGAATTTCATTACCGGGCGTGGCAGAGTGGCGGCGCCCCGTTGAACGCTGCTGCTCGCGCCGACAACTTGGTGTGCGTAAACCTGGCACATCGCCTTTTTCGTACGGGTGTGCCGCCTGAGGCGCCGGAGCGTTACCGCGTGGTGAGCATCAGTAACGGCGTCGCGGCCGGGCCGCTTTCGGTACATCTGTATGATCTCGGCGCGGGTCGCGGCTTCAAGATCGTGGGCCTCGAACGTCCCGCTCAGGCGGGCTAAGCCCGAGGCCAAGCAGGCCGCTCAGCTGCGCGAGCTTTTCAGCGTGCGCGCCGGCTCCGCCTCTTCCTCGAGGCGCGCTGCCTGCCCCAACACGTCGATCGCGAGAGCCAGGCCGTACATTTGACGCGCAGTGAGGTATTCGAAGCTCACTCCAAACTCGTGCCCGCGGTGCCAGCTAACCACTCCCGGGAGCTCGAATTCCAGGTAGCGACCACTCAGGGTGATCGCAACGCTCACGCTTGTGTCTAGGGGCGGCAGCACGGCCTCCGTGAGTACGAAATCGGAGAGACTCAACTCAACAAGCGTGGCTTCGAACTCGCGCCGCTTGTCCGCGATCAGCAAGCGCACGCTGGTTGCGCGGGGCGCGCGGACGCGATCGTTGCGCGTGAAGATTCCGCTGACTGGCCGAGTCATGCCTCCGTTGTAACCCGAGTTCGAGCCATTGAAAGTGAGGAATTATTGCTCGCGTTGCGTCTTTGCCGGGGCCGGGATGGCGGCATCGAGCGCCAAGAAAGACGTCATGCGTTTGAAACGTCGTCGACTTCTGGAAGGAGCGCGCGACGCGCCGGTCGGCTGTAAGGCCAGCCGGTTTGTGTGTGCGCACTCAGGCGCGAGCCGTCACTGCTTTTGTGCGCGAATCGCGTCGCGAATTTGCTCGAGCAAGATCTCTTGCTTCGGCACTTCCGGGGGCGGCGCTGCGGCCACCTCGTGCTTCTTCAGCTTACTGATCACCTGAACCATCGCGAAAATCGCGCTTGCGACGATGAGAAAGTCGAAGACCGTCTGCAAGAAAGCGCCGTACTTGAGCACGACCGCAGGCGTGGCGCCCTGCGCTGGCTTCAACACCACCCCCATTTCCTTGAAGTCGACTCCGCCCGTCAGCAGGCCGAGCGGGGGCATCACCACATCACCCACGAAAGAGCTGACGATCTTACCGAACGCCGCGCCGATGATCACGCCGACCGCGAGGTCGACCACGTTGCCTTTGACGGCAAATTCTTTGAAATCCTTGATGACGCTCATCGGGGTATTCTTTCGTTCAGGCGGACGGGACCGAGTCAGCTCTCGCCGCGGGCAATACTACATCGAAGACCATGCCTCTACGCCACACTGTTGAGAAACAGGCGATTCACCCAACCGGTACCACCGTCGAACGCGACTTCGACCCACGGGGTGCCGCCTTTCTCTTGGTGCTGCCCCGTGGCGCGAATATTCTTCCCCGTCGGCCCGTAGCTGTACACTTTCTTGCTCGCGGCATCCGGCTTCTCCCGGACGTTGAGGACGTCATCTGCGGCGACGCCAATGACGGCGTAGGTGACGCCCTTCGAGGCTTCAGCCGCGGGCCCCGGTGCTGCAGCACTTGCACTGGCGACCGGCGGAATGGCGTCAGCCGCTTTCGCTGCGGGTGTCGCAGGCGCGGTGGGGCGGAGCTCCGTGGTGTTTCCGGCTCCCTTCGCGTTGCACGCAAGCACTGCCGCGACCCACACGTACCATCCGAGGTTTTTCACGAGCCGACGCTACCCCACTCGGGTAACCGCACTGTTGAAGATTCTTTGGCAAAAAGCTTGTCAGAAAAGCCGATCGGCTGGGCGGCTCGATCGCCCGTGCGCGGCTCGAGAAGCTCGGGTGTAGGCCAACGTCTACTTCGTGCCTTTGCGGGCCAACGCGCTTTGCGTTACTCTTGAATTTGGGTATTTCGGTGATCAAATCTGTTTCCCCCTCGCCCTTGCGCGGACAGTTGTTCCGCACCTTCGAGGACCCAACGTATCGGCCACCGCCGCTGCCCTCGGTCGCGTTGGAATTGATGGCGCTCGCGCTGAAAAGCGATGTGGACGTAGAGCAAGTCGTGCGCTTGCTGGAGCGCGACCAAATGCTGGCCGGTGCGGTCATGCGGCTGGTGGGCTCTCCAATCCACGCAGGCCGTGGCGCGGTGCGCTCGCTGAGTGATGCCGTATTGCGGCTCGGCATCAAGACCGTGCGCGACAGCGTGTTCGCCGCCGCGTTGAAGAAAAGCGTGTTCAACGCGCCGCCCGAGCTCGAACAGATCATGAACCGAATCGCGCGTCACGGCACCGCGACGGCGTATCTAGCGCGCGCCGTGTGTCGTGTGGCCCGCGTCCAGGATGACCAAGCGTTTCTTGGCGGCCTGCTCCACGACGTCGGTTATGCCGCGCTGCTCTTGGCGGTGACCCGCAAGAAGGACTTCCAGATCTCGTCTTTGACGGAGCTTTGGCCAGAAGTCGACGGGATGCATGAGCTGGCGTCGAAAACCGTCACCAAGCTGTGGGGTCTTTCTGGTGAGCTTGCATTGCTTGTCGGCAGTCATCATCACGAGCACACGGGCAACTCCGCCAGGGTGGCCGCGGTCATCAACATCGCGGACTTCTTGAGCGCGCGTTTCGACGCTCAAATTGTCGGGCCGCCGGGTCCGGACGGCGTCCCGCTGCCCGCATGCGCCATTGCGCCGGCGTCGGTAGAGGACAGCCGTACCTTACTGGGCCTCAAGGAAGACGCTTTCGACCGCATCGAGGCCGACGCTCGCCCCATTTTGCTTGAAGTTTTGGCACTCTGACGCGCCGCGACGTGAGCCGTGCTGTTCGGGCTGCCGTCCCAGAATATGACGGTCAGGTTTCCGATTTGCGAGCGCGTGAATCAGCCCGGCCAGTTGGGCGAGCAGAGGCTCCCCTTCGAGCAAAAAAATGTGCTACCTGAGCCGACCATATGGCAAACATGAAGCTAAAACCGGGCGTTATCACTGGGTCTGCTCTGCAGGAGCTGTTCGCATACTGTAAAGAGGCGAAGTGCGCCTTGCCCGCGGTGAACGTGATCGGTTCGCATACCGCCAACGCGGCATTGCAGGCGGCCAAAGAAGCCAAAGCCCCGATCTTCATCCAGCTGTCGCAGAGCGGCGCGCAGTTTTACGGCGGCAAGTTCTTGGACAACAGCGCGCAGCAGGCATCCATCGCCGGTTCCATCGCGGGCGCGCTGCACGTGCGCACCATGGCCGAGGTGTACGGCGTGCCGGTCGTTCTGCACACCGACCACTGCGCGGCCAAGCTGCTCCCCTGGGTTGACGGCGTGCTCACTGCCGGTGAAGCCTACTTCGCCAAGAATGGCGAGCCGCTGTTCAGCTCACACATGTTGGATTTGTCGGAAGAACCGCTCGAACACAATCTCGAGATCTGCCGCAAGTACCTGACCCGTATGGCCAAGCTGAAGATGACCCTCGAGATCGAGCTGGGCGTGACCGGTGGGGAAGAAGACGGCGTCGACAACTCGAACGTCGATCACTCCAAGCTGTACACCAGCCCGGAAGATGTGCTCCGCGCGTATGACGCGCTTGGCCCGGTTGGCAATTTCACGGTCGCCGCTTCGTTCGGCAATACGCACGGCGTGTACGCGCCCGGCAACGTCAAGCTCAAGCCCTCCATCTTGCGTGATTCACAAGATTTCGTGCAGAAGGAGCGCAAGACCGCTGCCAAGCCGCTGGATTTCGTGTTCCACGGCGGCTCCGGGTCCACGCCCGAAGAAATCTCGGAAGCCGTGTCTTACGGCGTGATCAAGATGAACATCGACACGGACACGCAGTGGGCCTTCACCCAGCCGATCAAGAAGTTCATGGACGAGAAGAGCGCCTACCTGCAGGCGCAGCTCGGTAACCCCGAAGGCCCGACTAAGCCGAACAAGAAGTACATCGACCCGCGCGGCTGGATTCACCTCGGCGAGAAGGGCATGGCCGCGCGCCTCGTGGAAGCGATGAAGGATCTCGGCGCATTCGGTAAATTCGACTTCTGAGTTAAGTTCGATCCTGCACTAAAGAGCCTGGCTTCGCGCGTTCGCGTTGAGCCAGGCTTTCGCGTTTGTTGAGCTCGTATTATCTGGCCGACCTGCGCTTCACCACGACGTTACCGTAACGAACGACTCATCCGATGTGCCTCGGCGAAACACGCGCATGCCTTTCGCGTGCGCGCGCCGAGGCGAAATTGGGCACGCGCACTCGAGCGAGGCGGTTTTGTGTTTCGAAAGCGCACATTGCGTTTCCAAACTCAGCCGTGAGTTCGGAAACTTGCATTGTCGCTGGCTGACCCCTTGAAAACACAGCGTTCGCGCGCGACAGTCGCGCAGCGCACGGTGGTCATGGGTCACGGTCTCAACACTTCGAAGCAACGCTTTGACGCCTTCCGGGCCGCGTACGGTGGCAGCGAAGCAACTGACGGAACCGCGGCCGAGGGGCGGCTCCCGTTGGCATTGGTGCCCTCCCGGCGCAGTCGCCCGCGCGCGCTGTTGACGTGGCTGCGTCCGCATCGTCGCACCCTCGTGCTGATCGCGGTGCTCGGATTTTCCAGCATCGCCATCGACATGCTGTGGCCCTTGGCTTCGCGCTACATGGTCGATCGAGTGCTGCTGAACACGAGCCTGCCGTTCGCCCTGAAAGCGCGCCGCCTGGCCTGGATTGCCGCGTCGATCGCTGTGCTGTTCGTGGCCAACTCAGTGCTCGATTTCTTGCGCTGCTTTCGGGCGCAGCTGCTGGAATCTAGGTTCTCCTCCGGGCTGCGCGCGCGGCTTTTTCGGCGCGTCCTGCGCTTGCCGCTGTCTGACATCAACGAGCTGAAGACCGGCGGCGTGGTGTCCCGCTTGGCGAGCGATGTCGACGAGGTCACGAGCCTACTGCAAGTGGGGCTGCTCAACCCGCTGCTCTCTGGCCTGCGCTTGTTCGCTACCCTGTGTGTCATTTTCACATTGGATTGGCGGATTGCCGCGGCGGTCCTGCTCGCCGTACCTCCCCTCGTGATCGCGCAAAACGTTTGGTTGCGCCGTAGCCGAGCGATCTGGAAATCGATCGGTCAGGATCGCACCGAAATCGAGGCGCGCGTGAGTGAAGGCCTGAACGGGCTGCGCGTCGTGCGTGGCTTCGCACGCGAACGCAGCGAAGAAGGGTTTTATACCCGTGGCCAGCACACGGTCGTGCGCAAACACAGCCTGGCTACCAATACGCAGCGCCGCGTTGCCCTGGTGTGGGACTTGGTCATGCCGCTCACGCAGGTGACCATTCTTTGGTTCGGTGGCTACCTGGTGCTGCGCGGCGAGACCACCGTCGGCACGCTGATGGCATTTCAAGGCTACCTGTGGCGGCTAGTCGACCCCATCACGGAGCTCGTGAAATCCATGAGCGAAACCCAGCGCGGTCGCGCAGCCCTGGATCGCGTCTGTGAAGTGCTCGACCGGCCGGAAGAGAAGCCGGATCGACCCCGAGCCGTCGCGGCGCCAGCGGCCATACGAGAGCTTCACTTCAAACACGTTCATTTCTCGTACCGCAAGGGCGTTCCGGTGATTCGGGACTTCGACCTGCGCGTGCCCGGCGGATCAGTGGTGGCGTTGGTCGGCCCGAGCGGCGCAGGCAAGACGACCATCACCGACCTCGTGGCGCGCTTCCACGACCCGAGCA
The DNA here is from genome assembly GCA_040005755.1 of Pseudomonadota bacterium. GTDB lineage: Bacteria > Myxococcota_A > Polyangia > Polyangiales > Polyangiaceae > PMG-095. Next base: position 8,799 of record JBDTYJ010000088.1, read on the forward strand.
GCGGCTCGGTCCGCTTGAACGGCGTGGATTTACGAGACATTCGTCTGCGCAGTTACCGCAAGCTCCTCGGCGTCGTGCAGCAAGACGTGTTCTTGTTCGACGGCACGGTGCGCGACAATATCGCTTACGGTCGCGCTTCCGCGAGCGTTGCCGAGGTCGAAGAGGCGGCACGCGCGGCCAACGCGCATGAGTTCGTCACGCGTTTGCCAGAAGGGTACGACACGCTGGTGGGTGAGCGCGGCCTGAAGCTTTCTGGTGGCCAGCGCCAGCGCTTGTCGCTTGCGCGGGCGTTCTTAGCGGCCCCGCAAATCCTGATCTTGGATGAAGCAACCAGCAACCTGGACACGGAAAGCGAGCAGTTGATTCAGACTTCGATGCAGCGCTTGCTCGCCGGCCGAACCACCTTCATCGTCGCGCATCGCTTGAGTACGATTGTGCATGCTGATTTGATCGTGGTGCTCGAGCAAGGCCGCATCATCGAATCAGGTAACCACGAGGCGCTGCTCGAACGCGGCGGCAGTTATGCGCGCATGTTCGAGCGCCAATTTCAAGACCCCGACCGCGCACCGGAATCGCACCGCGAGCTGAGCCGCCCGCGTGGTGCGCTCCCGGCAGTGTGAATAAGTCAGCCCGCGAGCGAGTACGACAGCACCACGTTCCCATTCTGAAAGCGGCGCACATCCTTCAGCTGAAGCCCGAAGCCTTTTTTCACGCCTTCGAACATGGTTTTGCCGCTGCCGAGCACGAGCGGGTTCACCACCACTTGGTATTCATCCACTAAGCCGTGCTGCGCGAGCTGAGAAACGACGCTGCCGCTGCCCATCAGCACCAAGCCTGGCCCCGCCTGGCTCTTCAGTTGTCGAACAGTGCCTGCGAGGTCGGTCTTGATCAGTTGGGTGTTGTGCCACGTCGCCTGGTCGAGCGTGCGTGAGAACACCACCTTGCGCGCCTCGTTCATGCGCTTGGCTACGACGGGCATGCTCTGAGCCGCCATCGGCGTGGGCCAGAAGCTGGCCATTTGTTCGTACGTCACCCGCCCGAACAGCAGCTCACCCTCACCGCTGGCGTTGCTCGCGACATACTCTCGCCATTCCGCGTCGTCTTTGTGGGCCCAGCTCATGTCGCCGCCCGCGTCGGCGATGTAACCGTCCAGGGATACTTGATTGAAAACGAGTAGCTTGCGCATTTATTTGGTTACCTTTCTCAATCAGAAGAGCGGCTTGAGAGTGCTTTCGGGCCGAAGCGTGTTTGCCTCGGTCACGTCTGCGAGCACGGCAGGGAAGGTGACATTGAATGTCTTGTTCCAACCCGGACGCATGAACAGATTCAGCAATAGGAAGCCCCCAACGCCGCGGAAACCGCTATGTTCCATGATCAAGCGGGTGCCGCCCGCGCGCGGCTCCAGCGTGTAACAAACTTCGGTAGGCTGGCTATTTTCGTTGCCGACCCAGGAGAAACGCAGCAGCTCCTGCTCGCGCACCTCGAGCACTTCACATTCGACGAAACCGCGCCAGCCACGGTTCGGCTTGCCATAGAACTTGAAGCGAGTGCCCACCACAGGCGCGAAGCTTTCCGGACGCATGCTCCAGAGCGCCATCAGATTCGGGTCGGTAAGCACCCGCCACACTTTGCCGGGTGGGTGCGGATAATCGCGAGAGACACGTAGACAGGTCATGGGGTACGGCGCTTGTGCTTAGGTGGAGGGATGTGATCCGAGGGCTGGTCCGGCAGGTCGTCGAGAACGCGACCGATGGCATCCAATTGCCGTTCGAGGTGAGCGCGGTAGCGCCCGACCCAAGTGGCCACCTCTCGGAGTGGCTGCGCCTGCAAGCGATAGTGGCGAAAGCGGCCTGCGCTGCGCTCGGAGACCAGGCCCGCGCTCCTCAGGATCGCGAGCTGCTGGCTGACCGCTGACTGAGTAATGTCGAGGCACGCCACGAGGTGCGAAACCGTGCTCTCGCCACGCGCCAGCGCGTCCAGCAAGGCCCGGCGCGTGGGGCTGGCAATGGCCTGAAATACGCTGTCGTCACTCGTCGCCCGAGACATCACGGGTCACCATAGTAGCGAATGCTAATATGTCAATGCCGGTGGGCGCGATGCAGGGAAGACCGGCGCGCGTCGCCGCTCGAATTGGACGAGCCGCCGCTCGAGCTTGCGTTCCCACCGTCGCCATTGGCAGCGCCGCTCGTGCTGTCGCCGCTGCCGGCGTTGAAGGACGAAAAAAATTCGCGTGTGGTCCTCGAACGGTTGCGCCTCTCCGGACTTAAGCGAACGGCTCATCGTCCCAGCGGCGTTTGTGGGGTTTTCCGCACCAGGTGCGTTTTGGTATGCGGCGCGCGCGCGCGGAGCTAGGCTGCCCAGCCGCATGCCGCTCGAGTTTGCCCTGCGTCCGCGCATTCGTATGCGCGACGACCCGCCACCGCGCACGACGAGTCGTCGCGGGCGCTGGCGCGTGCCACGCTTCGCACTGCCGGCCGCGCTGTATTGGGCCGCGGTTGGCGGCGTTTGCTACGGCGTCATCCGCCTGCATGACGCGCCGTCGCCCGAACCCATCGCCGCGGCGCGGGAGCTGGCGCCGGATCTTGAGCTGCCGAGCGGCCCTCCGCCCGTGATTGAGGTTCCGGCGGCGCCGGAGGCTCCTGCGCAGGACGGGCGCGCTGAGGAGGCTCCCGCGCAGGCGGCGGTCGAACAGCAAGCAGCGCCCCTGCCGAGCCTCGAGCCCAGCGCGGCGCCCGGTGTCGACGAACAGCCGGCAGCGCCAACGGCTCGCCGTCATGCGCTGGGGGCAGACATGTCCGCGGCACTGCTCAGTGAGCACACGCCCCGCGAAGCTCCGCAGCGCGATCCGGTGCACTCCCTCAGCGCGAACGCGAGCCTGAACGACCTTTTGAATCCCGATTCTGCACAAGATCGATGGTCCGAGCGCGCGCCTGAGCCGCACACCGCTCCGCTTCCACTTCCACCTCCGTCGCGCACTAGCGGCGCATCGCTGCCCAGCTGCGAGGCAGCTGCGGCGGCCGCTGTTCAAGACCTCGACTTTGCCAGCAGTGATCGCACCGCAGACCTGCCCAGCGAGGCCATCTCGGGCGTGCTCGAAAACGGCGCCTGGTTGAGCAGCTGCTCGCTGCCCAGCACGACGCACCTAGACGTGTGTGTGGCGATCAAGGGTGGCCGCGTGACGGCCGCCACGGTCATCTCACGCCCTTCCGATCCCGCGCTCAACGCCTGCGTCAAACAACGCGCCGCAGCGCTGCAGTTTCCGTACAGCACGCGCGTCGACGTAGCGCGCACTCGCTTTTAGCGTTCGCGCACCGCGTCGCCGAAGCAAGCAGCCGATCTGAGGCGTATCTGCGCTCTCGGCATAGGCACGCGGGTTGCTTGTTCATGAATCGGAGGTTCCATGGCAAATCCGATCGAGAATGTGGCCGCAAAGGCAATGGGCGCCGCGAAAGCGGTGAAAGCCGGCTTCAACGGGCTGCGCGGGGTGTTTCTGCACTTGGCGCAGGAGCACGGTGAAGTGGGTGAGCTGATGCGGCATGTGGCCAAGAGCGACGACCCGAAGGTGCGCCGCGAGCATTTTCCGCACATCCGCGCGGAACTGCTGTCACACGAAAAGGGCGAGCTGTCCGAGGTGTATTCGGTGCTCGCCAATTACGAATCGATGCGCAGCATCGTGCTCAAGCACAACGCTGAAGCCCACGATCTAGAGAAAGCGATCTCCGCTGTCGACGTGTTGGATTTCGCCAGCGAGGAATGGGCGCCCGCGTTCGAACGCTTGTTCGCCCTGGTCCAAACCCATGTGGAAGAGGAAGAAAACGACTTCTTCCCGCGCGCGCAAGAAGTCATTGATGAGGATGAGTCCAAAGTACTGCTCAAGCGCTTCGAAGAAGCCAAGCAGGCGGTGAAGCGACACGTGCAGTAGTGCCTCCGGGAGCGGGCTCGGCGCAGCGTCGAGCCCGACTTCCGCACCGCGGCATTGCGCGGCGTTGAGTGCGCTTTGCCACCGCCCGCAGCTAGCGCCGGTAGCGCGTAGAGTCGTAAGTCCAGGACAAGGTCACGCGGATGACTGCCTGTAAGACACCGACATAGCGCTGCAGCTCTTGGTCCTGCGCTTCTCCAAATCTGGGTAGCCGCGCCGCAGCTGCTACAAAATCCCTGATTCCGGAATTGATGAAAGCGAGCGCCTGAAGGCCAGCGGCGCCTGGGAGCAGCTTCCGGTGATGCTCATACACCATCACCAAGTTGTGAAAGTCACCGTGCGAGCGCTCCTTCTCATAGGACAGCACGTCGTTGATCCAGCAGATAATGCCTCCCGCGAGGCGCCCAAGCTGCTGAACGGCGTCATGCGCGCGCACGTGCGGGGCGAGCGCGATGCGTTCGAGCGGTTCGATCAGCTCGAAGAAGGAGGGCACGGCGCCCGCAGCAGGACGAAACAGCAGATAGGCTGCCTCGTCCGGAATTTGAGAGTGCGCGCGGTTGTTCGCTTCCCACAACATGCCGCCGAAATAGGCTCGATTGCCCTCGGCAAAGCGCGCCAATTGCTCGCCGCTCATGAATTGGGATACGCGCTCGACCACCTCGAAAAGCCCGCGTTCGAGCGAGCCGGCTGAAGTGCGCGGAGCCTCACCGTTCAAGAGACGTCCGAACTCGTCGAATAACTCCATCAACCGCGCTGGGCGCTCACCCACTTCTGTCTCGTCACCGACGTCGTCCAGAGCAAAGGCCCAACACACGTAGTCGGATGCCAATTGGAGCTCTGCCAGCCCAGCCGTCGGATAAAAGCCCGCGACCAGAGTTGTGAGGTGCGCTTTGGCGATTTTAGCCTGCAATTGGCCGCTATTGATTAGGCCGATGCGAATCAGCCACTCCAGAGACGCTCGCTCTGCGGCTGCGGCATGAGCGTTAATACGAAGTGGGAACGGGCACTGAACGCCGTCGAAAAAAGACCTCCGACTCGGGATCCCCGTGTCCAACCGGTGGGACGCTTTGCGAAGAGCGCTGAGATGCTGAGTGGTCATGAATTCCTCCGAGCACTGTTCATTCGAACCCTGAACAACTGTATCACGCGCGCAAACTTGCGCTCACGCGCGCCGCCGGTTTCTTGAGACGACAGAGCGCCGAGTGTTACGGTGAAGTGATGCGATCCTCCGTGCCCGCTGAGCCTGTGCCAAGCCGGATTCGCAGTGAGTCGCTCGCGCCGAATCTGATCGTGACCTGGTTCGAAGGCTACATCACGAAGGAGCTTGCCGAGGAGCAGCTGCCGCGGTTCCGCTCACTGATTGCCGGGTGCGTTGACCCCACCTGGGTCATGGAGCTCACGCAGATGAGCGGGTTCGATCCGCGGGCTATCGGCGCAGGCGGTGAGTGGTGGCGGTACTTCAAGAGTAAGCATAACGCTCGGGGGGAGATCTTGTTCATCTCTTCTTCGCAAATCGCGCGCATGGCCGGCGCGAGCTTGAGCTTCAGCGTTGGCGTGGGCGTTCGCTCGTTTGGCACGCTCGAAGAATGCTTCCAAGCGCTCGGCGTCGTCATGCCTTTGAGGCGTTTGAACGCAAGCTGACGGCGCTCGCGAGCCCGCAAAGAGGCGACAAACGGCCCTATTGCGAGTGTTTGCGGCGCGCGTTCGTCGGCGGCAGGCGCCACAAGCAAGGCAAGCTGCCAAAGCACTCGCGCCTGGCGATATTCGCCACATGCGGCGCGGGCTCCGCGAGTTCCGCACAGAGCTGCACGCACGACGGCCACATTCGACGCCGCCGCTCCCGGCACTACACTCACTTTTATCCACGAGCATGGGAGAGTCGGCAATGAAAGCGATTGTTCTTTCGGAATACGGCGGCCCGAATCAACTCGTGTTCCGCGAGCATCCAACGCCCGAGCCAGGCGCGGGTCAGATCAAAGTGCGCGTCGCAAGCGCGAGCATCAACCCGGTGGATTGGAAGCTGCGTAGCGGCGCGCTCAAGGCGGTGATGCCGCTCGAGCTCCCGGCTGTTTTGGGCCGTGACGCCGCAGGCAAGGTCGTCAAAGTCGGGCCTTCCGTCACGCAGTTTGAGGTGGGCGATTCAGTACTGGGCTTAGTCAACGGCGCCTATGCTGAATTCGTCGTGGCTCCAACGGACGCCTGGGCCAAGCTGCCCGCCGGGTTGGAGGAGCTTGGTGCGGGCGCGCTGCCACTCGTGCTGCTGACGGGTGATCAATTGGCCGCTGCAGCGCTGGGCAATGCGCCCGCTGCTGGGCAAACAGTGCTCGTAACCGGCGCGGTGGGCGGGGTGGGCCGTACCGCGGCCTGGGTGGCCAAGCAACGCGGAGCCAAGGTGCTGGCCGGCGTGCGAGGAACGCAAATTGCGCAAGCCGAAGAGCTCGGGCTGGACGGCGTGGTGGCGTTGGACGACGACGCGGCGCTGCAGCAACTAGCGCCGGTCGACTGCATCGCGGACACCGTGGGCGGGCAAACGATCGCGCGGCTCTTCTCCAAACTCAAGACGGGGGGCACCATCGGCAGCGTGGTTGGGGAACCCGCGGGCGCGAAAGAGCACGGCTTCACCGTCAATGCCTTCTTCGCTCACCCGGACAGCGCTCGTTTGGCGGAGCTGGCCGAGGCGGTTGCTGCGGGCAAGTTGCGCATCCCGATTGGTCGGCGCTTCCCGCTGGCAGAAGCTGCAGCCGCTCAGGTGCTCGCCGAACAGGGCGGCATCGGCAAGGTGCTGCTGGTGATTTAGTCGGGTCACGCGGGGCCGAGCCGCAGCGACCGCATACAGCCACAGCCACCGAGGTGCCGTACGTCCCGCGCGGATTTCGGCTGCGAAATTTACTAGCAGTCATGTACGCTGCGCGCGGATGACCGGGTATCACGCCAACCTGCAGCTCGTTGAAGCCCATGAATCAACGCTAATTTTCAGCTTCTTGACGCTCGCCGCGCGGATGCTGGAGTCCAACGAGCCGATTCAGAAAGCGCTCACGGACAAGGAGCTGACCAAGTACTGGCAAGGGTGGGGGCGTGCGTCGGATCTCGGCGTGGTCGCGCTTCGCGACGATTCGGTGCCCGTGTCGTGCGCTTGGCTGCGCCAGCTGCCCGCGCCGGATGCCGGCTATGTGGCAGAAGGCGTGCTCGAGCTTGCGATCGGCACGGTCGCTAGTGAGCGAGGCATGGGCATCGGAACGCGCGTGCTCGGGCGGCTGATCGAGCTATGTCGCGCGCACGCCCGTGGTATTTCGCTGAGCGTGCGCGCTGAAAACCCCGCGGTTCGCCTCTATCAACGCTTCGGGTTCCGCACCACCGCAGAAATTACCAATCGCGTGGGCGGCCAATCGCTGACCATGCTGCTCGACTTCACACAGGCGAGCCCGACCCCGGCATAGCATCGCAATGCAGGGGAAGGGGGCGCTCGCGCTCCCGCCACGCACCTCGCGCTGACGCTCTGTTCCCAGCGCAGGAGCCGCAAACCACTGGTCGTACGAGATCGGCGTTCGAGCTCAGCGAGCGAATCCCGTCAGCCGCTCCTATTCCGTTGCCCAACGGTAACGCACGCCGAGCTCGGTGAAATCACCGCCGATCAGCCCAATTCTATCCGGACTGTGCACGGTGACCACGAAGCTGCCCCGCACCTCGACGCGCCGAGACAACACCAAGCGCAACAATGGGCCTGCGCGCACCGTGAGCGAATCGTCCCGTTTGGGCACATCCAACGCATCCACCACAAAGCCGATTGAATGCTGCGAGTAGGCCCCAAGACGCAGCGCGTAGCCGAGGCGCGCGCGCCACACCAAGGGCGGCTTCACGATCACGTGCAGCGTTTCCTCGAACACGCTTTGATCCTGGGGCACGCCCGTGACGTACGAAACGCTGCCGCGCCCAAGCAGTGCACCAGGGCCCAACGGCAGGGATAGATCCAGCTCGGCCTCATAGGCGAGCGTCTTTGCTCTCTGCCCGCCCTCGGTCTCGAGCTGGAGACGATCGTAACTCGACCGATCGTCGAGGTAGGTATGTTGAAAAGCGAAGAAATAGCGTGGGCCGAGGCGCAGATCCAGGTACGGGATCTCGAAGCGAAAACCGCCGTACACGCCCAAGCCAGAGCTCAACGCGATCGGGTTGGCATCCACGCCGACCCAGGAGGTGAAGGGCTGGCCGTAGCCCGCGGAAACGCGCGGGCGGACGTACACGAATCCAACGTCGAACGCCGTCGACACGAACCAACGTGGTGGCAGCTCGCGCCAGGAGCGCGCCATGCGCGGGTCCATGAGCGCATCCTCCGGAGTAGGAAAAAGCCCGAGCGGCGGCTTAGCCGCGTCCGCAACCTCCGGCGCTTGGCTTGAGCCCGACGGCGGCGCGTTCGCGTTCGCGTTCGCGTTCGCGTTTGCGTTTGCGTTTGCGTTTGCGTTT
>JBDTYJ010000089.1:0-17132 GCA_040005755.1 Pseudomonadota bacterium
GACCGGAGGCACAGCGACCGGAGGCACAGCGACCGGAGGCACAGCGACCGGAGGCGCAGCGACCGGAGGCGCAGGAGGTGCGGCGGGGCTGGTCGGTGTCTTCGTCGCGCAAGGGGATGAAGGCCGAATCACGCGCTCGTGCGACGATGGGCGCACCTTTCCGTTCAACCACTCTGCGGACGATACGTTTCGTTGCTTCGTCGATGACGCACACAATTGTGATGAATCCGCGCTCGCCGGTCGCGGACTAGCATTCGGCGCTGGTGCCTTCGTGGCGACATGGGGTCTCGGGTCCCCCGGCAAGTTGCAGCGTTCGAGCGACGGCAAAGCGTGGAGCGACGTCATGACTGGCACGCCTCCCTTCGAGGGGATGGCATACGGGAATTCGGTGTTTGTCGCCGGCGGCAATCCGACTGCCGTCTCGAGCGACGGCAAGACCTGGAGCAGAGGCGGCAAGCTCACCTTTGACATCGACTATCGCGGCGTCGAGTTCGTGCCCACAGCGGGCGGCACGTTCATCGTCACCGGTGAAACAGATCAGCAGCGCGCGCTCTCCATCAGCCACGACGGAAAGGTGTGGAAGGCAGCCAGCACGCTACCCGCGAATTGCGGGCAAAACCACGTAGGCATCGCCGGCTCAAACTCGGTCATGATCATTGCAAGCGAGCAGGGGCACCTGTGCCGCTCGACCGACGGGGACGTATGGACCTACGTCGCAGTCACTGACAGCTTCAGTAGCCGACCCGTGTGGACCGGGACGGAGTTTTGGATCTATTCGGGCGCTGAGTTGTTCAAGAGCGCAGACGCGCAGACCTGGGCCAGTGTCACGATCGAGCCCGCGAACATCGCGATCGGCGCGCTAGCACGCAGCCCCACGGGCACGCTCGTCGCTGCTGGTGCTGGCTGGGACGTTTGGTACGAAAAGCAGCAGCTCTTTCGTTCCACGGACGGAGTGCATTGGGACCTGTTACCCCCAACCGCCTTCACTGGCAGCCATCCCATCACCTTCATCAGCTTCGGCTACGTGCTGCCCAGCACCGGCTGCGCGTTGCCGTGAATCGCTAGACCCCCCGGGCGCTGGGCAGACAGCGACAAGCCGCCACACCGCACCGCGAACCCCAGCACGGGCACGCCCGGCATCAGCACTGATGATCCGAAGTGAAAAACTGGTATCCCCGAAGCCGTTACACTGGGAGGAACCACAGGATACAGGTCACGCCGCGTGGATAGTATTTGGATCCTTGTGCGATACCTGCGACGCATTGGTCGCTCATTGCCCAATCACTCGCGCCGATTTGTTGCCAGCGTGCGTGCGCGGCGTGGCTTTGGGGCGAGGCACGCACGCCAAACACGCGTTCGGCCACGAATTGGCAGATGAAGATTTTGCTCGGCCAGCTGTTGTCGGAGGTGCTGGATAGCTTCCAGCCCCCGTCAGGAAACAAGCACAAATCCGGCTGCAATACCCGGTGCAGGTGTTTTTCGAGGGTGAGAATCAGCTCGCCGAAGGCGCCTTCGCGGCTCACGAATTCGGGGCGCCCCCAAAATAGTGGATAAACCAAGCCTTCGATGGCAGGCAGGATCGCGCTGGGCTGGCCGGCCTCGAGCAGTGCCGGAATGAAGCCGAGCTCGCCCTGCCAAGCGTTCACGATGCTGCGAGCCGCACGTTCCGCACCCGCGTGCGCGGCGCTCGCCAGATCCTCCCGGCCGAGTCGTTCGAACGCGACGACTAAACCAAGCCAAGAGGCAAAGCCTTTGGTCGCCATGTACAAGTTGCCCCGCGCTTGGCCGAGGCTCGGGTCGAGGCTGTCGTAGGTCGTGATTTCCCAGCCGCCTGCGCAGCGGCTCGAGTCGAGGTTCACGAGCCCGTTGCGGCGTTTCGGCTCCGGATCATCGCGCTGCTCGAGCGAATGCAGACAAGCACGAAACACCGGCTCACGTTGCTCGAGCCAGACTTGATCGTCATTAGACGTCACGTAGTTGAGCGCGGTAAGCACCCAATTCATGAGTTGCTCTGCCGTCATGTAACTGAAGCAGCCCGCTAGCCCGGGCAGCTCGTAGCTCGACTGGCCAGGAGGCGTGAACTGCCCGGCAACACCCATGTCGTGCGTGAAGCTGAGGCCGCCCGGGAGCCCGACTCGTTCGGGCTCGGGTAGGAATTCCGCGAGGCGATGCGGATCGCGGGTGTGTGAGTGTCCGGCGCGCCGCGCACCGCTCACCGGCCGCGCCAGTTCATCACTGTACGAGTAGCGAGCGACGAATTGGTCGAGCACATTCCGCACCAACCACGGACTTTGCAGAAGCTCGTAGAAAGATTGGTCAACGGCCAGATCGAAGGTGTTCATCATCGCGTACTCGCCCTCCAGCACGAGCCAGAGCGGCTTGCCTTCGTGCTCGAGGAGCTGAGTATTCCCCCAATAGCTGCGTTCAGCGTGCGCGAGCAAGAAGCGTTGGTGTTCGTCGAGTGCGCTCTGCCGCAGCGTTTCGTTCAGGTGCACGGCCGCGGCAGCACGATCGTGAAAATGCTCGAGGCCAGCCGCCAGCACCTGCTCCAGACCCGGGTAGAAGCGGCTGTAGAAGTAGCGACAGTCGAGCCCAGTAGTGACAGCGCCCGCACGGTGGAAGCCGATCACGATGTCCAAATCGCGCATTTCGCCGGCGGGGACCTCCAGCGTGAAGCCGCACGCGCGCCCGAGCAGGTGCGAGCGCCCATGCGCGAGGAAATCGAGCTCGCTCCACTGTACCCACGCTTCAAGGCCCGCTTGGTCATGGACGGCAAAGCCAAGTTCGCGCCCCCAGCCGACCGCTCGAGCATTGGCAATGCGCTCGATGAAGCGACATGGCTGCCCAGCATCGATCGCGAATACCAGGCGTTTCGCGACGCGCCCGGAGCGATTGTCGAGGGACAAGCGCGCCGTGACCACGGGCAAAAGCGCGCGCGCAAGCTCGCTTTCGGACGCTCGGTCCGGATCAGGCAGCGGAGCGACGGGCGTGTAGAGGGTGAAGCTAAAGTTCGGTGCGAGCCAAGTGTCGGTGCCGCGTTCGTACTCGCGCGTTACCGAATCGAGCGCGTGACGTCGCTTCGGTTCGGGAGCGCCAGTGGGGGCAACGAAATCCGTGATCTCGGGCGCACCGGGGCTGCGAAAGAATGGCAACGCCCATAGCTCGCCCTGCTCATCAACATAGCCGATGACGAGATCGAAACCAGCCGGCGTCACCCCCTGGATAGTGGGGCCACCACCCACACCGAAGCGACCGCAAGTGAAAGTGGCGTATGCGCCCTGCGGCGAGTGATGAGCGTGAAAATCGATAGAGTGCATGAAACGTTGCGGCGCGGGATCAGGCAAGGATCTTGCCAGCGGTCGCGCTGGATTCTGCAACCGATTCCAGGTCAGCGCGAGGAGCGAACGAGTCGACCGAACCGTCGCTAGTTACCCGGGCGCCCGCGCCGCAATTCTTCGACCTGAGCGGCATGCGCAAGCCACGCGCGCGGATACCCAATAAATCGCTCCTGCTACCAGATCGATGTGTGCCGCGTCTCGCACCAATCAGAGGCATGTTTTCGTTTCTTGGAAATTGTGATGAGCGCGCCGGCTCGCGCCAAACTGCGAGTATCAATTTGCGTACAGCGAAGCGTCGGTTGGAGACGCCGGTGCGCACGAATCTACCGCAGATATCGATGCTGAGTATAGTCCTCGGCATTGGAATAGTGAACTGCAGCTCGGCAACGGACCAGGGCGCGGGGGCGAGTTCAGGCTCGAGCGGCAGTGGAGCTTCCTCCTCAGGAAGCGGTAGCCAAAGCCCCGCGGGCGGCGCCGCGGCGACGGGCAACGCGCTGGCGGGCAGTTCCGGGAATGCAAGCGCAGGGGTGAGCAGCGGAGGCGGCGGTGCTGGCAACGCAGCGGCTGGGGGAACAGCCAGTGGCGGCGCAGGAGCAAGCGGCGCGGCTAACGGCGGTGCAGGAGCGGGCGGCAAGGCCGGCGGCGGCGGCGCCGGCGCCGGCGGCAAGGCCGGCGGCGGCGGCTCGGGAGCGGGCGGCAGCGGCGGCAGCAATAGCACCGGCGGTGCAGGAGCAGGCGGCGCGTCAGCCGCGTGCAGCACGACCACGCCGCGCACAGGCGGCACCCAGTATTGTTCCAACTCCATCGGCAACGTGAACAACGGCTATTCGTACCAGCTTTGGTCGAATGGAACCGGCTCCGGATGCATGACGACATATGGCAGTGATGCCGCGTTCAAAGCCAATTGGAGCAACAGCAGTGATTTCCTGGCCCGCGTAGGTCGTAGCTGGAACGAGACTCAGACCTATGATCAACTAGGCACCATTTCCTCGGACTTCGCTTACACGAAGACGGGAAGCGGCGGGGGGTTCTCGTTCATCGGTATCTATGGTTGGTCGAACAACCCGCTGGTCGAATTCTACATCGTCGAGGACTGGTATGGCTCAGGCCCACCGCCTACCGCGGGTGGGACCAAAAAGGGCTCGTTTAGCGTCGATGACGGGATGTACAACGTCTATCAGCACACGCAGAACAACCAGCCTTCGATTCACGGCACGGCCACCTTTTCTCAGTTTTTTAGTATCCGACAGACGCCGCGCCAGTGCGGGCACATCTCGATCAGCGAGCACTTCAAAGAGTGGGCCAGCCTAGGCCTCACCCTCGGCAAGATGGAAGAGGCGCGGATGCTGGTCGAAGTCGGCGGCGGCGTCGGTAGCATCGATTTCAAGACGGCGACAATCACAGTCAAGTGATCGGATCAGCGCCGGCCGCGCGGAGGCGATCTGCCGCGCGCCCGGCGTGCAACGAATCCGGATTCAGTAGAAGGTCACGTTCGCAATCGTAATGTCTGCGGTGCAGCCCGCGTTCAGATCACTGGCGCCGAGCTGCCACTGGATCGTGACCAGATTCTTCGCGTCCACACTCGCGAGCGGCGCGCCGCCGGTCAAGCTCGTGAAGGGCACGCGAATGCTGGTGGAGCTGCTTGTGACTGCCGCGCCCGGTCCGGCGCAGTTGCTTTGGCACTGACCGCGCCCTGGGTCGTCCATGGCATTCAAATCTTGCGCAGAGTAGAGTACAGAGCGCAGGCTGCAAGTCCCAAGGTCGCCGGACAGGTCGAATTGCACTCCCGTGTGGGCAGAGGCGTCAATGCAGCTGTCACTCTTGAAGTAGATGCCGAAACCGACGTAGTTGTTGGCCTTGCTGAGCGGTGTTACCAGCGCGCCTTGCGCGCGTAAGCCACTGCCGTCGGCGCTGACGCTGAGCATCGGTGCGGCTTGCGCACTGCCGGCATATTCGAAGCTTGCCCATTCGCTGTCTACTGCGCCAAAGCTGAGCCCGTCCGCAGTAGCGCGCCCCTGTGTGGTGATGAGCGGAACGGCCGGCTTCACCTGACTGCACTCCGCGCCAGCGTCGGCCGTTGCAGGCGGTGGTGCGCCGGCATCTACCTCTTCAGGCGCGTGCGCTCCCGGCATGAGCGCCACGGGACCACGAGCAGCGTTCTGTTCGGCTAAGCCGTAAGACATGGCCGTCGCCGTGCCGTGGTCGGGAATGTCGACGGCAGCGATGGATAGCCCTGGAACCGTAAACACCACGGACGTAGGCGCGGGCGAAAGGTCGGTGACTTGAAACTCTAGCGCCCGCGAAGACGTCTGCCAATTGACCAGCATGAGCTGCGTGGTGTTGTCCGCGGCGTTCCTGGTTGGGTAGGCGTGCACGCCTTTCGGTGCAGACGTCAACGTGAGTAGGCTCGGCCCCGAGTGCGCCGCGAATAATTGATAGGCATAATATTGGGGACGCGGCGCGTGTGCCGGCGGCACGCCAATCAAGCCGAACTTCCGGGTATCATCGTCAGCGATGCTCCACAGAGCCGTGCTGCGCAACGCCAGCTCCTGAGCCGCGCCCAGGATATCTACGGCCCACAGCGCGGAAGGCACCGTGCCTGCGACCGCAGGCGGGGGGTTCGCCGGCAACTCGTCGTAGTCAATGTTCATTTCCGTGAACGCCAGGGGCTTATTGCCCTGCCCCGTTGCTTGCATCAGCCCACGCACGTACTTCACTGTATTCCTGAAGGCCGCGACATCGGCTTCAGCCGCAGCCAGCGTCGCCATCTTGGCGGCGAACGGATAGCGGTGGATGGCCACGATATCGAACAGCTCACCACAACTCTTCAGCACCGGGGTCAACCAATCGGCGCTCGCAATGTATTGATACGCCAGATCAGGTCCCACGATCTGAATCGTCGGATCGACCTTCTTCATTGCGGCCGCGTACGCGCGGGCTGACGTACAGTAAGCCTCGGGCGTGTATCCGACGATGGCGGGAGCGCTGGCATCGCTCGGGCTTCCCATTCGCGCGTACATGTCGGGTTCGTTGCCGATCGAGAAATACTTGATACCGTATTTCTTGGTCAGATTCGCATAGGTGACCATCGCGGCGGCCGTGTCGGCCGTGGGCGGCTGGCCTGAGATATCCGCCAGCAGGGGCACTTGAAGCAACGGCTGCGCGCCGATAGCCCGCGCATAAGCGACGGCCCGGTCGAGCTCGGCGTCGTTGAACGGGTCGGGGGTATTCGCGTCGTTGTTGTAGCCGCCCACACGCATCAGGTCGAAACCGAGCGGCGCAATCTGCGCATCGGTGCCACTCACCGGGTCGCCCCAGGTGGGCGTCCACATCCAATAGTTCACCGAGCGCGTGGTGGTCACCGGGGTACGTGTCTTGGCTGAAACGACCACCGTTTCGGTAGCGCCGGTCGTGCCGCCCGCGGCTTGCCCCATGCCGGCCGCGGCTTGCCCCGCGCTACCTGCGGCGCCGCTACCGCCGCCGCCGTTCGAGCTGCTCTGCCCAGCAGCGCCGGCTGCCCCGCCGGCTCGCGAACTCGCGTGGCCCGCATCGCAACCGGTGACGGCAAGGGACAACGCAAGCAGCGCCAGGGGGCTTCCCGCGTTGAGACGGGCATGACTCAAAATTCGTAGGCAGTGGGGTACGGGCACTGCCATCCCATACGCTCCAGGGGGCCCTCCGTCTTCGCATTGTGTGACCTAGGACGCGCCCGCGTGCAGATTTCGCACGGCACGGAGGCCAGCGGCAACGCACGTGCTAGGAAAGGGCGTGCCGGAGCCCAGGGCGCTGTTTCAAGAGCATTACCTGCTGCCGTCCACGGCGCATGGCGCTATTTGGCCGTTCTCGCGTGACTACCCGAAGCCGCGCCACTTTCACGCTCAGCTTGAGCTGCTGGTGCTCGTGCGCGGCCGCGCTCAAGTGCGCGTCGGTCGAACGCTGCACACCGCGCACGCGGGGCAACTGGTTTGGCACCTCCCTGGTGTAGAGCACGTGCTGCATGAAGCATCGGCGGACTGCGACTTACGCGTGCTTCACGTCGAGCCTGATTTATGTGCCGCAGTCGGTCGTGAGCTCGCCCCATTGGCTCCTGCCATGTCCCGCGCGGCCACCCGGGTCGGTTCGCTCTTCGACTGGGCGCGCGCGCTCGGCGAGCTCGCGTCGGGGCGGCCGGTCGTGGAGCTCAAGCAGCGCGATCACGATCTCCTGCTCGACCAGTGTGAGACCACCTGCGTGGACGGAGAGCTTGCCGCGAGCGACGTATCGGCGCGCTTACGAGCGGTTCTGTCAACGGCCTTTCACGCCACAATCAGCGATCACAACGACCAGCGCGCGCTGTCCTTGGTCGAACTCGCTTCCTGCCTCTTGCTCGAAAATCCCGCCCTGGAGCGAGCCGCAGTCTGCCGTGCACTCGACGTGAGTGAGGGCTACTTGTCGCGCCGGTTCCAGGTGGAGCTGGGCGTTTCGTTCTCGGAACAGCGCGCTCGTTCGCGCATCTGCCACTTCGTGAGCCAAGTCGCGCGCAATCGCGCAAGCTACCTCAAGGCCGCACTCGAGTCGGGCTTCGGCAGCTACTCGCAGCTGCATCGCAGCTTCACACAAGTCGTGTGCGCCAGCCCCAGGGCTTATTTTTCGCCCGCCGCCCGCAACCTTCGCGCCAATCGACTCACGTACCAGTGACGAGTGGAATTTGACGGTGACCGTCTAGCGCGCACAGAAAAAAGGCGGACAACCCTGGAGTTGCCCGCCTTCTTGCAAAGCTCGAGCACATGCCCGAGCCGGCTCACCAGCTCAGTGAGCCGGCGCCGCGACGCCCTGCTTCTTCTTCCTGGCGACGGCAATGCCAGCAAACACGAACGTCAGAATGAGCGGCAAGATTGCCACTTTGCCCAGCGCCTCTAGACCCGCAGCTGCCTGAATGGCGGCCAGCGCGTCACCCGTGGGCGCAGCACCCGCCGGCATGCGGGCAGTGATGCCCGCGTCATACCAACCGCCGATGACCGGGAGCACGAAGCTCACGCTGAGCATGCCGGCGCCGCCCATGATGGCCAAGCCGAGTGCGCCCGTCTTCGGGTAGTTCTCGGCGACGAAGCCGAGCATCGTCGGCCAGAAGAAGCACACACCGAACGCAAACACCGTCGCCGAGGCAAACAACATCACACCCGTGGTGTGCGACATGGCGTACAGCCCAAGCATGCTCAAGAACGCACTGCCCACGAGCATGCCGATGGGCGACAGCTTGTGCACGAACGGACCTGCGAACATACGTCCCACAGCCATCAGACCAGTGATCCACACCAGCACCAGGATGCCCGATACGCCAGCGTTCTGCAGAATCGACGGGATCCACTGGCCCGGGCCGAGCTCGGTAGAAGCCGTGAGCAGCATGCAGCCCACCATCAGCAAGAAACCAGGCGCCAAACAGGCCGCGAACATCGAGCCTGTTGACTCACCGCGCTCGACGCGCGCGGTTTGCGGGAACTTCTTACCGAAGAACAGGAAGCCGTAGGCGGCCAGCGGGATCAGCATGGTCGCGAACTGCGGCCTCCAGCCTAGACCCATCTTGGCGAACAAGAACGAGAGCAGCCCGCCGATGACGATGCCACCTGGGAACCACACGTGGAAGTGGTTCAGCTTGGTGGTTTGGTTGTCGGGGAACAACGAGGCCACGAGCGGGTTGCAAGCGGCCTCGACCGAGCCGTTGGCGATACCGAATAGCAGCGTTCCACCCAACAGACTCCAGAAGTCCCAGGCGAAGATCGTGAGCACGATGCCGGCGGCGTGACCCACGAAGGCCAGCGAGATAATGCGACCGAGCCCGAGAGCATCGACGAGCGGACCGCCGAAAATCATGGCCAGTGTGAAGCCCCAAAACGCAGAGCCATTGACCCAGCCCACCTGCTCATGGGTCAGGTGGTACTGAGTGACCCAATCGCCGGTCGCCGCGCCGCGCATAGCGAAGCTCATGGCCGTGACGATCAGAGCAACACAACTGGCAGTAAACAGTCGGGAAGAATTCATGGGATATTGGGGTGGGTTGAGCGACCGGAAGAGTGACGGCCAGAGTGGTCGTCGCTCTCCCCTGTTGAACCTGTCGGGACAACAGCACAACAGCGAGACGATTGCGATCAAGAATGTAAGTTGCCGGCGCGAGGCGTACGCGGAGAGCCGAAGATTTCCAGCACTACGGCGCATTTGTAAAAAAGACGCACGCCGTGCCCGCAATTTGAAAGTCGTTAGCTCGCTAGTCAGTCAGCCTGGAGCTCAGTATTCGGTGAGGCGTGGTCGTTCGCGGCAATCGGTCGCAGAATGCGCTGCCCGGCGTCATCGTGCGGGGCCGCTGCGGCGCGGCCACCTACATCGCAGCAGAATTCACGACACTTCACGATCTTCACGGCATGTGGCGTCGTTGCGCACGAGCCGCGAGAAACGCGACCAACGCAGCCCCGTCAGCCTCAAACGCGCTCGCTTGGAAGATAACGCTGCCAGGCGCGCTGCACCGTGGCCTTGGCATCGTGCTCGATGAGATCACCATGTGCAATGACGACCCGCTCGAAGTCCCACGCGACCACCTTCGCGAGCGCCCCGCTGGCTTGAGCACGGTCCCTCCAACCGAAACGATACTCCGGGGCCGGCTGGGGTACGTTCCACATGCCGAAGATCTTCCAGAGCGCCTTGAGCGTCCAGCCAATGCGCGGCGTGTTGTCGCCGATGTTTTCGATCAGGTCGACGAGCAGAAGTGTGCGGCTCGGCCGGTGAAGCATCGCTACCTCACTCATGAGCCGTCCGAACACGCCTGCAAGCGCGAAGTCCACAGCCAGGCAGGGCGGCGGGGAGTCCCCGAGCAAGCCGTCATAGTGCAGCGTGGGCTGCTTTCTTTCGACGCCCGGGCAGATCCATGTCTCCGCTTCGGGAAACGCGCGCTGACAGGACGCAACGTGGAGATGATGGAAATTACCGGGCGCGACAATAGCCGCCACAGGTCCAACCGCGTCGATCCGGGCGCGCGTCGCGTCGTCCATCGGACCGGGCGAGTGCACGATCAGAGCACCATCGCTACGCCGCGCGAGCGTCATGCGGGCGTCGAACCGCGTGCCGGCGAGCGTCACGGGATAGGCCCCGATCCAGATCTGATCGCGAACGAGCTCACACAGATCCATCAGCTCGACTATAGCCGTTCGCTCTGGCGCGGAGCAGGATCCGGACGGCGCCGACGCCTGTGCGCGGATCCAGGCCGCTTGCAGCCGCATCTGTCACATCACCTGCGTCTAGAGCGCGCGCCGAGCTCGCTCGCGAAGCACGCCTCAAGTTCGCTCAGCAGCCGTGATTGCGAGTGTGGCCCTGAGCTACGCGCCGAGCCGCGGGCGCTATGCCCGCTAGCCCAAACCCCAATACTTGCGCTAGCAATGGCAAGCTAGCAGAATGACGTGCTCGCAAATGTCGTGTCACCGGCTTGGGTTGCAATCGGGCGAATGCCGCGGGCAAAGGCCGCCGGCGCACGCTCCGGCGCGCGTCGTGTCATCCGCCGAAAGGTTAGGCCGCTGATGGAAGGTATCTCGGACCGCGTCGTTTGCGCGCAGTGCCGGGCTGCGCTCGACACCAGCTTCCACTGCGCCGCGTGCGGGCAGGTTTATCCCTGCCTGAGCAGCATTCGGGTTTTGTTGCCGAACCCCGTTGCTCACCGCGAGCACTGGCAACGGCAACTCGGCTTCCTCGTTCGGCAGGGGGATGAGACGCCCCGCGCCCTACGGCAGCAAGCAGCCCAGCCCGGCATCGGTGATGCGACTCGGACGCGGCTCCATGCGCTCGCCAACGCAGTTGCCGCACAGGTCGCAGACGTGTCGCTTGTTCTTGGCCCCTTGCTCGGCGGCCCGTTACCACCGACAGAGAGCACCCGGCTACCGCGCGGCGCGATGGACTACATCACTTGTCTCTTTCGGGACTGGGCCTGGGCAAGTGGTCACGACGAAGAGAACGTGCGCTCGCTGGACGCGGTTCGGCGTGTCAGTGAGGGGCGCGCGCTCGGCCGAACGCTCGTCCTCGGCGCGGGCGGCTGTCGGCTCGCTTACGACTTGCACCTTCAGTGCGGCGGCACGCAGACAGCGGTGCTCGACGTCGACCCTTACCTGCTTGGCATCGCCGAAGCGGTGGTTCGCGGCGCAAGCGTCAGGCTCACCGAATCCAGCGTAAACGCGCCGGAAATAGAGCCCGTGAGCTGCCCCTGGGTCCTCACCGCCCCGTCCGGGCCGCTCGGCGCGGATGCGTTCCAATTCTTCCTCGCCAATGGCACTGAGCCGCCTTTTTCTGAAGGCAGCTTCGACACGGTCGTCACGCCGTGGTTCATCGATCAAGTGCCGGCCGATCTGGGCGGGCTCATGCGCAAGCTGCATGCGCTACTCGTACCGGGAGGGCGATGGCTCAATCACGGGCCGCTGATCTACGGCTCGGAGCTTCCAGTGGCGCACTGGTACACGCGCGAGGAAGTATTCGAGCTCGCGCGTGCCGTTGGCTTCCGAGTCGGCGCCTGGGAGCAAACGCCGCTGCCGCACTTCGCTTCTCCGTGGACCGGGCGCGGGCTCATCGAAAATGTGCTGACGTTCGAAGCCACGCGCGTCTGAACGACGAGCGGGGATCAGCGGGGAGCTCGGCGCGCAGGCCCATACGGCGTTTCGCTCACGAAACGCCGTAGCCCGTGCGACCTACTCAGGTGTTGATGCCGATGCCGGTCAGCGGCGCCGTCACGGCTCCTTTGCCGCTGCCAAACTTTGTATCGGTTGAGCCCATGATCTGGGCGGCCGTAAACAGCGCCTTGCTCAGGTTGTCGCCAGGGAAATTGTAGTGCCCATCGCCCTGCAACCTTCCGCCAGCCTTGCCCGCGAGAAGCACCGGCCACTCCGAGTTCGTGTGGATTTTGCCCCACGCGGTGTCGGAGGTTACCAGCACCAGCGACTGATCGAGGAGGTTCGACGCGCCGTGGCTCGTCGCCTGCATCTTGGTCAAGAACTCATTGAGGCAGCTGACTACGTAGTGGACCCCGGTGTCGACCCGCGTCTGGGTCGACTGATCCCCTGCGTCACCGTGGCAGATCGTGTCGTGGAAATCAGCGTTCATGTTGCTGCCGAGGTGCCGATA
Organism: Pseudomonadota bacterium; assembly: GCA_040005755.1. Lineage (GTDB taxonomy): Bacteria > Myxococcota_A > Polyangia > Polyangiales > Polyangiaceae > PMG-095. The sequence goes on from JBDTYJ010000089.1 coordinate 12,468, forward strand.
ATAAACGTGCGCGGCAGGCAGTGAGAACACATATGAAAGCACTCGGGTCTTGTCGCACGCGAGCGCCAGCATCGACAGGTCAGTCATGGCAGTGTTTACTGCGGGCGGCGCTTCACTGTTGGCATCCTTACCGACGGTGGGCGCGGTCGGAGTGCCGCACATCACTGGCGGCATGGTGTTGGCGGGCGTGGTCGTGAGCCGATTTTCGACGCCGCGAATAGCAGTGAGGTGCTGCTCAATGCGCTGCTTGTCGGCCGCGCCGAGGCGCTTCTGGAGCGCCACACCGTCGGCCAAGACGGAATCGAGCACGCTCTTTCGCACACTGGCCAGTTTTGCCACCTGGTCCGTCGTGGTGCCGGTTCCCGTGCCGGTGGAGCCCATGAACAAGCGGGTGAAGACGGCTTGTGGACTGTACTCCGGGACGTTCTTCGCGTTCGGCCCGTTGTGCGAGACGGTGGCCAGCGAATCCTGCGGGCCGTTCGGCGTCGCGGGCGTCACGCCCACCTCGATTGAATTGAAGGCCGCGCCTTTGGAGATGAGCTTCGCCACGACTTGATCGATAGAGGGCGCGGTCACGGCATTCCCATTCAAAGGTGCGCCAGTCGTCGCGCCAGCCGAGCCAGTCGGGTGCTCGGCGCCGCCGGCAACCAACTCGTTTTTCAGCCCGCTGATCACCGTCAGGTATGGCTTGACAGCCGATAGGCCCTGAAGCTGCGCGCTGAGGGTCCACTTGCTGCCCGCTCCCGTCGTGGACGGCTTCCAAATACCTGGCAGGGAGCCATTGCCGAAGAACCACAGCACGAACAGCGGCGGTACCGGAGTAGCCGTCTGAGCATACGCCGTCCCGTTGCTGTTCAGCATGATCTCCAAGAGAGGCAGCGGGATGCTCACCGCGGCCCCAGTCGCGAGCATTCCTCGTAGGACCGTTCGTCGATCTAAAGCTTTTTTGGGCATGGGTGTGTCGTTCGATCAGGGTTGCGGTGCAACGGCGGAGAATGCGTCGTTGGTCACGACGGCGACGATCAAATCACGCATCTTGAAGCCGGATGCGTTGAAGGTCGCCTCTAGGGTGTTGAGCACGCTGCCGTCCACGTCGCGCTCCGGGTAGCCAACGGCATAGGAGTAGTACTTTCGCACCAAGCACTTGGCGACGGTCATGCTCTGACTAGCCGCGGCGCCCAGAGCGCGAGAGTCGGCAATGGCGTGCCCGTCGAACGTGCTCGTCGGATCCACCGGCAGGCCGTTGTCCATCGTGCGGTATTTGCCGATCGCGTCGAAGCTTTCGAGCGGGAGCCCGAGCGGATCCATGAGCGCGTGACAGGCCGCGCAGCCAGGCGCAGCGCGGTGCGCCTCGAGCCGCTGGCGTTTGGTCATCGGCACGCTCGTTGGTTGATCGGCCGCCGCAAGATTGACGCCGGCCGGCGGCGGCGGAACCGCCTGACACGTCAGCGCTTCGCGGATGAACTTGCCACGGAGCGTGGGCGACCCCGCTTGCTGGTTCGCGAACTCCGATAGTAGGCCCGGCTTGCTGAGCAGCCCCGATCGGTTGCCGTCCGCCGCTAGCGTGAGCGTCTTGTACGTCGTCGGGGTAAGCCCCGTGGTGGGGAGGCCGTACAGCGCAGCGAGATCGGAATTGACCACGACCTTCGTCGTCGTAAACAGATTCATCACGCTCGCCTGATCGTCGAACACGATAGACGCCCAGGTGTCTCGCACATCGCGCAGCATTGCGGTCTGCAGACTGGCGTTGTATTCGGGAAACTGGACCGGGTCCTTGGCTTGGGTCGCTAGGCGATCCAAGCGCATGTATTCCTCGGCGAAGTTCCCTACCGATTCCCGGCCGGCGGGAGTGGCCAGCATTCGCGTAACTTCGGTGCGGATGCCGTCCGTGGTCGCCAAGGCTCCGCTCGCCGCTTGATCGAGCAGCGTTTGATCCGGGACGCTGTTCCAAATCAGAAATGAAAGCCGACCCGCCAGCTCATAGCCATTGAAGCGAAGCGCTCCGTTGGCTGCCGGGGCGCCGAGCTCCGGGCGATACAGGAAATTGGGCGACTCGAACAATTCCGCCGTGGCCCAGCGGGCCCCTTCGACCGGGCTGTTCAAGGTAGTGGCCGCGCTTGCCGCGAGCGTGCCCAGGCCATCCAGCTCCGCGCTGGTGAGCGGACGACGCCAGGCGCGCTGCCCGAGCTTCTGAACGTAGCCTCGCAAGCAGGCGTCCGTGCCCTTGCCGGTTGGCGTGCAGCCGATGAATTGGGAGCGCTTGGTCGCGTCCGAAAAAACCGCATCCACCGCGCTCTCGACGGCGGTGTTGTACTGCTCGGCCCCTTTATCCGAGGTGATGACAACCGCTGCACCAACCGCCGCAAAATTCTGATCCCAGCTATCAGTGTCGATCTGATTCACGTCGACCGCGTAGCCGAAGACGTCGCTCATGGCGTTCCGGAACTGAGTTCGTGTCAAACGGCGCAGCAGGCCGGGCGCGGGCGCGAAGGCCGGAGGATTATCCACGATGGTGTTGGGATCAGTCGATACGACGGGGTTAACAGGCCCCGCCCCAGCGCTCCCTGCCCCACCACCGGACGCCGACGCACCAGCGCTGGCACCGGCGCCGACGATGGACGTAGAGCTGCCACTTCCGCCAGGGGTGCCGCCCACGATTCCCGTGCATCCGGCTACAAACACAAGGCCGCATAGAGCCGCCGGGTTTGCCGCTACGAGCTGCTGCAGAAGTGCCTTGCTCATCTTGTTCTCCGAAGTTTCGACGCAATCACGACGACCGGCGCTGCTAGGCGCTTGTACGCCGACGCATTAGAGAATGCCGTCGTGCAACCAATCTGGCTCAAGATGTTTCGTTCCGCGAGCTGAATACAGCGACGAAGCGACCCAGGTCTGCTGACAGGGTAGGATTAGATTCTCGCTGGAGTAACGGGAGTCGCTACCAGCGTGTCCGCGCAACGGACATTCCGGGGTAATTCCTAAGCTCGGGGCGGGATCGCGCTGGTTGGAACGTGAGAGCTCCTACTACTCGTCGCACCCGCGCGGATAGGCGGTGCAATTCCTGTGCGGCGACGGCGCCAAGTTCCGTCGCGGGAGAAAACATGGCTGCTCGGCGAGCGGCAGCGAGAACGGCGACGAGCCGCGCGCATGCAGGGTGCCGTCCCAGATAAAAAACCGCGGAGCCGCGGTCGGCCCGAGCGGCCCTTGACCATCACGGGCTGGACTGGACCGTTCATGCCGCCCTCGGCGCTCCGCGCGTGCCGCCGATTTGTATCCCTGTGCCTCGCAGCGGGACGATGTTTGCCGTGGGCTTGGATCATTCCGCACTCGCTGTTCGGCGACGGCCAATCACCCTCGTTGGTTAGTATTGATGCCGAAACCCCTGCAGTCCCGTGCCTAGAATCACGCCCTTCGGCTTGCGCGGTCGCTCTCGCGCGATAGGGTGTCGACAGTCCAATGCGTGGTTTTCGCTCGCTTCCTGTTTCGGTTCTACTCGTACTGCCCTTCCTCGGTTGCCAGGCTCAAGACAACGCAGACCCGCGGCTCCGCGGCTCCGCCGGCAACGGGGCGGCGGGCAGCGCTGGTCAGGGTGGGAGTGGCGGAGCTTCTAGTGGCGGCACAACGCTACCCTTACCCAGTAATTTGGCGGCACCCCAGGCCTGCACTAGCAACGCCCCTGGCCCACGCAAACTCTGGCGGCTCACCGCCACTCAGTTCGCCAACAGCATTCGCAGCATTTTTGAGGACACGTCGAGCCCGGCGCCGGTGGCGACCGTGTTTAGTGACCCTTCGGTGTTGGGGTTCTCGATCGATGCCAACGCGTTGCTTGTGCAAGGGCTGAACGCCTCACAGCTCCAAGACAACGCCGAAGCGGTCGCTGCCTGGGCGGCCTCCTCGAACAAACTTGCGGGCTTCGCACCCTGTGCGGCCACGAGCAGCGCGCCGGTTGCCACTTGTGCTGGGCAATTCGTGCAGGCTTTCGGCAAGCAGGCCTTCCGTACCCCTCTCGACGCGAGCGATCCTCGCGTCGCCAGCTACAGCAAGCTGTTCATGTCCGGAAGCTCGAATTCGGACGGCGCTCAAGTGGTCATCTCAGCGATGCTGCAGTCGCCGTATTTCTTGTATCGCCAGGAGCTCGGCAAAGCGAGCGGGCAAACCTTCACGCTCTCTCCCTATGAGGTCGCGACGGAGCTTGCGTACACGCTCACCGGAACCACGCCGGATGCCGCTTTGCTCGCCGCGGCGGATTCCGCGAACGGCGGCAGCCTCACCATACCCGCGATGATCGACCAACAGGTCGCTCGCCTGACCGCGAGCGGCACTGCGAGCAATGCCACCGCGGTGATGGGCTTCATGGACGGCTGGCTCGGCCTTTCGCGTCTGTACACCACGGCGCACGACGCCGAGGCCTTTAAGAAGTCAGCCAACATTCAACCGGAAATGTGGGCCAAGCTTCAACAGGACATGTGGACCGAAGCGCAAAGGTTGATCATGGAGGCCTTCAACAACAACGGTTCGTTCGGCTCCGTGCTCACGGCTGATCACTCCTTCCTCAATCCGGAGCTCGCGACATTTTACGGTATTTCAGGCAACGGCCTTGGGGGCGACTTCACGAGCGTGAAGTACGCAGGGGTCACCGCGCGCGATCCCGGGCTCTTGGCCACCGGC
>JBDTYJ010000090.1:0-17076 GCA_040005755.1 Pseudomonadota bacterium
TGAGCTACGCGCAACTGATCGAATCTACGCGCTTCTTTGAGGGGATGCCTGAGGAGTGCAGGACCAGGTGCGAAGACAAGGCCAATGACAGCAATAGGAAGCAAGACACGCTCGATGAGTGCCACTCTTGTATCAAAGACAAATCTTGCGTCGCCGATATCGCTACCTGTGCCGGCTCGTGCGGACAGTTCGTGCCTTGATCGGCCCCACGCGCAGCATTTAAAACAAAACCGGCGTAGCACGCGGTCAGCATTCGAAGTGGGCCATGAAAATTTTCAGCTGTTCCGCGTGCAAACACGTCGCATTCTTCGACAATTCGCAGTGCGTCCGCTGTGGGCACGCCTTGGCGTACCTGCCGGATCGCGGAGTGCTGAGCGCGTTAGATCAGGATGCCGCGCCGTCGCAGCCTAACGAGAGTCAGCTCTATTGGGCCTTGAGTGAGGCGAGCAAAGGCTCTCGTTATCGGCTGTGCCGGAACTATGCGAGCCACGCTGTGTGCAACTGGGCGATTCCCGAAGGCGACACGCATCTCTACTGCCCGTCGTGTCGCCTGAATGAAACGATTCCCGCGTTGACCGACGCCGCAGCGATCGACTCGTGGCGCAAGCTCGAGGTAGCCAAACGCCGTCTGGTCTACACGCTGATTGAACTCGGTTTGCCACTCGAGGCACGCGAGGCCCAGCCTAAAACGGGCCTCGCGTTCGCGTTCCTGAGCGACGGGCCCAACGGCGAACGGGTACTCACCGGCCACTGTGATGGCCTGGTGACCATCAACGTGAAGGAAGCGGATTCTCCAGCGCGCGAGCAAACGCGCGAACAGCTCGGCGAGCGCTACCGTACGTTACTCGGTCACTTTCGGCATGAGTCTGGGCACTACTATTGGGACCGCTTGATCAAAGATAGCCGGTGGTTGGAGGAATTTCGCGCGCTCTTTGGCGACGAACAGGCGGACTACGACGAAGCTGTCAAACGGCACTACGCCACGCCGCACCAGGATTGGCCCGAGGCATTCGTCAGTTCTTACGCGACGATGCACCCCTGGGAGGATTGGGCCGAAACCTGGGCGCACTATCTACATATGGTGGATACGCTAGAAACCGCACAAAGCTACGGTCTGGCGTTGCGCCCGGCGCCTGTCGGCGGTGCACAGAGTGAACCGGTGACGACGCGCCGCGTGAGCTTGAACCAATTTACTGACCTGATCGGCGCGTGGGTGCCGCTTACCGTTGCGTTGAATAGCTTGAATCGCTCGATGGGACTTCAGGATATGTACCCGTTCGTGTTAGCAGAGCCAGTGATCGCCAAGCTGGGCTTCGTGCACCGCGTCGTTGGCGGCTCCTCCGCCGCTGCTGCGACGCGAGCCGGCGCGCCGCAGCGCGTGATGGCGAGCGAAGTCAGCCCGCCCGGCGCGCCGCCGGCAGTTAGTCCCGCATGAAGTGACAGGTGTAACCACCGGGGTGCTTGTCCAAGTACTTTTGGTGGTACTCCTCCGCGGGCGTGAACGGACCCGCGTCCACGATTTCGGTCACGATGGGCCGCTGCCAGCGACCGGTGGCCTGCGCGTGTTGCTTCGCGAGCTCCGCGATCTCGCGCTGCCTCGCGGAGGTCGCGAAGATGACCGAACGGTATTGGCTGCCTCGGTCGTTACCCTGCTGATCCTTGGTCGTGGGATCGTGCATGCGGAAGAACCAATTTTCCAGCAGATCTTGGTAAGATAGCCGTTTCGGATCGAACAGGATGCGAATCGCTTCAGCGTGGCCAGTGCGGCCGGTTCGCACCTGCTCGTACTGGGGGCTTTTCGTGCCACCGCCGGCATAGCCCACGGTGCTCTCAATCACACCGGGGATTTGGGAGAGGATTTCCTCCATCCCCCAAAAACACCCGCCCGCCAGCACGGCTTCTTCCATCGTGGCTTCGCAACCCGGTGCTTCGGTTGGCGCGGGCACGGCGCAAGCGTTGTCGTGACTGACGACCTGCGGCGTTGCTTTCGCATCGCCAAACAGCGCGCGATACTCCCCGTAGCCTTGCGCTTCTAGCTCGGCCGCGGGAATGAAGCGCAAGGCTGCCGAGTTCATGCAGTAACGCAATCCGCCAGCGGCGCGCGGCCCGTCATCGAATACGTGCCCAAGGTGGGAATTACCGTACTTCGAGCGCACCTCGGTGCGGCTGTAGCCATGGCTGTGATCGACTTTCTCGATCACGTGCTCGGCCTCGACCGGTTTGGTAAAACTCGGCCAGCCGGTGCCAGAGTCGAATTTGTCCAAGGAGGTGAACAGCGGTTCACCGCTGACGATGTCGACATACAAGCCAACTTCGTGATTGTCCCAAAGCTTGTTTCGGAACGGCGGCTCGGTCGCATCGTGCTGCGTGACTTCGAACTCGAGCGCACCCAAGCGAGAGCGCAGCTCATCGAGCGAGGGTTTTGCGTAGGAGCGTGGTGCCATGGCGTTGGGATCCTTTGCTTTGCGAAGAGAAGTCGAGCGATCTCGCGTAGAGAATACGCGCTCCGAACCCAAGTGGTTACCGCGGCGCAGCGCCGAGGCAAGGGCGAATGGGCGACGCGGGGATCCGGTCCGAGCGCAATCTGAAAACTTGCGCAGCGTGGCAAGAAATCCAAGCGACGCGCAACCGGCTGACCGGGCTCGGCGACAAAGAAATGTCCGCCCGCCGCAAGCGGGCTTGGCAACGGTCCTCGAGTCGCATAATCCATGACGGTGCTTTCCGAGTCGCACCCCGAAGCGTGGCGTTGCGTGTATGGCGTGCGTTGGCGCCTGCTCGAAAGCTATGCGCTCGCCCGCCAAGAAGGTCTCGCGAGCCCCATTGGCCTGGTGGCGGATGCACGCCATGCGCGCGCGGCGCAGCTCTTGCGGCAACTGCTGTTGACCCAGACCGGCCCGGCGACGAACCCGCTGTATGCAGGCTGCGTGGAGCGCGGCGCGCTTTGTTCCGCGCTGATGCCGATCGCGCCGAAGCTGGCAGAATTCCTGTTTTCACGCGCGGACGAGCCGGGCGCGTGGACGGCACTCGTCCTCCAAGACGAAGAAGTGGTGCTCAGCGCCAGCTGGCAAGAGCTGATGACAGGCGAAAGCGCCAGGGATAGCGTCGGGCAACGAAGCGGGCGGCGCAAGTAGTCAGCGGCGCGACGGCAGATGCGCGGGCACAAAGGGAAAACGCGGCACGCGCGAAAATAGTGTGCTTTCCCCGAAAATCGAAATGATCACCGAGTAGGACACGACGCTCGCGAGCACAGCGGGAATCAAGGCCTCGGATTCGAAACCGTCTCGATAGAGCACCTCCACGGCCAACAGCGCCGCACCAAGCGGCGTACGAAACACCGCCGAGATGCCCGCACCCACCCCAGCAACCATCAAGATACGCCTCTCCCGTGTGCTAACGCGCAGCACACGGCCGACTAGCGCGCCGAGCGCTCCACCGATCTGCATCGTGGGCCCTTCCCGACCGTCTGCGCCACCAGTGCCGAGCGTGAAGATGGAGGCGAGCGCCTTGATCCAAATCACGCGTCGACGAATGTACCCGCCTTCGTAATGGAACGCGTCGATCATAGCGTCGCCGCCACCGCCGCGCGTTTCGGGCGCCAAGCGCGTGCTCAGCCCGCAGGCCACGCCGCCCAGGGCAGGCAGGAAGACGAGCACCCAAGGACGAAACGCGTGCGGGCTCACCCCGGCGGCGAACGTTTCGCCGTCAGCCCGCAACGGGATGTAACCGGCAAACTCCTCCAAGACGCCAAGCGTGAAGTACTCCAGACCTGCGAAAAACGCCGCGCCCGCTAAATCCGCAGCGACGCCCACCGCTGCCGCATGCAGCAGCGTTCGGCCAACGATGCGCAAGTCCAGCGGCGCACTGTCTGCAAGCATTTGAAAAGTGGGAGTGCGCCACGCCGCGAGCGCGCGCAGGCGTCGCCGCATCACTATTGCAAAATGCTCTCGGGCCATAAGAAAAGTGCCCACACTTTAGCCCTTTACCCCTCTGGAAAGACAGCGCACAAATCGCTCGTGAGCACGCCCCCCGTCTCCATCGCACCGTCTTCATTGAGCGGGCGCTACATCGACTCGGACGTCCAACACGGCGTCCGCTACGTGCTCGAACAGCAGGTGGGTGAAGGCGGGATGGGCGCAGCCTATCTCGCGCGCCGTGAAGCACCCGAAGGCGCATCACCCGTGGTGGTGAAGGTCGTGAGGCGGCAATTCGGCACGACGGACATCTCGCCTGATTTGGTCGCGCAGAAGGAGGCCGTAGCGCTAGGGCGCTTGAACGAGCGCGTACCGCCGAGCCCTTTCGTCGTGCGCTTCGTGGACACGGGGAGCACGCTTTATTTCGGTTCCCCGCCCACCCCGTGGATTGCGATTGAATACGTTCACGGCGGAGTGGAGGGCACCACCCTAGAAGATCGCGTCACGTATTCGATTCACAAGACCAACTACGCTTTCGACGCGGTGCGCGCCTCGCACGCGCTGCGTTGTCTGACCAGCGGCATTTCGGAGATTCACGGTGTTGGCGTGATTCACCGCGATTTGACGCCTGGCAACGTGCTGTGCTGCGGGTTCGGTGCGACAGAGATCTTCAAGATTTCTGATTTTGGTTTGGCGCGCCCCGTGGGGCTCGGACGCACCTTCGCGGGCGTCGGGTTTGGCACCGTTGGTTACGCGGCTCCCGAGCAGGCGCTGGACCAGGGCGTGGGCATCGAAACGGACGTGTTCGCCCTGGCGTGCATCGCGTACTACGTGCTTACCGGTGATCACTACTTCGACGGGCACACGCCGTACGAGGCCTACGAGCAAATGCGCGCGAAGCCGCGCAAGAGCATCCTCGAAAGCCCGGTCTTGAGCCCAGAAATTCGCGAACGCCCGGACGCGTGCCGCGCCATTGACGCCGCGTTGGCCTGGGGCACCACTCTCTCCGTTGAGCATCGTCCGCAAACCGCCGAAGCGTTGACCAATGCCATCTTGCCCTGGCTGACTGAGCGCGCAGCACCGCCCGCCTCCAGCCGGCTGCTGTTGCGCACGATGCAAAGCTTGTCGCCAGCTTCGGATATGGCCGGCTGGCGCTGGATCGTGCGCCACAAGCCGCACGATGATTTCGTGATCCAAAGCGCAGCCTGGGACACGGACGGGCGCTGCTTTGCGCTCACGCCCCGCGGCCCCTTGTTTTGGAACGGTGAATCGTGGTTGGGCGCCAAGAGCATTTTGGCGCGCATTCCGCGCGGCATGGCGTTCACTCGCCGCCATGAGGCTGGCGGCTTCCTGGTCGGAGGCTCGGGCGGCACACTCGCCATGTTCGGAGCCGAAGGCGTGCGCGAAGTCACGAGCGCGCCCGATCCGACCCTGGAGTTCCTGGATGCGAGCGGCATTTTTGAGGATTTGTTGGTTGCCGTCGGGCGGCGCCCCGGCTTGCCACCGGCGTTGATCGCCATGGCGGGAAGGCGCTGGATGAAACCGCTGCCGCTCGAAGGGGTGCAGAATGTCGCCGCCGTGCTCAGGCTCGACGACACGCGTTGGATGGTGTGCGGGCGGCGTGTGCAGGGCGGCGCGTTCGCCGCCATTTACTCGCCTCTGGAGTGGGAGCTGAAATTCCTACCCACACCCGCAACGCGCGCCTACGTGAGTGGCGCAAGTAGCGTAGAACGCGCGCTGGCTTTGGTGGTCGGCAGCGACGGCATCGCGCTCCGCACCGAGGGGGAACACACGACCGTATCAGTCGTTCCGGACACGCCAGACCTATCGGCGAGCGCCCTCGATGTGCACCGAGAATGGGTAGCGAGCCTTGGTGTGCTGTGGAGTCGTGACCCGCGGCTGGCGGAGGTATGGCGCCCGGCATGGCAGGACCCGACCTGGGACGCCCCTTTCGTGAGCATGCTCGCGGATTCGGGCCGCGTGCTGGCAATGACGGCCAGCGCGGGCATCGTCGAAGGGCGCTCCGGCAGCGACCGCCGCTGAAGGGCGCGGTATCGATCTTGCACTGAAATGCGCAGCTATTCGCGCCCATTTCGGGGCATTTTGGAGGTGCTGCCATGGTCCGTATCCAGTCGCCACGCTTGCGTCGCATTCCTTTTGTTTTCGCCTCAGCAGCGCTCGCGGTGTGGCTGCTCGGCTGCAGCGATGACAACCGCGGCCCCACCATCGGCGCCCCCCAGGGGCCGGGTCCGGTAATCGTCGAAGGTGGCGGCTCACCGGGTACAGGAGGCGCCGCGGGCGCGGGCATTGGCGGCGCAGGAAGCCTCGCCGGCGGGTTCAATGAAGGGGGCACCCTGAACGCTGGCGGGGATGGCGTCGCTACCGGCGGTGATCCTTTCGGATCGGGCGGCAACGTCACGGGGCAAGCAGGTGCCGGCGTGAGCGGAGGCGCCTTCGGTTCCGGCGGTGCGGGCGTGCCCTTCGGCGCCGGCGGCCAATTCTGAGTGCGTGAGGCGATCCTGTACCGGAGTGCAACACCGCTACGCAGGCGTGTGAATTGGGGCTCTTTACCGGCGCAAAATTTCGCGCTGTGGGCTGCGCTCGGCGCACCCACGTTGTCGGCACGGTCGTTGCCTAGGTGAAGATCGTAGACCGCGAGCCAAGTGCATCGTAGCGCACGCAGCCCGGTTATACGGCTACTTTTGGGCATATTTACGGGCGCGGGTGACCGCGTTGTCGACACACCAAAAAGGACACTGCGTGAGCATCAAGCCGGGCAACCCCTATCCATTGGGGGCAACGTGGGACGGGCGGGGCGTTAACTTTTCTATCTTCTCCGAGCACGCAACGGGCATCGATCTCTGCTTGGTGGCCGCGGACGGCAGCGAAACGCGCGTGCCATTGAAAAAGCGCACCGGCTTCGCGTGGCACTGCTACTTAGACGGCATCGCCCCAGGGCAGCTGTACGCGTACCGCGTGCATGGCCCATACGACCCGGAGCACGGCCAGCGCTTCAACCCGGAGGTGCGGCTGATCGATCCGTACGCCAAGGCCCTCGCGGGTCTTCATGATTGGGCGGCCGGCTCTTTTGGCTATGAGCTGGGAACCGAGCGGGAGGATCTCGTACCCGCCACGCAAAATGCGACCGGCGCTCCGCTGTCCATTGTCGTCGATCCCCGTTTCGACTGGGGCGAGGACAAGAACCCGGGCCTGCCCTTCCACGAGCTGATTCTGTACGAGGCGCACGTTCGCGGCTTGACCATCCAACATCCAGAAATTCCGCCGGAACTACGCGGGACGTATTTGGGTATGTGTCAGCCGGCAATCATCAATTACCTCAAGGAGCTCGGCGTCACCGCTATTGAGCTGATGCCCATCCACGCGTTCGTGGATGATCAGTTCCTGCTCGACAAGGGTCTTCGCAACTACTGGGGCTACAATACGATCAACTTCTTTGCGCCCGATCCGCGCTTCCGGGCAGGCAACGAACCCGGCGCTGAGGTCAGTCAATTCAAGCAACTGGTCAAAGCCATGCACGCGGCGGGCATCGAGGTCATCCTCGACGTAGTTTACAACCATACGGCGGAGGGCAATCACCTGGGCCCGACGATGTCCTTCCGCGGCATCGACAATGCGACCTACTACCGCCTCGTCGAAGAAACGCCGCGTTTTTACATGGATTACACGGGCACGGGCAACACCCTCAATGTGCGCCACCCGCAGACCCTGCAGCTCATGATGGATTCGCTGCGCTACTGGGTGCTGGACATGCACGTGGACGGCTTCCGCTTCGATCTCGCTGCTGCACTCGCGCGCTCGCTTCATGAAGTTGATCAGCTATCGAGCTTCTTCATGCTCATCCATCAAGATCCGACCCTGAGTCAGATCAAGATGATCGCCGAGCCGTGGGACGTTGGCCCGGGCGGCTACCAAGTGGGCAACTTTCCCATCCGTTGGGCGGAATGGAATGGTCGTTATCGGGACGCCATGCGCGCCTTCTGGCGTGGCGACGGCGGGTCCGCATCCGAGCTCGCGTACCGCATCACCGGCAGTAGTGACATCTACGAAAATGACGGGCGAAACCCGTACATGAGCATCAACTTCGTGACGTGCCACGATGGCTTCACGCTCGCGGATTTGGTCTCGTACGACCAAAAGCACAACGAGGCGAACGGCGAAGACAACCGCGACGGCAATGACAACAATTTGTCCTTCAACTGCGGGGTCGAGGGTCCAACCAGCGACCCGGGCATTCGCGCGCTGCGAGCCAAGCAGCAACGGAACCTGCTGGCCACCTTGCTGCTTTCACAGGGCACACCCATGCTCTCGCACGGTGATGAGCGCGGGCGCAGCCAAGCGGGCAACAACAACGGTTACTGCCAAGATAACCCGCAAACGTGGCTAGATTGGCAATTGGACGACGAACGACGCAGCCTACTCACGTTCACCAAGAAGTTGACGGCGTTGCGGCACGCGCACCCGGTTCTGCGGCGTTCGACGTTTTTCAAAGGCCGCCCCTTACGCGGCACGGACGTGAAAGACATCATGTGGCTGCGGCACGACGGCGAAAGCATGTCGGATGCTGATTGGAGCAACGCCGAAACACGCTCGCTCGGCGTGTTTTATGCGGGCGAGGGTTTGGACGACGTCGACGAGAACGGCGACACGGTGAAGGACGACGATATGTTGATTCTGGTCAACTCCCACATTGAGCCAATCGATTTCTTGCTCCCTTTCCCAGATGACGAGCGTCCTTGGACGCTGCTCGTGGACACCGCGCAGGATGACGCTCAGGGCCAAAAATTGGGTGGTGAGAGCGTGGTCCTCGCGCCCGCCTCGCTCAAGCTGCTGTCACGGAGTCGTAAGACATGACCCTCGCCGAGGGGCCGTCTGGCGGCGCGCGCTTCGACTCTACCCGCGCGAGCACCGGCATCAGCGGAGGCGCCTGACCATGGCGCTGCGCATCCCAACCGCCAGCTATCGATTACAGCTGCACGAAGGGTTTGGCTTCAATGAGGCAGCGCAGCTCGCCGATTATCTAAACCGCCTCGGAATTTCCGACGCCTACAGCTCACCGATCTTCCAGGCAGCCGCCGGCAGCAGCCACGGCTACGACGTATTGGATCACGATGTGCTGAACCCGGAGCTCGGGGGAGCGGCGGGGTTCGAGGCGCTGAGCGCCGCGCTAAAAGCTCATGACCTGGGTTGGATCGTGGATTTCGTCCCGAACCACATGGGCGTGGGCAGCGATGGCAACCGCTTCTGGGAAGACGTCCTGGAGCACGGGCAAGCCTCCGAGCGCGCGAAATTCTTCGACATTGATTGGTTACCGCCGAAGGAAACACTGGCGCACAAGCTGTTGTTGCCGATCCTTCCCGATCAGTACGGAGCAACCCTGGAGAGTGGCCACTTTTCTCTGGTGCTCAATGACGACGCGATTCGGCTGCGAGCGGGAACACGTACCCTCCCCTTGCGGCCGCAGTCGTTGGGCCGGGTACTCACTCGCCTAGCGGATCTGCTCGAGACGCACGGCTCCAAAATCGACCAGAGCGAGGAGCTACGACAACTAGCGCGTGAATTCAGCGCCCTCGATGAAGGCGATGCGAGCCGCCCGCTGGTGATGGAGAGCTACCGGCGGAGCGCACGTGCCCTGCACCACCGATTGGGTGAGTTTGTAAATTTTTCCGGGTTGAAGCTGGCCTTCTCTAGCGCATTGAGCGCGCTGTCCGGCCTGCCGGGACAACCGGAAAGCTTCGACTTCCTGGACGAGCTACTGCGGGCGCAACACTACCGGTTGAGTGCCTGGCGCTTGGCGCTCGAAGCCGTAAACTATCGGCGCTTCTTTGACGTGACTGAGCTCGCCTCGCTCCGCGTCGAGCTGCCTGAGGTGTTCGACGCGAGTCATCGCACGCTACTCTTATTGGTCGAACAGCAGAAAATATCGGGCATTCGCCTCGATCACGTGGACGGGCTCTTCGACCCCATCGGCTACTCACGTCAGCTCGCCGAGCATTTGCAGCAGGCGCTTCCTGGGTCGGATCCAGCGGAACTCCCCGTGTATGTGGTGGCCGAGAAAATCTTGGCACCGGGCGAAATGCTGCCGGCAGGCCTGCGGGTTCACGGCACGACTGGCTATGAATTCGCGCGTATCGCGACGGGGGTGCTGATCGACCAACGCGCGGAAGCCATCCTATCCAGCACCTACCGGCAGTTCACCGGTGATCTGGCGACGTTTTCCGATCATCTACTCGGTTCGAAACGTGCCGTCTTGAGTTCCTTGTTAGCCAGCGACGCCACGATGCTATCGCGCGCGCTCGAGCGGTTGGCAGAGCTCGACCGCCGCTGGCGTGACTTGAGTTGGCAGAGCTTACACGACGCGGTCATCGAGGTGATTGCGGCGTTCGACGCCTACCGCAGCTACGTGCGCCCCGATGGCACGCGCAGCGCCGAAGATGAGGCATTGGTTAACCGCGCGGTCGCGGCCGCCATCAGCCAGAACCCACTCAGCGATCGTGGAGCCTATCTGTTCCTGCGCTCATTGCTGCTGATGGATCGAGAGCTGCCGGGCGCTTGTGAGTTCGCCATGCGCTTCCAGCAGACTACGGGCCCCTGTACCGCCAAGGCCCTCGAGGATACGGCGTTCTACCGCTTTCCCCGCAATTTGGCCGAGAATGAAGTGGGCACCCGCCCCGACCGCTTCGGGGTATCGGCCCAGGAATTTCACGCGCAGAACGCGCTGGGACAGAGCGAGCACCCGTTCTCGCTGACCGCCACTTCGACGCACGACACCAAGCGTGGCGAAGACGCGCGGGCACGGCTGTGCATGCTGTCCGAGCTGCCTAACACCTGGCGGCGCGCCGTCCGCACGTTCGCACGCAGTGCCGCCAAGCACCGCGTGGCGTATGAGGGCCGCGAGGCGCCGGCGCGCAGCGACGAATACCTGTTTTACCAAACGTTGATCGGCGTGACCCCATTCGCCGCCGATGCGAGCTTCTTCGCTGAAGCGAGCGAGCGGCTGCAGGCTTATGCCTTGAAGGCGGCACGCGAAGCCAAGCTTCATACGTCTTGGCTGCAGCCGAACGACGGCTACGAGACCGCGCTGCACCAGTTCATTGCCGGAGTGCTCGCCGATACCGAATTTTGTGCGAGCGTATTGCGTTTTTGCCGTCGCATCGACCCGTACGCTGCGTGCAAGGCCATCGCCCAAGTCAGCTTGAAGCTGTGCGCACCAGGGGTCCCGGATACCTACCAAGGGGCTGAGGGCTGGCATCAGGTACTCGTCGACCCGGACAACCGGCGTCCGGTTGACTTCACGATACTCGACCGGCAATTGCGCACGTTGGATGAACAGCGCGCTGACCAGGCCGCGCTCCTGCCTGAGCTGCTCGCGCACTACGCGGACGGTCGCATCAAGCTATTCGTCGTCAGTGAGCTCCTGCGCCTGCGCCGAGCCGAGCCGCAGCTATTTCGTGGTGCCTACACCGCGTTGGAGGCCGGGCCTTCGGCCCTTGCTTACGGCCGAGGTAACGAGGGCTGCGACTTAATTTGTGCAGTAACGCGCTTCCCTTTTCGTATCACGCGCGGGCGAGCCGCGTGGCCCCTTGGCGAGTGCTGGGGCAGCCAACGCTTGGCAGGCCCGGGCATCCACGGCACGTACCAAGACGCGCTGAGCGGACGAACCGTAGAGATCACTGACTCCGTTGCTCTCAGTCAGCTATTCGCGCACTTTCCAGTTGCCGTGCTGAAGCGCGCTTAGGGTGTGCTCACGGCGCGCCTCAAGCGCCGGTGATGCCTGCTAGCCGCGCAAGGCCCGCCAAAGGGACTCCAACCCAGGTGGGCCGGTTGTTTAGCTCGTAGCTTACTTCATAGAGCGCCTTTTCGAGCTCGTAGAACTCCAGCAGCAAGCGGGCCCCTGCCGGTGTCTTTGGGCAATAGGCTTCACCGGCAATGCCCGCTAGGTACGTGCGAACGAAGCTCACGCACACCCAAGCGCGAAATGCCTCTGCCCAGGGCGCCAAGCGCGCTCGATCCTCAGGCCGCACGCGCTCGGAACGCAACGCGCTCTCCGTGGCGTAGGCAAACGAGCGCAACATGCCGGCGACATCACGCAGTGGATTACGCTTGGAGCGCCGTTCGGAAGGCGTTCGCCCTGGTTCGCCCTCGAAATCGATGATCACGAAATCATCACCCGTGAACAGCACTTGGCCCAGGTGGTAGTCCCCGTGACTGCGAATGCGCGTCACGCCCGCCTTGGTCAGCGTGATTTGCCGCAGTTTTTCGTCGATTGTTGCTTGCTTGGCCAGCACGCGCGACGCAAGCTCGCGCGCATCTTCCGGTAGCGTGCCCTGCTTTTCACGCAGCTTCGCGAAGCCGCGTGCGAGCTCGGTGTGAGCGCTTTGAAACAGCGAGTGCTGATAGCCCGACGTAAAGGCTTCTTGCCCGAACCCAGGTTGCCCGCTGGAAGCACCCAGAGCGCGATGCAACTCCACTGTGCGCTCGGCAAGCAGGTGGACCAGTGTGAAATACGGGCTGGCCAGCCGCACTAGGTTTTCGGGCAGGGGGTCGCTGCATTCTGCTGGGTGAGCGCTGGGTAGTGCCACGACTGCCAGCGTGGCTTCGCTCGTCAGCACGCGCTCGAAGAACGTGAACAATGTCGCCAGCGTCACTGACCAGGCGCTACCGCGATTGTCAACGAACTCGCTCAGCACGGCCAGCGTCCGCGTGCCGCGTTCCGAGCGAAGCGCGAGCGTTCCGAGCGGCGGGGGCACCTTAGGCCGCGGCTCGCTTTGGGCCAAAAACTGGCCAATTTCCAGCTCCATATTGAGACCAGACTCCAACTTACGAAGCAGCTTGAACAGCCACTTTCCGCCAAATGAAATGGTGGAGTTGCTTTGATCCAGGGGTAGGAACCGCGGTTCGAGCGCGCTCGGCTCAGGCACCGGCTGCGCCGCAGCGAATAGCTCTGCCTGTAGAGTTCCCGCCTCGCTCGGGATCGACTCGTTGCCCCTGAGCAGACGCAACATGGTCTCCGCGAAACCGCGCGCCGCGCTGGCGTCCAAGAGCACCCCTTGCGGGCTTTGCCCATCCAGAGGAGCGCTTATCTCGACGTCGGCGATCAGTGAAGCACGCGCTTCGGCGCTGGCTTGGTAGTTGGCAGCAGACACGAAGCGCAGCGGCATCACGTACGTTTCCCGCGTCCCGTCTTCCAGCTCCACCCCCAATAGGACCAAGCAATGGTCACTCGTAGCGCCATCACCGAAGAGGCAAATGTCCTCGATTTCCGCGTTCTTTACCGGCAGCGACTTACTGCGGTACCAGCGTTGCTCGCGCGCGTAGCGGCTCAGCCGGTCGGCCAGGGCACTTCGCGCCGGCTCGGCTGCAAAGCTTTGCCAGGTGCCGGTGAGCGAGAGCACGCCGAGCTCCGCGCTCGCCCGCGTGCCTTGATTCGCCTCGAGAGCAAACCAATACACCTGGTGACCGCCTAGGGTCAGCGGATACGGGCGGTCCGCAATTTCCGGAAAGCGACTGCGCCCGAACAACTCACGAGGGAAGCTGCCCAGATGCTCGGCCAAATCCAGATCCGTGTATTGCGCGTTACGCGAAAGATTGGCCACGACCAAGATGCGCTCGTGCTCATCTTCACGCACAAAGGCCAGCACCTTGGGGTTGCTCGGGCTCAGGAACCGCAGCTTGCCGCGGCTGAGCACGCGGTGCCGCTTGCGCATCGCGATCAGCTGCTTCATCGACCAAAGCAGTGAGGCCGGGTTCTCTTGCTGCGCGGCTACGTTCACCGCCTCGTAGTGGAACTCCGGCTCGACGATCACGGGCAGATACAACTTCTGCGGGCTAGCCTTGGAGAAGCCGGCATTGCGATCTGAGTCCCACTGCATGGGTGTGCGCACGCCATCCCGATCACCCAGGTAAATGTTGTCCCCCATGCCGATCTCGTCGCCGTAGTAGAGCACCGGCGTACCCGGCAGCGCGAACAGCAATGAGTTCAACAGCTCCACGCGCCGCCGTTCGCGCAATAACGGAAACAGACGGCGCCGAATGCCGAGATTGATCCGCGCGCGGTCCTCCGTTGCGTACACGCGATACATCAGATCACGGTCTTCATCCGTGACCATTTCCAGGGTCAACTCGTCGTGGTTACGTAGGAAAGTCGCCCAC
Organism: Pseudomonadota bacterium; assembly: GCA_040005755.1. Lineage (GTDB taxonomy): Bacteria > Myxococcota_A > Polyangia > Polyangiales > Polyangiaceae > PMG-095. The sequence goes on from JBDTYJ010000090.1 coordinate 14,082, forward strand.
TGGCAGGCGTCCGGAATCGCGGGCGTTTGCGTTAGAATATCGACAATCGGAAATGCATCCTCACTGTGCAGCGCCATGAACAGGCGCGGCATGAGTGGGAAGTGAAAATTCATGTGACATTCATCGCCGTTGCCGAAGTACGACGCTGCATCCACCGGCCATTGGTTGGCTTCGGCGAGTAGCATGCGGTTCTTGAACTTTTGATCCACGCGCGCTCGCAACTTGCGCAAAAAAGCGTGCGTTTCAGGCAAATTTTCGCAGTTAGTGCCCTCTCGCTCGTAGAGGTATGGCACGGCGTCCAGCCGCACGCCGTCCACCCCGAGCTCGAGCCAATAATCCAAGACTTGAAAGATGGCTTCGTGCACCTTAGGGTTGTCGAAGTTCAGGTCCGGTTGATGACTGTAGAAGCGGTGCCAGTAGTACGCTTTCGCGATCGGGTCCCAAGTCCAATTCGAAACTTCGAAATCTTGAAAGATCACTCGCGCGTCCGCGTACTTGTCGGCGCGGTCACTCCAAACGTAGAACTCCCGCGCGGCGGACCCAGGCGGGCTGGAACGGGCACGTTGGAACCATACGTGATCGCTTGACGTATGATTGATCACGAGCTCGGTGATCACGCGCATACCGCGTGCGTGCGCCGCCTCCAACACATGCTTGAAGTCTTCCAAGGAGCCGTAGCTCGGGTTGACGCCCAAGTAGTCGGAAATGTCATAACCGCCGTCGCGCAAGGGAGACGGATAAAACGGCAAGAGCCAGAGCGCGGTCACTCCGAGGTCGGCGAGGTAATCCAACTTCTCCAGCAAACCGCCGAAATCCCCAATGCCGTCGCCGTTGGAGTCGGCGAACGCGCGCACGTGCAGCTCATAAATTAGCGCGTCTTTATACCACTCCGGATCGTCACTCAGGCGGGGCTGAGCTCCCGAAGAACGTAAACGTTTTGATGTGCGCTCGCCGGACGCTGACATGGATAACTTAAGGCTGAAGGAAGAACGGAATGCAAGCCGGTAGGGAGTCAGCGTCTGCGAGCCGCAGCCGCGCTACGGGATGGACTCGCGCGTCGACTCACGGGATATGGTCAAGCGACTGCGCAGCGTTCGCACGCCGGGTACCGCTCGCGCCTTCGCCTCAAGCTCGCTCTTTTCCAAGGGGCGCCGCACGGTGCCATAAAGGGTCACCTCTCCCGCCTGCACGTCAATCCGCAGATCAGCGGCATCAACGTGAGCTAGGCCCAGAGCTTTTTGCAAAGACCGGCTGAGCGCCAAGTCATTGGGGTCCGCAGGCATCGCGTGGTCCGGCTCGGATTCGCGGCCGCGTGCTGCTTGCTGTTCGTAAGCTTCACCAAACCCCCCAACGGGCGCGTCCGTGTAGCCCGAGACGCCATGCTCGCGGCTGTTGCCATCGGCCGGCGGCCGCGGAGTGCGTTCATTTTCTCGTTCGCCGTGCATGGCCTCCGTGAAGCAAGCACGGTGCCAAGTTCGGGATACATGATCGCCGCGATCCACATCGCCCGCTTGTCACAATTGGAGATGTAGAGCGTAAACAATCGGGGCGAGTTCGCGGCCTGCGCTGTCTCGCTGTGGCAATTCGTCACGGCACAACGCGAGTGACTCTGCGCACGACTAGGCGGTCACGAGTCCTTGGCACCAGGTATGCAGTGGTGCGGCCGCCGAACGGGGAACCATTATGAACGAACTCGATCAACGCGCGTCCGCTCGCCGCAGCGCCGAGCCCAAGGACACAGGCACCACGGAAACGGACGAAAATTACGACCTCGTGAGTGTGCTCTATCACTGCTTAAAAGCTGCAGATGCCTGCAGCCAGTACGTGGCGGACGCCGAAGACTCCGGCGACGAAGAGCTAATCGAATTTTTCGAAGCTGCGCGGCAGTCGCAGAATCGACTCGCGCGCGAAGCTCGCGAGCTACTGGTCGAGCGCATGGCGGGATCCGTCGGCGCCAGCGACGAAGACGCTTAAAACCTGCGCGATGCGCCCTTGTCACCGCACTCGCGGCACGCGCTTTGCTCTTCATGGACCTCCATGCCTCACATCAAGTCTTTGGCCGAAAATAAGCCCGCTGCGGTGGGGGCGGAGCCGGGTTTCAGCGCGCGGACGCGTGGTCTGAATCCGGTGAGTCATGACGTGGTGCTGCAGATTCGCATCCTTGAGCGTTTGCAGGGCGATCCGCGCGTGGACGCGTCGTTGGTCAACGTCGTGGTGCGCAACCGGAGTGCGACCCTTTTCGGCTCCGCGGTGACCGAAGCGCAACGTACGCTCATGCACACGCTCACTACACAGGTGAGCGGCATCATCGAAGTAACCAACCGCCTAAAAGTAGCGCCGCTCGCGCAGTGATGATGCTCGACTAGGAGAAGCCAATGAGTAACCGGCGCGCGGTCCTGATGGACATTGATGGAACGTTGCTCGACAGCAGCGACGCCCAAACCCAAAGTTGGCTGCGGGTTTTGCAAGACTTCGGCTACCAGGTGCAATATCACCAGGTGCGCGCGCGGATCGGCATGGGCCACGACCGGGTGTTACGAGAGCTGTGCGGCGTGTCCGAAGATTCGGCGCGCGCGCGCCGCTTGCTGCCTGCGCGCGAGCTCTTGCTGCGCACCCACTACCTGCCGCATGTGGAGCTGTTTGCTGGCGCAAGGCGCCTCCTGAGTGGTCTGCAGCGCGCCGGGATGAAGGTTGCCATCGTCAGCTCGGCACCACGTTCGGAAGCATTCGCATTGCTCGGACATGCGCAGCTCCTCGCGTGCGTGGATCACGTGATCACCAAAGAAGACGTTGCGCACAGCAAACCCGCTGCGGATGGCGTGCTGCACGCACTCGAGCGCATGCGCGTGCGTTCGGACAACGCGTTCATGCTCGGCTCCTCACCGTATGATTTGGCGGCCGCCCACGCCGCGCGGGTCCCGAGCTTGGCGCTCAAGAGTGCAGGCTGGCCAGATTCGACGCTGCTCGACGCAGTCGGTGTGTACCGAGACATCAC
>JBDTYJ010000091.1:0-16873 GCA_040005755.1 Pseudomonadota bacterium
ACGTCTTTGGACGAATGCACGGCGAAGTCAGCCTTGCCTTCCAAGAGCGCCTCTTCCAGCTCCTTGATGAATAGGCCCTTGCCGCCAATTTCACTGAGCGCGCGATCTTGCACGCGGTCGCCCGTGGTCACGACTTGCAACTCTTCGAACGTGAACGCTGGGTGCGCTTGGGCGAGCACGGCCACGAACGCGCGGCACTGCGCCAGAGCGAGCGGGCTCTTGCGCGTGGCGTAGGTGAAATGGCTGCGCGACATGGTTGGGCGCCTCAGGCGTACTCGAAGCTTTGACCAGCCGCAGCAATGGTCACGCGATTCGCGCCGGACCCCGGGTTTGCCTCGATGCGCCCCACGACCTGAGCCAAAACCCCAAAACCAGAGGCGACTTCAATGACTTTTGCTGCAATCGACGGACGAACGTAGAGCTCCAAGCGGTGGCCCATGTTGAACACTTGGTACATTTGCTTGGGCTCGATGCCCGAGTCTTGAATGGCCTGAAACAACGGCGGCGTCGGAAACAAGGAGTCTTTAAGGTAGTGCAGGCCGCGCCCGAAGCCGCGGCATTTGGTTTGCCCGCCGCCACTACAGTGCAAAATGCCCGCGATCTGCGGGGCAAGTTCGGAAGCGAGCAGCGCCCGGGCGATGGGCAAGTAAGTACGCGTGGGCGAGAGCAAGCCCCATGCAACCGTGCGCTCGGTCCCCGGCAACAAGTCTTGGAGCTGAAAGCGCCCGCAGTACACTTTGTCCGCGGGGATCGTTTCCGAGAAGCTCTCTGGAAAGCGCTCGGCGTAGGAGTGCGCGAGCAGCGCGTGGCGCGCCAAGGTGAGGCCGTTCGAACCAATGCCCGAGTTCTCTTCCGACTCGTAATTGGCCTGGCCAGTGGAGGACAGCCCAACAATCAAATCCCCCGGCTGAACACGCGAGAAATCCCCCACGGCGGAGCGTGCGACTCGGGCAAATACCGTGGAATCTGCGATTACGGTGCGCACCAGATCCCCGACATCCGCCGTTTCGCCGCCAGTGAGCTCAATCTGGATGCCATAGCCACGCAGCATGGCTGCGCACGACTCGTAGCCGTCGATCAGCGCGGCAATCACGTCCCCACGGACGCGATGCGCGTTGCGACCGATCGTGTTGCTCACGAAGAAGCCCGTGGTTGCGCCGACGCACAGCAAGTCATCCGTATTCATCACCAAGGAGTCTTGGGCGATGCCGCGAAATGCGCTCGGGTCTTGGCTCTCGGCGTACAGCAGATACGCGACGGATGATTTGGTGCCGGCGCCATCGGCATGCATCACCGCCAGCATGTTCGGGTCGCCCGCCGGATCGGCGATGACCTTGCAAAATGCGCCGGGGACTTCACCCGCCGAGTGCTTGGCGATGGCGCGATGGACGTCCTCCTTCGTGGGAGAAACGCCGCGGTCGAGGTATTCGTCGCTCATGGCCGTAGGCACGGCTGTTTGTCATAAGAGCCGCGGCCTGGCCAGCAGGGAGCCCGATTCGCGGCGTTCTGCTCGAAAAGCGCTCTGTTATTCGCTGTAGCGCAGGCCGAGCGGGGTGTGCCCAGCGAGCCGCGGCATGCGCTACTGATCCGCCGCGCCGCTGCCAATCACCGCTTCCAGCGTCTCGAATTCAGACGCGGCAAGTAGCCGGGCCAGGCCCCGTTGCAAGGACGCGACCAAGAGCGGGCCCCCATAGACGAAGCCCGTATACAATTGCACGAGTGAGGCGCCCGCGCGAAGGCGCGCCCAGACGTCTTCAGCGGTTTCGATGCCGCCCACGGACACTAGCGTGAGCCGCTTTGCTCCCGGGCTGCTCGTCGCGAGGCGGCGATGCAGACGAGCAAGCACCGCTAAGGATCGCGCTTTGAGAACCGCGCCGGACAAGCCGCCCGCGCCGCAAGCTGCAACGCGCTCGGCCGCACTGTGCAGGCCCACACGCGAGATGGTGGTGTTCGTCGCGATGATGCCGTCGAGCTCGAGCTCGAGCGCAAGGTCAGCGATGGCATCGATGTCCGCGTCGTTCAGGTCTGGCGCAATTTTCACGAGCAGTGGGCGACGCGGGCCGGTCACCGCGAGCTCCGCCTGCACAGCGCGCAGCAGCGGGCGCAAGAGCTCCACGGCCTGGAGATTGCGCAACCCGGGCGTATTTGGGGAGCTCACGTTGACCACGAAATAGTCGGCGAGCGGCCCCAACAGGCGCGTGCTTGCCACGTAATCCGAGATCGCGTTCGCTTCGGTCACGACCTTGGTTTTGCCGATGTTCACGCCGATCGGCACGCTGCGCTTGCGCGTGAGGTGCGTGGCAACGACGCTCGCACCCAAGTTGTTGAAACCCATGCGATTGATCAGCGCGCGATCGGCGGGCAGGCGAAACAGGCGCGGTTTCGGGTTACCCGGCTGCGCTTGACCGGTCACGGTGCCAACCTCCACGAAGCCGAAGCCGAGCGCCGCCAATGCTTCATACGCCGTCGCGTTCTTGTCGAAACCTGCAGCCAGCCCGATGGGGTGCGCGAAGCTCAAGCCGAGAGCCCGCACGCGAAGCTTCGGATTCGAGGTCCGAAGCACGCGCCGCGCGGCCCCGCCGAACACGGTCATGAACGCGCGTAATCCTGCGAGCGCAACGTGATGCACCCACTCGGTCGGCAGCCAGCGTAGGACGATCTGAAAAAAAAGGCGGTACACGGTCAGTGGCGGGAGGCTACTACGCGAGCGCGGGGCGCGAGCTCAGAAGTGTCGTCCGACGCTGGATCAGCGTCTGCTTCCGGAGCGGGTACGGCATTTTCCGGTGAGCTGACGGCGTCAGCCTCCGTCTCGGCGTCGAAAGCGAACAGCTCATTCACCGCCGCGCTCAGTTGCTCCAGCGAGAGCGTGTCCGAAGCGCGCTCCAGGGCTGCCTGCCGGAGCCGGATGGTCGGCTGGTGCAAGATGCGATTGACCGAGGATTCGAGCATTTTCGAGAGCGCCGCTCGATCCTCGGCCGACAGGTGCTTGAGCTTGCCGCGGAAGCTGCGCGCCATTTCTGCTTCGAGCGAAGCGCTGATGTGTGCGCGCAGCGCGACGATGGTCGGCGTGGCTTGCTCGGCGTCGGCCCAGCGATCGTAGCCCTCTGCCTCGCGCCCGACGATGGCCTCGGCGGACGCGGCCTCGCGCGAGCGCGACGAGAGCGTTTCAGCGACGACCTTGGACAGATCGTCGATGTTGTACAGGAACTCACCGTCGAGCTCTTCGATGCGCGGATCGACGTCGCGCGGCACGGCCAAATCGATGAAGAATTGATTGCGCCCCCGCCTAGCGCGGCGCGCGGCCGCCACCATGTCGTACTCGACGACGTAGTGCGGCGCGCTGGTGCTCGTGACTACGACGTCCGCCTCGGTGATGCTCTGCGCGAGCGCCGACCAGGGCCGAGCGCTGCCGCCCACCGCGGCGGCCAAGGCCTCGGCATTCGACAGAGTTCGGCCAACGACGAGGATCGTCGCGCCAGCCGCCTTGAGTAGGCGTGCCACGGCTTCGGCCATTTCACCGGAGCCGACCAAGAGCGCGTGGTGACCCTTCAAATCGCCGAAAATTTGCCTGGTTAGATCGACCGCGATGCTCGGCACCGAAACTTGGCCGTTGCCGATGGCAGTTTCGGTACGCACGCGCTTGGCTGCGCGAATGGCGCGCGGCAACGTGCGATGCAGCACCGAGCCAACGGTGCCCGCCAAACGTGCGACCTCGTACGCATCCTTCACTTGCCCCAGAATTTGGGGTTCGCCCAGGACCATGGAATCCAGCGAGGCCGCGACGCGAAATAAGTGCCGCACGGCGGCGCCGCCGGTGTGCGAGTACAAGTGCGTGGCAATCACCGGCGCGTTCTCCGCCAGCGCCGCCACGCATACCTCGGCCACTCGCGTCAGATCCGCGCCGGCGCGAGCGGCCGCCACCAGTTCGACACGGTTGCAGGTGGACACCAAGAGCGCCTCCCCCACCTCCGGATGTTGCACGAGAGCGCGCAGAAAATTGGGCACGCCCTCGGCGCTGAGCACCAGCTTTTCGCGAACAGCGATGGGCGCGGTGCGATGCGATAGACCAACGACGACGATCACAGGCTTGCCCCTGCGCTTTGTCGCACCGCGTACAGCAGCATGACCAGCAGCATGCAAACCACGCCGGCGATCGTCCCGTAAGCCGCCTTTCGCCCCCGAAAACCGGCGACGTTACGCAATACCAGGACCCCACCCAGCATGACCCAGGTGGCATAGCCGAGGAGCGAGCGCAAAAACTCTGCGCTGCCGCCGCTGGTCAGCTGATGGTTGAACACGGCTCCGGTGACCACACCGAAGGTAAGCAAGGGGAAACCGGCCAAGAGTAAGCGGTGCGTGGTTTGATCCAGCGCCTCGAGCGGGGGCAAGCGCGATCCCAATGAAGCCACATGCTTCTTGGTGCGCAGCCGGCGCTCTTGCACCAAGTAGATGGAACCGGCGGCGCCGGCGATCAAGAACAGCCCGACCCCGAGAACGTTGGCCGCGATGTGAAACATGAGCAACGTGCGGGACACGCCCAGCACGGCTTCACTGCCCTGGCCCACGAACTGCGCGCCGACCAAGAACGTGAGCGCAATGGGCGCGATGAACGCGCCCAGCGCAAACAAACGTGCGCGCTTGCGCAGCGCGAGGTACGCGCCGACCGCGATCAGCGCGGTGAAGCTGAGCGCGAAATGCAAAGAATCAATCGGGCACACCTTGGAGAGCATGCTAGCCGTGACCACATGCACGGCGTGCAATGCCCCGCCAATGGCGAGCAAACGCGGCGCCCACAGCGCGAGAGAAGTGGTGCCATCCCGGCGCGCGAGGTCCAAGAAGAACAGCGTGGCCGCTGCCGAATAGGCAATGACCCCGAGGTAAAAAGCGATCGTGGCAATGTCGACCATGGCGTGCGCTTCAGAGGTTTCGAACCAGGAACGTCACGAGCAGCTCTTCGTCCGTGCCCGGCGCAGAGCTCGGGCGCGGTGGCGGCAAGCTCGTGCTCACGCTGCGCTCGGCGCGGTGCTCCGCGAAAGTGCCGACGGGGGAGCCCAACCAGCCCGGCACGACCTCATACGCGTTATCCGCAATGACCATGGACTCACCGAGCAGTGATGCGCCAAGCTCGTTCAAGAAGCCGACCGTCTTCACTTTGCCGGTGACCTCATGCGGATCGGGCACGCCGCTGACCTCATCCAGCACGCGCGCCGCCTCGACCAAGCGGTACCGACGCTGCTCGGCGCGAATCGTGAGCAAGCCCGAAGCGAGCTCGACCTCACCGTTCACGAGCCAACGGTCGAGCGCTTCCTGCGGAAAAAAGACGCGGTTCTTGCTCATCGGGAGTGGTCACGAAAATGGGCCGAGCCACTCCGATCTTTACCATCAGTTCGGGCTGCGAGCCGCAAGAGGCAGGTTTTCCCGGGAAACCAAGGGGCCACGGCGCGTGCAGGCGCCCGCCCCTCTTGCCGCCGCTACTGCCCAGGCCGCGTCACCGCCAAGTCACCGGACACGACTTCCCGCTTGGACGCCGTAACGAGCGCGATCGAGCTGTATTTCTCGGTGCGCAGCACGCGAATCTCGGCGATCGTATCTTCGGGGAATTTGCTCTCGTCGCCGTCAGTCGGCGTTTGTTCGGCGCCGGCCCACTCAGGGGAGTTGATCAACATGCGCGTGCGATCGAAAGGCGAGTGCGAGGTCAGGCTCTGACGCCAGGTGTCACCTTTGCGAACCACATACAGGTTCGTGCCCGGCTGCAAGCCGTCTTCGCTGCCGCGGTCCAGGAACGCGATCTGATCACGGGCCATGTACACGTTGGGATACACGCTGGTCAGGACGCGCGACGAAACTTTAGCGTTGGTCTTGATGGGCGGCACGATGTCGAAGCGACGGCCGACCGGGCCAATTTTCGCACCGCGCTCGATTACATCCACCGATTCGGTGAGAATCGCCTTGGCGACGCGCGTGTCCGGATTGAACTCGAGCACCTTCACCGTGCCACGCACCGCGACAATCTCGCCCGGCGGAGTGCGCGCGCCTTCTACGTGCTCAGGCTGACGGACGGAGTTGAAAACGGTCAGCTCCTCACCCTTACTGACCGTCACGCCGGGCCGAAAGATCAGCACGACGTGGTTGCCCTCAGCGAGCATCATCTGCTCTTCGTCCGAGCCCACGAGCTCACCCCATACGTCACGCTTGGGATCGCCGAGGTAGCCTTGGTTGCGCAAGAACACGGTATTATGCGGCACAATCGGCCGGCGATTGACCAAGGCTGCCGCGCCGCCAATCGTGGAAGAGGTGCGCTTGCCCAAAGACAGCGCTTGTTGGCCCCCGGTCGCGCTGGTCAGTCGCACTTGGTCGCCTGGGTAAATCCAGTGCGGATTGACGATCTGTGGGTTGTAGCTCCACACCTTCGGCCAAGCCCAGGGATTCTGATAATAGTGGCCACACAAATCCCAGAGCGTATCGCCGCGACGCACCAAGTGAATGTCCGGCACGGTCTCGGCGCCCCCCTCGGCGTCATCGGGAAGAATCGCGTTCGTGCCGTGGGAGCCCGTGCCCCCACCTTGCAGGCCGTTGCTAATCACCCGCGAGCCGGTCGCCGTATTCGAGCTCGCCTCACCGGGGTTCAAGTTGTTCGCGGGCGCAACGATCGTGCTGCCGTTGTTCTGCGGGGCGATCACCGTGGAGTTGCCGCTATCGGCGGGCAGGGTTGGCGTCGCAGTGTCGGGGCCGAAGCCCTGCGCTCCCGCGACCTGCGAAAATAGCGTTAGCGCACTCAAGCCAGACACGAACAGAGCTCGCTGCATGATCGTCCTCACCGCTTGTGCCGGGGGCTGTCGGAACCGTTCACGTCGCCGTCGGAATGCGAGCCGTACACGCGAATCACCGGCCGCGGTGATTTATCGGCAGCGGAATCCTCCGGGCGCAGTTCGGCAGTGGGCGCGTCGGCCGGGGCGTCATGCGTGTCATCCCCCGGCTCCAGCTTCACGATCATCAGGCGCGGGTGCTCGACCGTCGCCGCGCCCTCACTGGCCGGCTTTGCCGGCGCGGATGCTTCTTTGCGCATCTCGAGGGCCTCGAGCCGCTCTTCCAGACGGTCGCTATGACTCTGCACCTTGCTCAAGTCGACTTGCATCGCGGCCAAACGCTTACTCAGGTCGTCGTGACTCCCCCCGCATGCGCTGACACTGCACAGGACAGCCAGCACCGAGAGCCAAGCGAAAGGGCCAAAATGGATGGGGGGACAGCGCATCGCGAAGGATCGTAGGGCGTTCGCCCCAGGCGGGCCAAAAGACCGGCCGTCCGCGCCCGACCGGCACGTCAGGATAAGGTAATTTTCCAAGCGAGAACCATTAGTTACCCCCAATTGCTGGACGCCGGTCCGATCGCCCCTTAAGGTGGATTCGTGGCGTTCCGCCGTCCCCGCCGCAGTCCGAACCGAGTCAGGCCGAAGCTCGACCTGCGCAAGACTTTGTTCGTTTTGCCGAACCTGATCACGCTGGGCAGCGTGTTCTGCGGCTTCAACGCCATTCTATCGGTCGCCAAGGACCAGCCGACGGAGAAGGACGTGTATGGCGCAGCTGTACTCCTGATCTTCGCGATGCTGTTCGACATGATGGACGGCCGCGTCGCGCGCATGACCAAGACCCAAAGCGCGTTTGGCCTGCAGATTGACTCGTTGGCCGACATCATCTCCTTCGGCGTCGCGCCGGCCATGCTCGTTTACAAATGGGTCCTGCACCGGGCGCCGGTCCCGGGCATCCTGACCGCGTTCGTGTTCGTGTCCTGCGCGGCCATCCGGCTCGCGCGCTTCAACGTGCTCAGCTCCAGCGCCACGGGCGCACCCACAAAGCCGGGCAAATACATCCTCGGCCTGCCCAGCCCGCCCGCCGCCGGCATTCTCATCTCGCTCATGGTCGCCAATCACGGGGTGGGCGGCGCGTTGGGTGGTGAACGCTACACCGTGCTGCTGTTCTGCGTGACCATCGGCCTGGGCTTGCTCATGGTGTCGAGCGTGCGCTTCCGTTCCTTCAAGGAGCTCAAGCTCAACACCGCGACGCTCGTCTTCGTGCTCTTCGCCGTCGGCTCCAGCGTCTTCGTCTGGCAGCAGTTCAAACCGCAGTTCGTGCTGGTGTGGTTGCTCAGCGTGTACATCATCATCGCGCTCATCGAGACCCTGCGCGTGCTCGCGCGCCGCCTGCGCGGCCTCGACGACCGCAACTCGGTGCCGCCCCCGATCCCCCCGCCAATGCCGCACTGATTTTCGGATTTCGGCCTGGCGATCCCGAACCCACAGGCTCCTTCCGCCGCAGCGCCGCTCAAAACTCAAAATAGGGTTGGAAGCCCAACCTCGATTTCGAGTTTCCAACAGCACTCCTGCCGGGAGGGGGGAGGGGCGCTCGCGATCCCGCAACGCACCTCCGAGCGCGCGTGATCTTCAACCAGCGCGCGGCGCGCTCAACGTCTTGGCGAGCTCGCCGCTGTCCACGAGCTTTTGCAGATCGGAAGCCCCGCCGATGAGTGTGCCGTCGACGAAGATCATGGGGAACGTGGGCCAGCCGGTCCACATTTTGAGCGCCAACCGCGGCCGGTAGCCACTGAAATAGCTGCCGATCTCCAAGTACTCGAATTGGATGCCTTTGGCGGTGAGTAAACGGCGTGCCCTCTTGGGGAACACGTTTTGCGCCATGCCCACGATCACCACACGGTGCGCGTCGATCAGCGCTTGTACCTCGGCCACCTGTTCTTTGCGGTGATTGCCGATCTTTTCCGCGATGGCGAGGTGAACTTTTGACTGGGGGAGGGTATTCCGCGTCGCTTGGATCGCTTGCATCGTGGGCTCTACGCGGCCGCGGCGTGAGAGGTTTCTCCAGCCGTGCCGGGCCATGCTAAACCGCCCGTGCCTTGTCCTTGCTGGAAGTCGCCAATCTGGGTTTCGGATACAGTAACGAGCGCCTGTTTCAGGGCGTTGGCTTCCGTTTGGAGCTTGGCGAGCGCGCCGGCTTGGTCGCCCCGAACGGCGCGGGCAAGAGCACCCTCCTGCGCGTGATCGCAGGTGAGCTAGAGGCGGACGAAGGCACCGTCACCCTGAAGAAGGGGGCCACGCTCGGCTACTACCGTCAGGGCCACGAAACGCGCGCCTTCGGCAGCGTGATGGATTGCTTGCTCGCGGGCTTTGGGGATCTACTGAAGCTGCGCCATGAGCTGACGCATGCGCAAGAAGCCGCCGCCACGGGCGATGCGGCCGCGTTGGATCGCCTGTCGGCCGCGATGGATCGCTATCAGCACGCGGGTGCGGATCAACTCGAACGGCGCGTGGAAATGATCGCCATGCGGCTGGGCTTCGCGCCGCGGGATTTGGAGCGGGACGTGCGCACGCTATCTGGTGGCGAGCGCGGGCGCTTGTCGCTAGGCGTGGTGCTCGCCACGGAGCCGGATGTGTTGTTCTTGGACGAGCCCACGAACCACCTCGACCTGGAGACCATCGAGTGGCTCGCGACGTATCTCCAAGGCTGGCGCGGCGCGGTGCTGGTCGTATCGCATGATCGCGCGTTCCTGGACGCCACCTGTCCCATCACTATGGAGCTTGGGCGCACCACGTTCCGCAGTTACCCCCTGCCCTACACCCGCTATTACGAAGAGCGCGCGGACGACATCGAGCGCGAGCGCCGCGCGGCTGAAGAGCAAGCCACCTTCATCGCGAAAACCGAAGATTTTATCCGAAAGAACCTCGCCGGCTCAAACACCAAGCAAGCGCAATCGCGCAGGCGCATGTTGGATAAGATGGAGCGCGTGGCGGGGCCGGAGGACGTCTGGGCGCGCGCCGAGCGCGTGCGTTTTCGTTTCAGTGAAGTGCCGCGAAGCGGCGACATCGTGCTGGACGCCAAAGGCGTCGCGGGCGTGCGCGGGGAAAAGGAGCTCTTCTCCGGCTTTCAATTGCTGCTGCGCCGAGGCGACCGGCTGTGCATCGTGGGGCCCAACGGCTGCGGCAAATCCACATTGCTGAAGATTCTCGCGGGCCGCGCCGAGGCGAGCGATCGCGGGGAGGTCAAGCGCGGCACCAATTTGCACGAAGGCTACTTCGATCAGCACTTAGGTTCACTCGACCCGAACCGGACGGGCGTGGATGAAGTGCGTAGCGTGCGCGGGGACTTGAACGCAGACGGCGCGCGCCAATACTTGGCGCGGTTCCGCTTTTACGGCGATGACCCGCTGCGCAAAGTTTCCAGTCTTTCTGGTGGGGAAAGCACACGCCTGGCGCTGGCCAAGCTGCTGCTCGAACCGCGTAATTTGTTGTTCCTGGATGAACCCACGAACCACCTGGATATTCCCGCCGCGGAAATTTTGGAGGAAGCATTGGTCGGCTTCGAAGGCACCGTGGTGCTCATCTCCCACGATCGGCGCTTCTTGGAGACGGTGACCACGCGCACCGCGAGCTTCGGTCCGGAAGGAATTGACCTGTACGACGGCGGGTTCAAAGACTACGCCGAGGCCAAGCTGCGCAAACAGGCGGCGCTAGCCGAGCAGGAAGCCGCCCGCGCGCGCAGCAAAGAAACGCACAAGGGAAAGGCCAAAAACCCAGGCCAGGCCAAGCCAGCAGCGCCGACGGAGCGCGCGCCGGCCAGCGCCGATCGTGGCAAACACAAGGATGACGCTCGGGAATTTGCGCGAAAACACAAGCGCATTGAAGAGCTGGAGCTTGCAATCCAAAACGGGGAGAGGCAGCTTGAGAGCATCCGAACATCGCTCCGCGACGCCAGCGGAGGCAACTGGTCCGAGCTGCACGAATGGGCAAACAAAGAACGAACTCTGGCGAGCGAGATCACGCGCATGCTGACCGAGTGGACTGCACTGTCCGAAGCCGTTGGGCAGAACGGCAAGCGGCCATGAGCCACTCCGGGGTAGCGCGCGCGCTGAGCCGCGCAGTCAGGTTCAGCGCATGCGGGTTACTCACTTTTGGTTTTTTGCTCGGCTGCCACAAGCAAACCGCGCCGGCCCAAAGCGACGACACGGGCGCCACCCCGCAAACGAACGAGCTCCCTCCGCTTGAAATCAAAGATGATTCGCCGAACCTGCTCCTGACCTGGATTGACGATAAGGGTGACTTCCACGTCGTGCAGAAGCCGGCGGACGTGCCGAAGGAAGGCCGAGACAAGGTCCGCGTCGTGCTTACCACGCGCGAAGAAGGCACGGGGAAGCTCGTCTACGTGTCGAACCTGAACGAGGTCACGCCAGCCGGGGCGTACCGCGTGAAAACGATGACGCGCGCCGCGTGGGACGAGCTCGGCGCGAGTAAACGCAAGGCTCGGTTGGAAGCGCTCGCGCCTAGCGCCGTGCCAACGCCGGCTGACTCCGCACCAATAGCCGCAGGCCCTGATGCCAACAGCGCGCCAAAAAAGGCCGCCGCATCCGGCATCAGCGCCACCATCTACGGCGCCTCTTGGTGCAAGCCCTGCCACGACACTGCCCGCTACCTGAAGCAAAAGGGCGTGACCGTGGTCGACAAAGACATCGAGGAGAACGAAGTCGCCGCCGCTGAGATGCGGCAAAAGCTGGCCCGCGCCGGCCGCTCGGGCTCGAGCATCCCCGTGATCGACCTGATGGGCCAGATCCTGGTGGGCTTCAGCCCAATGGCTCTCGATCAAGCAATCGAAGCCGCTCGCTCAGCAAAACCCCTGTAAGTCGCGCGCGCCGGCAGCAAGCGCGGCGCCACGACTCGTTGCCACCGCTCACTCGAAAACGACGGTTTTGTTGCCGTAAACGAGCACACGGTCTTCGAGGTGGAGCCGCACTGCGCGTGCCAAGACGACCTTCTCCAAATCGCGACCTTTGCGCACCAAATCATCGATCGAGTCGCGGTGGGAGCAGCGCACGACGTCTTGTTCAATGATGGGGCCTTCATCCAGCACCGCGCTGGCGTAGTGCGCCGTTGCACCGATCAGCTTGACGCCGCGTTGGTAAGCTTGGTGATAAGGCTTGCCGCCAACGAATGCGGGTAGGAAGGAATGATGAATGTTGATCACCTTGCCCGGGAAGGTGTGCACGAAGTCTGCGCTCAGGATCTGCATGTAGCGAGCGAGCACCAGAAGGTCCACCTTCGCTTCACGCAGGAGCGAAAGCTGCGCGGCTTCGGCCTCCGGCTTACTCGCAGCCGCAACCGGGATCAGCTGAAACGCTATCCCGAATTGTTTCGCGACGCGCTCCAAGTCGGGGTGATTGCTAATGATGAGCGGCAGCTCGCAGCGTAGCTCTCCACTTTGGTGACGCAGCAGCAAATCATACAAACAATGGTCGTAGCGCGAGACGAACAACGCCACGCGTTTGGGCTGCTTTTGGTAGCGCAGCTCGTAGCGCATGCTGAAACGCTCCGCGACCTCCGAAATGGCGCGCTCGAGCGTACCGCGGTCCGTTTGCAGATCGGTCAGGTCGAAATGCAGGCGTTGAAAGAACTGGGCCGCCACCGTGTCCGTGTGCTGGTCGGAATCGAAGATATTCGCCCCGTGGCCATATAGGACCTGTGCCAGCGCGGCCACGATGCCGCGCCGATCCGGGCAGGCCACCAGCAAGGTCGCGCGTTCCGGTTCCGGGGAGCTCATCGGTTACGCTTATACCCCGGATCCCGCGCGCGACTGGACCCTCGGCGCGTCCGGCGTTAGATTTCCAGGGTGCACGAGCCTTCCGATACCGTATTGCGCGCCATCACGGACGATGGCGCTTTCCGCGTGATAACTGCCTGCACGACTCAAACCGTGCGCGGCGCGGTGGAGGCGCAAGGCATCACCGGAAACAACGCTCGCCACTTCGGTGACCTGCTCACGGGCTCGATCCTGTTCCGCGAAACCATGGCGCCGGATCTGCGCGTGCAAGGCATCCTAAAGGGCTCGCAAAACAGCGGCAGCCTAATCGCGGATTCGCACCCGGCAGGCCTCACACGCGGCCTGATTCAGCTCAAGGGCAACGCCAAAGAGATTGCCCTCGGGGACGGCGCAGTCCTGCAGCTGATGCGCACGCTGCCCGGCGGCCGCATCAACCAAGGCATCGTAGAGGTGCCGAAGCACGGCGGCATTTCCCACGCTTTCATGGCCTACATGCAGACTTCGGAGCAAGTCGTGTCCATGCTCGCGGTCGGAACCATCTTCGACGGTGATCGCGTCACGAGCGCCGGCGGCTACTTGGTGCAGCTCCTGCCGGAAGCCGCGCGCGGCCCGATCATGGTCATGACCGAGCGCCTGCGTGACTTCGAGTCGATTGACCCGCAGCTTCGCGATCCCTCGTTCAACCCGAGCTGGCTGCTGGATGAGCTTTTGTACGGCATGCCTTTCACGCGCCTGGAGGAGCGTCCCGTGCGCTTCGAGTGCTGGTGTGATGAAGTGCGCGTCGTGTCCGCGCTGGCGAGCCTCAGCCGCAGTGATTTGGAGCACTTGCTCGAAAGCAACGAGGTTTTGGAGATCGCCTGTGAGTACTGCAAGCGTGATTTCCGCATCGCGCCTGCACGGCTGCGCGGTCTGCTCGAACAGAGCTGAATTTCTGCGCTTTACGGGCTCATGCGCACCACCCTGCCTCGCTCCGCCATCGCTGGGCTGCTCGCCCTGGTCGGCGGCGCGACACCGGGCTGCGCCGGCCCGGGCGCGCGTGAGCCGATGATCGCGCCGGGCGCGGAAGACACGCCGAGCCCGCCTCTGCACGCCGCGCAGGCTGATTTCACACTGAGCTTCCTGGGGCTAAATGATCTACACGGCCGGCTGAAGGCGCTACCTGGCTTCGCGGGTTACGCGGCCAACCTGCGGCGCACGCGCGCCGCAGAGGGCGGAGCGGTCGCCCTGGTTGACGCGGGCGACATGTTCCAAGGCACGCTCGAATCGAATTTGACCGAAGGCGCCACGGTCATCAGCGCGTACCGCACGCTGGGCATCACGGCTGCCGCGCTGGGCAACCACGAGTTCGACTTTGGCCCAGTGGGTGACACCACTGAAGGCGATCCACAAGGCGCGATCAAAGCCCGCATTCGCGAGGCCACGTTCCCAATGCTCTCCGCCAACTTGGTGGTGCGCGGTACGCACGAATCGCCGGGCTGGGAAAAGCTGACGCGCTCCGCGATCGTGGAAGTGGGTGGCGTGCACGTCGGCTTCGTTGGCCTGCTCACCGCCGAAACACCGAGCATCGTCGCAGCGCCACTATTTGTCGGCTTGGGCGTCGACCCGCTCGCGCCCGCGCTGGTTCAAGAGGCACGAGCCCTGCGCGCCGCCGGAGCGGAAGTGGTGGTCGCGCTCGCGCACGCGGGCGCCGACTGCAAGGACTTCAGCAACCCCGAAGACATCAGCAGCTGCAGGCCAGACGCCGAAATTTTCGACGTTGCTCGGGCGCTGCCGCCCGGCACGGTTGACGCAATCTTCGGCGGTCATTCGCACGCTGGCGTGGCGCACGTGGTGAACGGCATCCCGATCGCCGAGGCGTATGCGGCTGGGCGCGCGTTTTCGCGCATTGATTTGCGCATTAGCGGGGCGACGCACCACGTGCAAAGTCAGCAGGTATTCCCGCCCCATGATTTGTGTCCAAGCCTCGTCGCTGACGGCGGTTGCCCACTTTCGGACTACGAGGGGCAAGCCACCATCGAAGACCCAGCGTTGCTGACCGCGATCATGCCGGCGCTCGCCATGGTTGAAAGCCGACGCCAAGAGCCCGTTGGCTGTACGTTGAGCAAACCGTTCACGGGCGAGCATGATGCGGAGTCGCCGCTCGGCAATCTGTTCGCGGACTTGATCCGTGATTCCGTGATCGGCGCAGACGCGGCCATTCTGAACGGGGGCAGTTTACGCGCCGACTTGCCTGCGGGTCCCCTGTCCTATGGTGAGCTGTACGAGGCCATGCCGTTCGACAACACGCTGGCTGCAGTGCACCTCACGGGCGCGGAGTTGAAGCGGATGCTGGCCGCGCACTTGAGCCACGACGAGCATGGCATCGTATCGGTGAGCGGCCTTCGCATCGTTGCAGCGTGCGGGAAATCCGGGCTGGAGGTCAGTGTGTACCGCACGAACGGTCGCGCGATCGGCGATAGCGAAACATTGCTGATCGCCACCAGCAATTACCTCGCCACTGGCGGAGACAACCTATTTCCGGCGCTCAAACTCGGCGCGGATCGCGTCCAGGTGAATACCGGTCGCTCCTTTCGCGACGCGCTAGCGAAGGCGTTGAAGCAGCATCCACGGCTGTCACCCAGCGCTCCGCTTTTCGATCCGACGCACCCGCGTATGAAGCTTAGCTCGCCTCGGCCGCTCACCTGCTCGCAGTGACCGTTCAACTTCAGTTCAGCCCGCTTCGCGCTCCGCGCTCGCGCGAAGCATGTCGCTTAGCTCTGGAAGTGCGCGTCTAACCCGCGAACACGTCCAGCTCCTCCGGCAGGTCAAACCCGCCGTCCGCGCGGCAAGGGAAATCAATCACCGCGGGGATGGCATCAAGCGGGATCGGTCCATAACAGTGCGGGAACGACTCGCCGTCCGCGGCTTCGTAACGCAGCCGATCACCGAGCCGGGAAGCCTCAATGCACAAGAGAACGAGCCCCGAGCGGCCCGCGAAAAAGCGACCGGCGCTGCGCAGTACTTGTTCCCGCGTAGAACAGTGCACGAACCCTTCACTCTTCAAGCTTTCGGCTTCGTACGCGCCCGTTTCGAGCGCAGCAGCAAACACGCTGCGCTCGGTAATGTGAAAAACGTGACTTGAGTTCCCCTCCTGCACCGTGGTCACTCCGCCGCCGTCACCTCAGGCTTGAGCCGCAGCTGTACTAGCCGCTCCTCTTGAATCTCCTGGGCGGTTTTCGGCGCGGCCAGATCCGAATGGCAGGACGCCTTGTTGCCCTCAGCACCCACCGCTTTGCGGGTCTTCGACGCCAGGCGGTGAATTTCATCGGGACTGAGCACGCCGCGCTTTTCCAGGATTTCACGCTGCTCGGGGGTGAGCGCCGCCGATTGCATGACCTTGTCGCGTTCGAAGCCATCGGCTTTGCCGCTCGCGAACTCCACGATTTCCTTGGAGATGCGCACCGAGCACCAATCGTGCCCGCACATCGCGCAGAAATCGGTATCCACATCCAGATCTTCGTCGTGGAACGCGCGCGCCGTGTCGCCGTCGAAGGCGAGCTCGAAGTGCTTTTCCCAGTTCAACGCAGCGCGCGCTTTGGTCAGCGAGTCATCCCAGTCACGGGAGCCAGGAATGCCGAGCGCCACGTCCGCGGCGTGCGCCGCGATTTTGTAGGCGATGCAACCTTGCTTCACGTCATCCTTTTTGGGTAGGCCCACGTGCTCCTTGGGCGTTACGTAGCAGAGCATGCTCGCGCCGTGATACGCGGCCGCCGTCGCGCCGATGCACGAGGTAATGTGGTCGTACCCCGGGAACACATCCGTGACGAGCGGGCCCAGCACGTAGAACGGCGCGCCGTGACACAGGCTGCGCTCGAGCTTCATGTTGTACTCGATCTGATCGAACGGCACGTGCCCGGGGCCCTCGATCATGACCTGCACGCCCTTACGCCAGGCGCGCTCCGTAAGCTCACCCAGCGTTTCGAGCTCGCGCAGTTGGGCGTCGTCGCTTGCGTCCGCGAGGCCACCCGGGCGCAGGCCATCGCCCAACGAGAACGAGACGTCATACTGACGCATGATGTCGCAGATCTCGTCGAAGTGCGTGTACATCGGGTTCTGCTGACCGTGCACCAGCATCCATTTGGCAAGCAGCGAGCCACCGCGACTCACGATGCCGATCAAGCGGCGTTGCACGAATTGCAAATGTTCGCGCAGCACGCCGGCGTGAATCGTGAAGTAGTCCACTCCCTGCTTGGCCTGTTCGAGCAGGCTGGCCATGATCACCGGCACGCTCAGATCTT
>JBDTYJ010000092.1:0-16872 GCA_040005755.1 Pseudomonadota bacterium
GAGGCGGCCAAGTGTTCTACGTGTACAACCGTGTGGAGGGGATCTACGAGCGCGCGCAGCGGATCAAAGAGCTGCTGCCCACGGCCCGCGTGGCGGTGGGACACGGCCAAATGAGCGAAAGTGCTCTGGAACAAACCATGCTGGATTTCGTGCGGGGGGAGTACGACGTGCTGGTCGCGACGGCCATCATCGAGAGCGGCTTGGATATCCCACGCGCGAACACCATCATCGTCGATCGCGCGGACTTGTTCGGCCTCTCGCAGCTGTACCAACTGCGGGGTCGCGTGGGGCGAGCCAACGAGCGCGCCTACGCCTATCTGTTGGTGCCCCCTGCCAGCCAGTTGAGCGATGAAGCGCGCGCGCGCATCGAGGCTTTGGAGCGATACACCGAGCTCGGCTCGGGTTTTCACATTGCCACCCTGGATATGGAGCTGCGCGGGGCGGGTGACTTGCTGGGCGCCGATCAAAGTGGCTTCGCGGAGAGCGTTGGCTTCGACCTCTTCTGTAAAATGCTCGAGGACGCGACGCACGAGCTTCGGGGCGAGGTGGTCACGCACGACGTCGATCCGGACCTGAACTTCGACGTCGAAGCATTGCTGCCGGAGGATTATATTGCCGAGGTCGGCGTTCGCTTGACCATGTACAAGCGCTTGTCGGGCGCGCTTGACGAGTCCGAAGTCACGGAATTAGCGCGCGAAATGGAGGACCGTTTCGGCCCGCCGCCACTCGCCGCTCGGCGTTTGGTGGAGCTGATGCGCCTCAAAACGGAGCTGCGCCGGTTACGCGCTGTGGGCTGCGAAGCCAGCGCGAAGTCGGCGACGTTACACCTCTTGCAAGACACGCCCTTGGATCCCGCAAAGATCGGCGCGCTCGTCGCCAGCAAGAAGTCTTTGTATCGCCTCAGCCCCGACGGCCGCCTCACGCGCCGCGCCGGGGAAGCCGAAGCGATCAGCGACGGCCTGGTACTTGCGGACCGAATGCTGAGCGAGCTCGTGAAGTGCGTGAAATCGGCCTGAGCCGTAACCCGCGCCTAGGCGCGACCCAGGCGGCGCATCGAGTAGCGCGCCGCCCGGACCACCAGGGCGCGGGGCAGTAGCTTCGAGAGCGTAGTCTGCACCGCGTTCGCCGTGCCTGGCACATACACCACGCGTCCGGAAGCATATGCCTCGAGCGTGCTCTGCACGACTTCGTTCGGTTCGAGCTTGGCAAACTTCAGGACGCTGCCTTCGCGAATGCCTGCGGCTGCCTGAAAACCGGTCGGAACGGGGCCGGGACAACAGGCCAGCACGCGCACGTCCGACTTCTCCAGCTCCGAAGCCAACGCGGCCGAGAAGCTGACGACGAACGCTTTGCTGGCGCCATAGGTCGCCATGTACGGCGTCGGCTGAAACGCCGCGATGGAGGCGATATTGATGATGCCACCGCGGTTACGCTTCACCATGCCCGGCAAAAAGTGACCTGACAGACACACCACCGATTCCACATTCACCCGCACCATGCCCGTCTCGCGGCGCGCTTCGCTCTCCGCGAAGTTGCCGGCCGAGCCGAAGCCTGCGTTGTTCACCAAGTGATCGATGGTGACTCCTAGATCGTCCACGATCAGCGCCAACTGCTCGGCGCCGCCTGGCTGCGCCAAATCAGCCGTGACGACGCGGGTGGCCACGCCGTTGATACGCGCCAAATCCGAGGCCAAGGTTTCGAGCTTCTCTCGCGCGCGCCCTGTCAAAACCAGGTTGCAACCGCGGTGAGCCAGCTGCCGCGCAAACTCCTCCCCGAGCCCGGAGGAGGCGCCGGTAACGAGCGCATAAGTGCCGGAAAAAACGTCGCTCTCCATACATCCTCAGCTGGGGCGTTGGCCGCGATAACGCAAGTAATGATCAGCTAGCACGATCGCCACCATCGCCTCACCAATGGGCACGAAGCGCGGAAGCAGACACGGATCGTGCCGGCCCTTCGTGCGAATCATTGCCTCTTCCCCGTCACTGGTCACGGTCTTCTGCTCGCGCGACAAGCTACTGGTGGGTTTAATCGCTGCGCGCAGGACGATCGGCATCCCCGAGGAAATGCCGCCCAGCATGCCGCCGTGGCGATTGCTGGTCGTGAGGATACGCCGCGTTCCGGCGTCACGCTCTTCGGCGAAGAACTCG
This sequence comes from Pseudomonadota bacterium, assembly GCA_040005755.1. Classification (GTDB taxonomy): domain Bacteria; phylum Myxococcota_A; class Polyangia; order Polyangiales; family Polyangiaceae; genus PMG-095. Next base: position 2,148 of record JBDTYJ010000092.1, read on the forward strand.
TCATTGTGCTCACTGCCGCGCTGCGTAGCGCACGCGAAGCCTGTGCCGTATTCAACGCCCAGCACCGCCGGCACACTGAACAACGCCTTGGCCAGGTCGGCTTTGAGCTTGTCGAATACCGGCTCACCGAGCCCGGGAGGCACGTTATTGGCCACGATTTCGCTGACTCCGCCGATCGAGTCTTGGTCTTTGCGCATGCGCTCAATGAGCTCGATCATTTCGTAAGCCCGCGTCACGTCCGGGCACCGCACAATGTTCGGGCTGCCGTCGGGGAATGTCTCCACGTCATGGAGCGTGACCTTCTCCGGCTCGCTCACGCTTGCGATGACGTTGCCGACCTGCTTCACGTAACCGACGACGGTGCCGCCGAAGCCTTCCGCGATCACCTTTTTGGCGACCACTCCGGCGGCGACGCGCGCCACCGTTTCGCGCGCGCTTGCGCGGCCGCCGCCCCGGTAATCCCGAAAGCCGTACTTCGCGTCGTAGGTGTAGTCCGCATGGCCCGGGCGGTACTTGTCTTTGATGTCGTTGTAGTCGCGGCTGCGTTGGTCTTCGTTGCGCACCAAAATCGCCAGGCTCGTGCCCGTGGTGCGGCCGTCGAAGACGCCGGCCAAGATTTCGGGCGCGTCCGCCTCCTGGCGCTGAGTGACCAGGTGGCTCTGACCTGGCCGACGCCGATTCAGATCCACCAGCAAATCTTCCACCGAGAGGGACAACCCGGAGGGGCAGCCGTCGATGATCACTACGTTGCCAGGGCCGTGGGATTCACCGGCTGTGGTGATCCGGAATGCCTGACCGAAACTGTTGCCTGCCATACCGGGCGGGAGTGTACCAGTTGCGGCGCTGACGGCGACCGGGCATTTTAGCCAATGACATGACCGCACTCACTGATCTACAGGACGACGAGCGACTCTTCTTCGACACGGTGCTCGCGTTCGCTGCGGAGCGCGTCGCGCCAAAAGTGCGCGAAATGGACGAATCCGGACGGCTCGACCCGCTGTTAGTCGCGGAGCTGTTCCAGCTAGGCGTCATGGGCGTGGAAATCCCCGCTGAATACGGCGGCGCCGGCAGTACGTTTTTCAACGCCGTACTCGCGGTACAAGCCATGGCTCGCGTCGATCCGAGTGTTGCAGTGCTGATCGACGTTCAGAATACCCTGGTCGAAAACGGCCTCCTGCGTTGGGGCACCCCGGAGCAAAAGGCGCGGTACTGCCCCAAACTCGCAGCAGAATGGGTCGGCTCGTACGCGCTCAGTGAAGCCAGCTCGGGCTCCGACGCTTTCGCACTCAAGGCCCGCGCCGAGCGCCGAGGCGATCGCTACGTACTCAATGGCCGCAAGCTCTGGATCACCAACGCGCACGAGAGCTCGCTGTTCGTCGTTTTTGCGAACGTCGACCCTAGCGCGGGCTACAGGGGCATCACGGCGTTCTTGGTAGAGCGCGAGTTTGCGGGTTTTTCGGTCGGAAAGAAGGAGGACAAGCTCGGCATTCGGGCATCGAGCACATGCGAGCTGCTGTTGGACGACTGCGAAGTGCCGCTAGAGAACGTGCTCGGTGAGGTCGGGCGCGGCTACAAGATCGCCATTGAGTCCTTGAATGAGGGCCGCATCGGCATCGGCGCGCAGATGCTGGGCCTTGCCGAAGGCGCGTTCGCACAGGCCATGAGTTACATGCGCGAGCGCGTGCAATTTGGCAAACCGATCGCCGAATTTCAAGGCATGCAGTTTCAGTACGCGCGCTTGGCGATGGAAATCGAGGCCGCGCGCCTGCTCGTGTACAACGCGGCGCGCCTCAAAGACGCAGGCCGACCTTTCGTCAAAGAAGCCGCGATGGCCAAGCTGTTCGCGTCGGAGGTGGCGGAGCGCACTGCGTCGCAATGCGTGGAATTCTTCGGCGGTATCGGCTTCACCCGCGAATGCCCAGCGGAGAAGTTCTATCGTGACGCGAAGATCGGCAAAATTTACGAGGGAACGAGTAATATGCAGTTGGCAACGATTGCCAAGCTGCTCGGCTGAGCCCACGCGCCGTCAGGAGCAGCCCTCAACCGCAGCTGGACCGGCTGCCCGCGGCGGTATCGAGCAGCGCGCCTTCCACGGCCTGCACCAACTCGGCCTCGGAAGCGGGCTTCGCCAGCACCACGTGGGCGAGTTTGCGCGCATTGCCGGTATCGAATGACTCGAGTTGAGACGAGTGGACGATGCGGGCTGTCTCAGGATAGTGCACCGCCAACGCCTCGAGCACCGCCTCGCCGCCGCCGCCGGGCATGTGCAGGTCCGTGATCACGGCGTCATAGCTGAGCTCTGACAGTGCCTCCAAAGCTTGGGCCGCGCTAGAAGCCCCATTGATCTTGAAATCCGGCCGCGAGTTCCTGAGCATTCGCCATAGAGCACGCAGAACCGAGGGGTCGTCGTCGACCAGCAAGATGCGCGGACGACGCAACACAGCACGCGACGGGGGCGGCGGTTCGCTAGGTAGCATGGTCACGGTCAGTGCAAGAGGCGGGCCCAGCCTACGACAGCCCACATTGAAGTTTACAAGGCGCTTTTGGCAGCCCCGGCCTGGGTACTTGCGCCGCGGAAGGGGCCGGGTATCGTCCCGCTCGCCATGCCCGAACCCGGTCTAGTCACGCTCGTTAAAATCGTCGGTACCCTGCTGCTGGCAATGGGCGTCGTTCCGTTCCTGTTCCTGCTCGCTCCCGGCGACCGCAAAGAGCCGACCGAGACGTTCGACGGCGACGCGCAGTGAAATTCGGCCGGCGCGCCGCGCCGCAGCCGTCGTGTGCGAACTAAGTCAAATCCGCGCGCACCGAAACCGACCGCACGGGACGACGTACTACGCGGGAATCCGAACTTGGAATGAAGGAGACCGCGTATGAACGTCGTGAAATTCGGTTTTTTATTGGGAGCTTTCGGCACGGGCTTGGGCCTCGGCGGGTGCAAGGACAAGGCGCAGGCCACGTTGGCCCCCGTGGCTTCCGCATTGCAGGCAGCGCCAGCGGCGGCTAGCGCCACGCAGTTCAGCGTCGACTCGGCCTCGAGCAAGGTCACGTTCTTGATGGATTCGCCGCTCGAAAAGATCGACGGCGACGCTTCGGGTGCGCTTTCCGGCGACTTATTCGTGGATCTGTCGGATGTGTCCAAGTCCACCGCGCTCGTTAAAGTCGACCTGCAGAAGCTCGTGCTCTACCAGCAGAAGCGCGGCGACGACAAAGCGGCGTACAGCGAACGTGCGAAGAGCGAGCTACAGAACACGCACGCGCGCAATTGGCTGCAAATCGTGCCGCTCGAGGCTGACGTGACGCCAGAGCAGGCGGAGGCCAATCGCTGGGTTGAATTCAAGATCGATAAGCTCGACAACGCTTCGTTGACGAACGTTGCTGGCGCGAGCGGCGCAGAGCGCACGCTCACGGCCACCGCCACTGGGGACTTTCGTCTGCACGGTCGCAAGCAAACCAAGAGCGCCAAGCTTTCGATCACGGTGGCGTACCAAGGCGACAAGGCCCAGTCGATTCACGTGAAAACGCTCGAACCGTTGGCCATCGGCTTGGAAGAGTTCGAAGTAAATCCTCGCGATGGCGCGGGCAAACTCGTCAAATCCATCACCGAGGCATTGACTAGCAATTTGAAGGGCAAGGTCGCCCAGCAGGCGCCGGTCGTACTCGACTTCATTGCGCGCGCGAAGTAAGCGCGAGCACGGCGCGAGCGGTCAACGTCGAATCGCCTCGCGCAGTACGCGGAACTTGAGGCGGGCGCCCGCGCGCTGCACCTCCAGCACCAAATCAGTGCCGGGTTGACCTGCAAGCGTGGTGCGAGCAGCCACCATCGAGCTTTGGTGCACCCCGTCGAGCGCGATCACGACGTCACCGGCTTGAACTCCGGCGCGCTCGGCCTCACTCCCTTCGGCGACGTTGACCACGACAACTTCGATGTCCGGCGCGCTGCCGCGCTCGCCCAATGTGACCGCAACGCTACCGGCAGCGATCGGCTCGGCGTCGCTGCTCGTACCTCGCGAAGTGAGGGTGATGCGGACATTGCGCGTTGAGTGCCCGGAGCTGACTTCCGCGACGCGGGCGCTGCCACGCCCCGCAACGCTGGATAGCGCAGAAATGAGCGCTGCTCCCGGATGCACGTAAGCGAGCAGGAAGTGGCCGTCATTGTCGGTGAGCACCGCGCGATGCGGCAATTTCCCCGCCGGCACGTAGCTCGGAACATCCCCCACCATCACTCGCGCACCCGCAACCCGTTCGCCGCGTTCGTCGACGACGTCACCTTCAACCTCACCCGGCTCCACAAGATCGATGTCGGGCAGCGTGAATGCACGGTCGGCTCGGCCGGTCGCCTCGACGCGGAGCGTGCTGTCTTCATCGGCAAAGTCAGGATGCTCGACGCGCACGCGCACATCGCCGGGGGCGATGTCTCGCAAGCGAAAAGCCCCGTCGGCATCGCTAGTCGCCACCTTGCGCACGCCATCCTGCTGCACCGTCACCGTGGCACCGGCGACCACATGGCGCCCGCGCACCGCGGTCACACGGCCTTCCACGATCACACCGTGCTTCAGGATCAGCTTTAGCTCCTTGGGCGCTGCAGCAAAAGTCTGGGCCCAGCGTGAATAGCCGGGCGCCTCGGCAGAAACACGCAAATTTTCCCCGTAAGCATCGGCGATCGTGACGGCGCCTTCCGAATCGGTGAAGCGCGTGAGGCGCAGCGGGCGGGTCGGCTCGAGCGAGGTCACGGTGAGCTCGGCAAGCTCAATGGGGCGATCCTCTTCGCTCAACACTACGATGCGTACGGCGTCTCGCGCGGCGGGCAAGATCAAAGACAGTGTTTCTTTGGCGCCCTCCGCGAGATGCAAAGATTTGCGTAAGACCACCCGGGTCGGATCCTCCTGCCGCGCCAACGAGATGGTGAGGTCGGAGGGGACCGCCGCAAAGGCGAACGTTCCGTCGCTCGCGGTGGTCGAAACCTCGGTGCGGGTCGCGTTGGGAGAGCTCAGCTGGACCTCGACGCCGGCGAGCGGTTGATCGTGCTCGTCGACAACCCGCCCTTCGAGCGAGCCACCCTTCAAGAGCACGATCTTGAGCTGTGCCTCCCCGCCAGCGCCCACCGTAACCAAGTCACTCGTGCCTTCGACATAGTCCGGGTGACGGACGATCACGCGCACCCGACCGGGGGTGATTGGGCGGGCAGTGAATTGGCCTCCGCGGTTCGTTTGCCAGGGCGCAAGCTCCGCCAGCGGCACTGCGAAATCAGCGGAATTGACGGATAGTTCCGGATCGGTGCCGGGCTTCGGAATCGGCGGAACCGGGCCCGGCATGACGCCTAGCTCACCTGCCGGGATCAGCGGCAAAGGGCCCGGTAACGACCACGCAAAGTGGTTTTGCCGAAAGCCGACCAGCGCTGGCGTTTCGGCAATGGGCAGGCCACTCGGGTCGCTGCCCACGACCTCGATGGTGGCGCCCTCCACGGGGTAACCCCGAGCATCGGTGACTTCACCGCGAATCGTCGCGCCGCGTATCAGTGGCACGTGGACCGGTCCGTTCAGCACGTCGGGTACCGCTACGAGCGAGCTGCCCACGAAATCTTCCGCCCGCGCGCCCAGTGTCGCCGAACCCGATGCGATTGGCCCGAGCGCGACTTTTCCGTCGCTCCCGGTGCGCCCGCGGATTGGAAATGAGCTGACTCCGCCCTCAGCCAGCACAACGTCCGCGTTTGCAACCACGATGGGACTTGAGCCTTCGCCGTCAGTCACGAGCGCGATCACGGTGCGGCCGGGCTGCAGGCTCAGCGTCAGCTTGTCATTTGCGCCGCGCGCTAGGTCGAAACCAAGCAGCGTGGGGGATACGGAATTTCCGAGCACTGCGCGCAAATCGTAACTGCCTGCCAAGAGCCCAGCGATGCGCGCGTTGCCCGCGCGATCGGTGAGCGCGCTGCGCGCGGGCCAGAGCATAGCCCCAGCGATCATCACGGTTGCCTCCGGCGCCGGCTTGCCGTCCTCGCCGAGAACCGTCACTTCGAGCGACGCCAGGCGGCGCAGCGTCAGCGTCAGCGCGCCACGCACACCGCCGCGCGACACCGATTCGTAGCCTGGCGCCGACGCCTTGACCGTCCACGGCGCCGCGCCTAGCCGGGCTAAATGCGCAACGCCGAGCTCGTCGCTCAGCGCACCGAACGGCAATGGGTCAGCGGTGTCGACGAGCACCGTTGCCCTCGGAATCGGTAGGGACGTTTCGTCCTGCACGATCACTGTCAGCGTCTGCGCCGGGTGCAGGCTAAAGCGGACCGTGCGCGGCTCGCCGCTGAGCACGGCAGCGCTCGAACTGCGCGCGAAACCCGGCGCCTCGGCAAGCAGCCAGACCCGCCCGACGGGCAACCCAATCAGGGTGGCCTGGCCCGAACGATCAGTGGATCCCGCACCGGCCCAAAAGAAGCGGCGATCGTGCTCCCAGAACACCTGTACCGTGGCCCCGGCCAGCCCCGCTCCGCCTTCGTTCAGCACCGTTGCATGCACCGAGGCCGAGCGCTGCAACGCGGAAACCTGAATCGGTTCACCCACTTTGAACGCCGGGACAAGCAAGCGGCGCGCGCTCACGTCCGTCAAGCCAAGCACGAACGAAAGGCAGGCAATGACCGCCAAGACGAGGGTCAGGAGCTCATAGCGGCTCGGTGTCGGCGGGCGCGTCACGCGAGGCACCATAACGCGGACCGGGCGCCCAGGCTTCCGGCCGGATGCTATGGTTTAGCCCTGTGTCCCGGATATCTCGGCTCGCGCTCGGGCTCGGGCTCAGCGCGGCAACGGCGCTGAGCTGCGGGCAGAGCGAACACCCGCCAGCGTTCGACCTGCCGCAAGGGGGGCACGGCGCGGGCGGCTCCGCGGGCGGCGGCCCGGGCGACCTCGTCCTCGGTGACGCCGGCACGGATGCCGCGCTTTGCGGCAATCAGGAAATCCCGGCCGTTAGCGATCCGCCTAACTTGTACTTCATCGTCGATCGCTCCGGCAGCATGGGGGAAACTCTGCCCGGCAGCACCTACAGCAAATACGAGAACGCGCGCATCGCGATCAGCAAGATGCTGCGCTCGATTGGACACCGCGTCCGCTACGGCGCCGGTGTGTTCCCGGCATTCACCAGTTCGGACGGCTGCGCGCCAGGGTTACAAATTTCCAAGACGGTTGCGGGCGACGCGCCTAGCTTCGCCGAAAGCGGCAGCGACGGCCCGCACTTGGCTAGCCTACTCGGGCAACTCGGTCAGATCACGCCCGCCGGGGCCACCCCCACGGCCGCCACTCTGCGCGCGCTCGAACCCACCATCCTCGGGTTGACCGGAAAAAAAACGTACGTCGTGCTGATGACCGATGGCGCGCCGAACTGCAACGTCGACCTCAAGTGCAGCCCCGACGCCTGCATCCCAAACATCGAGCATGAGTCGATTTCAGGTACTGACTGCGACGCCGCTTTCAACTGCTGCGATCCCAAGTTGGTGGGTGAGGTGGGCGTCGGCTATTGCGTCGACGCGGACGCGACCGAAGCTTCAGTGGCGGATTTCGAGGCGAACGGCGTGGACACCTATGTGGTCGGCATGCCGGGCAGCGAAGAGTACGCGCAGGTGCTCGGGCGTTTGGCGGTCGCGGGGAACACCGCCCGCCCGGGGCCCACCCCGTATTACGCGGTTTCCGACACCAATGACCTTACCTCCGCCTTGCGCAGCATCGGAGCGCAGGTCGCCATCACGTGTGATTTGCCGCTGACCGACGCGCCCGCCGACCCGGGTCTGGTGAACGTGTATTTCGACCATCAGCTCGTGCCCAAAAGCGACAGCAACGGCTGGCGCTATACGGGGGAAAAAAGCATCCAGTTCAGCGGCGGCGCGTGCAGCACCCTGAGCGCGGGGGACGTGCTGAACGTGCGGGTCCTGGCTGGTTGCCCCACGGTAGTGCGCTGACGAGCACGCTTTCTGATGTTACGGTCGAGGCGTGAAGCCTGCCCCTGAGCTCGAAGCGCTACGGCAAAGCATCGACGACTTGGATGGCCGCATTTTGCAGCTCGTCGCCGAGCGCGTGCAGTTGGTTTTGGCCGTCGGTGAGTTCAAGCGCAAGAACGAAATCGCCGTTTACGACCCAAACCGCGAGCGCAACATGTTGGAACGCTTATCTAGTCAGGCCCCAGCCCCCTTGGATGGCGAGACCGTGCGGCGCATTTTCGAACGCTTGATCGACGAATGTCGGCGTATCGAACAGCACAGCATCGGCCGGCATTGACCACTGAGGCGTAGCGGGGAGCGCGCCCCGCCCTTAGTGCAGCGTATGCCAGGCGCCGTCGTGCTCGACGCGGGGCACCTCGATTTCACTGGGCGGCGGCAGAGCGAGCTGCGCCGCGCTGGCCTCGGCGGCATTTGCCAGAACGATGTGCACGCGCGCCGCTTCGGTGCGCAACGCGAGTCGCGCGCGCTGCAAGTCTTCCATCGCTTCCTCGCGTGCCCAGCGCTGCAACGTTAACTTGTCGCGGCGACGCCGCCTCCGCCAACCCCAGACGAACACGCCGAGCGCAATCACCCAGAGGAAGGTGCCGCTGAGCAAGATCGGCCAAAACGTGTAACGCCGTGAGACGTCATCACGCCACTCCAGCTCGAGGGTTGAAAGCTCGATGCCGTATGCTCCCAGGACCGCCTTGTCGAAGGGTTTTCCGGAGCGCAGCTCGGCGATCAGGGCCCGGAAGCGGTGCGCGTCTTCACGACGGACGAGAAACCGAAGCACGTCCACGGCCTCGGCGTAGGCGACCTGCGCTTTGCCTTCATCGCTCGGGAAGCTGTTTTCCAGCTCGCGTAGCGGAATCAGCGAGCCGCCAACGGTGGCCATGCTCAACGTTTTCATGCGCACGAAGGCCGACTCACCGGAGGCGAACACCGCAAAACCCTCGTTGAACCAACGCGGCACCGACCGGCCGTTGAGCGCGTCGTTCAAGGCCACGTGCGCTAGCTCATGCCGAAACACCTCCCCCAAATCTTGCTCGGCGCCCGGATGCACGGGCGCCAGGGTAAGCAGCACGAGGCCGAGCTCCGAATAGGCAACGCCCGACGCGTATTCCGGGTAAGGCGCGCCGGGGGGCGCAAGAGTAGTCATCTCGAGCGGCGTCCGCGCAATTTCCACACGCGCTTCGGAAAGCACGGGGAAGCCGAGGCGCTCGGTGAGCTCACTGCGCACCGCGTCCGCTTGCGCGATCAGCGGCTGCATTCGTTCACGACTGGAAGGGTGATAAACGAAGCTGAGCCAGCGCGCGTTGTAGGTATTGAAACCGGCCGGCACGGGCGGCATGCGCAACACCCCGGCGCCGAGGCGAGGCGCATCGGCAACCGAAGAGGGCAGCGCGGTGAGCGTGGCTGCGGGCTCTGCCGGTTCTTCCGCAGCGCCGGCCCGCGGCGGGTCCACCTCGGTAGTTCCTTGCCGAACCCCGGCCGAAGCAGGAGCCGCCGTGCCACCCGGCGCCGCCCACGCAGGCGCACCCAGCAGCAGCACGAAAAAGACGATCAGCCGGAGAGCGGCGCGACCCATCACCCTCCGAAATATGGCGCGTCGTTCGTCAGCCGCCAAGCCAGAGCAACGGCCAATGCAGAACCGGGCACAGGTCGGCGAGCTCGGTCTGCATGGCGGGAGCGTGACCGAGGCACACCCCGACCGTAACCACCGCAATCCACGCCGCAAGCCCAAACCCGCGCAGGCGACGCACCAGCCCCGTGGGCAGCGGAACTCGTGCCGCCAGGGTTGCGAACCCGAGCACGCGGAGCGCGTCAAAGAAGCCATTTCGAAAGCTGTCGCCGCCCTTCAGCCCCTGCGTCAGCGCGAGCAGCAGCGCTGCCGCGCCCAGGGCAGCGAAAGCGACCACGCACAGCCGAGACAGCCTGCGCGCAGCCGTCTGCTGTGCACCCGCCCAGGTAATCAAGCGCGCGCTCACGACCGACAAACCAACCGTCACCGCGCCGGCGATCACGGCGAACGTGACGCCGCCCAACGGCCGATGATGCGTGGCCGTTTTCAGCACAGCGGCAAAGGGCAGAAGAGGCACTGACGCCAGGAGGATCCCGAGCGTTAACGCCTGACGAAACCTGCTGCGTACAGCGCTAGCCAGCGCCGCCGACAATGGTGCCATCACCAAGGCCGCCCCAGCCAAACACACCGCGAACGCCTGCCAAAACAGAGCCGCCTGGAAGCGAAGCGCAGCCGGCCAGGCCGCCAGAGCTGCCGCAACGAGCCCGGTCAGGAAGCCAGCGCGGCGCGTCAAACCGGGCGCAACTCCAAGCGAACACGACTGGCCGCCTTCGCGGGCAGGTAGCCGTTCGCCAAGAACCAACGCACCGAGCGGGCCAGCGCTTCGCGTGCGGGTCGGTGGACATAACCGAGCTCTGTCTCGGCCTTGTTGCTCGTGACCCAGGAATAGGTATCGACATAGTCGCGGGCCATGCGTGAAGTGATGCGAGGCTCCCCACCGCGCATGCGTGCGTTCAGCTCGAACAGCGTGCCAGCCAGCAGCATCAGGCGCTTACTCTTCGGCGCAGTCGGTTCCGAGAGCCCAGTGAGGTCGCACAGGGTTTCGAAGAGCTGGCTAAAAGTGAGGTTATCGCCGCCCAAGAGGTACCGCGATCCGAGTGCACCGCGCTCCATGGCAAGCACGTGACCTTGCGCCACATCCGCGACATCCACGACGTTGATGCCGCCGCCCGAAACCGGAAAATGACTCGTCGACGGCGTCTTCAAATAATCGAGCAACATCCGGCCGTTTGGCGTGGGCTTCCAGTCACCCGGCCCAGCGCTGCTCGCCGGCAGCACACTCACGATGGGTAAACCGAGATCCAGGTATTCACTCACAACCTCATCCGCGGCCACTTTGGCCGCGATATACGCCTCTGGGTCGCGCAGGTTGAAAGAGTGCGTCTCATCCATCAGCTCTTGCTCAACTGTGGTGCCCAGCACGCCGGCGCTGCTCGTAACGACGATTTTCTCGAGCCCGCGCTGCTGGGCCGCTCGCAGCGTGGCGCGCATGCCCTGAACCGCCGGGTCGATGATGCGCGCGCGCTGTCGGTCCCACATCTTGAAGTTCGCGGCGACGTGATACAGGCGCGAGCAGCCGGCGAGCGCGGCAAACACGCTCGGCTCGATGCGAATGTCGCCAACGGCGATCTTGAAGCGATCGGCGGGCAGACCTTGCAGCGCCGCCAGGTTCGAGCCGGGGCGAACCAGCGCTTTGACAGATTCACCACGCTCGATCAGCGCACGCACCAAGTGCGAACCGAGAAATCCCGTCGCGCCAGTCACCAACGAAAAAGACATGCGCGGGTCCTATCACTGGGGCGAATCGATGGCATGGATTTGCGGATGAATGTGCAGCGGCGTGACCCTAGCTCCCAGGAACGCTTGTCTTGGCTGGTATTTTTGTTGGAACACTCTTTTGACACGTACCGCGGCGCCGCAGCACCGCGTCCGCGGCTTGCTTGGCTTGGGCCGGCGCGCCCTTTTTCTGCAGGGGTGCGAGGCGCGCCCGCAGATCCGCTGGATGCAGATCGCTCAGGGCAAGCAGTGCGGCGGCGCCGACTAGGTGCTCGTTGGCGTCCGCCATCGGATCAGCAAGCTTGTGCGCATAACTGGTGAGCGTTTGTACGGAGTCTTCATCGCACAGCGAGCCGATGGCTTGGGCCGCGGCCGCGCGCACCAAGGGCCATTCGTCCTTGTCGGTGAGTCGCTCGCGGATCTTCGGTAGCACGGTGACCGCACGATGAGCGCCCAACGCCACCAGCACGTGAGCCCGCACATAGGGGGACTCGTCGTGGTCGAGCGTTTTGGCGAGCACCGGATCTGCGCTCGCGGCGCTGCTCGAGGCCGCCAAGGCATCCGCGGCGGCAATGCGCACGAGCGGCCAAGGATCTTCGGACAAGCGCTGCGCCAACGCCGGCACTGCGCCCGGCAAAGCCGCGCTGGCGCGCACCGCCGCCTCCCGCACCCGCATGTCGGGATCGCTCAGGGCTTGGGTCACTTGAGCGCTAAAATCCGCCGGATCTTTCAGGACCGTCAATGCTTGGGCTCGGAAGCGCGGATCTGGATCGGAAGCCAAGCCCTGACTGAGGGCGGCGCGAAACGCCGGATCGCGTGCCGCAAGTTCGGCGTTGGGCTGTAGCAGCAGAAAGCGCGTGCGGAAGCTGGCATTGGGCGTCTGCAGGCGAGACAGAGCCGCGCCAGCCTCCGGCTCGAATTCGCTCACGCGATCACCGAGCGCCCGCAAGACGTCGATCAACAGCCGCTCACTCGCGTTCGGGTTGGCCAAGACGGCCGTAATGCGCGGCTTTGCTTCGGGCACCACGCTGGCGCGGGCCAGCGCTACACGCAGCGCTTGGCGGCGCGAGCGCGAGTCAACATCCAGCAAGGAGGTGATCACGTCGACGCTTTGCGCCGCGTCGGCAAGTACCAGCTCCCCGAGCAAACCCAGTTGCAAAGTGCCCTGAGCGCGGCTCGCAGCCTGCGCCAAGAACGGCGCCGCCGCCTTGCCGCAACGCCGAATGTGATCCCGCGCGTGAATTGCCTGCGCGGGGGATCGTCCAGAAAATGCCGCCAAATATACGGGTAAGCTCGTAATGCAGGGCGCTTGATCGAGCACATTCAGCGCACTGCGACGGCCGCCCTCATCCAAGCTGTCGTACGCAACGGCAACGGCTTCGAAGGCCGGTTGACCAAGCACGCGCAGCACCGCTTCAGCCGCCTGTGCTCGCTCACCGCCACCCGCCAGGGCCGCGACCAGCGCTGGGACAGAGGAAGTATCGAACTCGGTCCGCGCACGGAGCTCGCTGAACGTGACCCTCGCGCGGGGGTTCTCATCGAATGCGCTCTCGGTCACGAGCGCCAAGCAACTCCCCTGTAGCGGCGGGTCGAGCGGGATCGTGTAGCGCGCGCCCGGAAACTTCCAAGCGTCCTCGGGCATCGTCACTTTCAGCAACTCATGCTCCGAGGCGAGCCAGAATTCGCGCGGCGCGACCCCGTCAACGACCGCAGCAGTGGCGGGGCGAATCCATAAATCCAGCCCGGAAATTGGCAATTCCGAGGGGGCGTTGAAGAGCACGAACTCACCGCGACCGGCTCCGCCACGGTTTTCGGCCCAGCTCGTCTGCGGATTGCCGTCGCTCAGCGCGCTCGGGCTACCGACGGCGCTCGTCGCTGCAACCGCGTGCAATAAGCCGAAGCCCGGTGCGGCCTCACTAGCAGGGGCGCGCACCGCGGTAACATCGCGCGCGCGTTCACGCTCCTCGACACTCAGCCGCTGCACCTTCGCCGGATGTAACTTGAGATCGGTGTTCGCAAGCAACAACGGCGCCAGCACCGCGGGGCGCCCACACAACGAGAGATCTTCCTGAATGTCGCCCACCACAATGCGGCGCGCCCCATCCTCGTCCGGGCCGGAAATATCTACGCGCTTGCCGCGCCGCAAGCCGTCTTCACCGACAACGAAGCCGGTAAAGCCGGAAAAAATCAGACGCGGTTCACCCGCACCCAATGGCCCGACCACGACCGCCGACCAAGCGCGCCCAGTTTTAGCCTCGTTCGCCGTCACCACTACGGCGCGTCGTCCCGCGCCAATGCCGACTACCGAGAATTGCACGCTCGGTATCGCTGCTCGCATTTCGGCCGGAAACGGAATTTCAGTTCCGCGCTCGATAGCGCAGGCTGCCGTTGCGCAAGTTGCTGCACGGAGCGCGCCGGCAGCGTCGAAGCCAACCCCCAACCCGGCTTGACCCGCACCCGGCGGCGCAAACGCGACCACCGGGGGCGCGGCCGCCGCGTGGCTCGCAACTAGCGCGGCCACACCCGCAACGCCTAATCCCGCCAGAGAAAATCGCATCATTGGATTCCTGCGGCGCCTGGATCGACGCCGAGCGCGCGCAGGACTTCCGTCAAACGCGTGCGTGGCACGGACACACGCGTCGGCATGCCCCCACCCAATTTGAGTAGCGTAACGAAGTTGAGCCCGCTATCGAAACGCGCCGCGATGCTCACGTTATCGCGATCCACGACCACGCTCACCGGCTCGCGCTCTTGGCCGAGCAGAAGCAGCAGCGTCTTATCCACACGCTTGAACTCGGCGCCCAAGTCCAAGTAAGCGACGCCCGGCGTTAGGCGCAGGTAGCGCTCCGCGGCACGCCTAGTTTCACGCTCGATGGGAATCAGATCCTCGGCCGCGCGATCAATCGGTTCCCACAACGAGCTGTCGCCCAGGCCGGTCGCCAAATGACGCACAATCAAGCCGAAAAGTCCCTCATCCCGGGGCCTTGCGCGCAGCGCGCGGTCGAAGCGCTCCGCGATTTTGCTCGGCACACCCATGCGCGTGTCGATGGCACGCGCATCATCGTCGCAGCCCGGATACGGCTCAATGCCGTTGCGCATCCACTTCGCGGCGCTCGCCAGCCCGTCGAAATCCGTGTGACACACGATGGTGTCCACCACACCCACGCGTGCGACCAGCGCTTCGGTGATCATTTCCGGACAGGCCCCGTGTTCGGCCTTCGTGGAGAGCACGAAGCGCGGATCGTCCACGTAGTTCACATGCGCCTCATGGTCGTGATGATCCACCCAAGCTCGCAGACGCTCACCCAGGCCGTCGATGAAGGGCAGGGTGACCTTAGGAAAACCGCCGCCGCTACCCGCGCCCGCAAACGCGATGTCGAGCACGGCGACCCGGCCGAGCACCGAGCTCGCTC
>JBDTYJ010000093.1:0-16669 GCA_040005755.1 Pseudomonadota bacterium
CACGCACACCGCTTCGGCAACCGCAACGCCCTCACCATGGGCGGCTCCGGCAGTCGCGGCGCCGCGTGCAGCCGCGCGCCCGGTGCGTGGCGCCAGTGCAGATTTGTTTGGCGGTATCGCGCACGCGGGCAGCGAAGAAGACGTCACGACGAGCGCTCCCGAACATGGCGGCGGCAATCACGCAGCGGCGCCCGCGGGGTCAGGCGCTTCCGGCACCGGCGCTCGCAATGAGTCGTCCGTGCTGTTCTCGCTCAGCGCGTTGACCTCCGCGTCGAGTCCCATGGCAGCCACGCGTCCCTCGTCGCGTCCGGTGAGCTCCGCGGCTTCGCGCGATGACTCCGGTTTGATCGATCTGAAAGCACTTACCGCCGCGGCCACGCGCACGGAGGCCGCCCCAGCTGCGGCCAGTGCAGCGCCGATCATGGCGCCGCCGTTGGGCCTGGCTTCGCCGCTCGGCTTGGGTTCACCGCTCGGCGGCGGCTTTGCGGCTTCGGCTGAACCGAACTACGGCGCCGCAGGTAAGAGCAAGACCGGGTTGTACATCGGTGGCGCGCTCGTGCTGTGCACGCTCATCGTGAGTCTCGCGTTCGTATTGAAGCCCCCGCCGCCCGCCCCGCCAGCGCCTCCGCCGGTCGCCGTCGAAACGCCCGCACCGGCGCCGACCCCGTCACCCGCCGCAGTGGTGACCGCGGCGCCACCCACGACAGGCACTGTGGAATCACCCGCGCCCAGCGCGAAGCCAGCAGCTCCGATTGCGGTGCATCACGCAAGTGGCGGCGGCGCCCCGAAGAAGCCGGCAGCAGCAGCGGGGGGCGGCGACAGCCCAACGCCCGCTGCCGCGCCCAAGCCGGCGGCGAAACGCAGCTCTTGTGGCTGCGCCCCTGGGGACTTGATGTGCAACATGCAGTGCAGCGCCAAGTGAGCTGAGCGCGCCAACGCGGCGCGCTCCTCATGTCTCGCCGAGAGGCGGTTGGAAACGACCGCCGAAGTGTTGCCGAGCAGTCGCGATTCAGCGCGGCTGCTGCGGCAACTGAGCTCCCGTACTGCTCAAGGCAAGGGCGCGCGCTTCCTCATGCGCGAAACCCTGTGGATGCAGACCGAGATAGCGGCGCGCCTCCGCCGCCGCCGTGGCTGTTCGACCGAGCCGCTTTTCAGCACGAAACAACTGCACTTCTGCTTCTTCGTAATTGGGGTAGCGCTGCACCAAGTGACTGAAAAGCTCAACGGCCCGCGCATCATCCCCGCGATTGCGCGCGTCGATCGCGTCTTGAAACAGACGGCTCTCCTCGGCCAACGCACTGGCTTTCGCTTCAGCAACGGCCCGTTCGCGGGCGCTCGGGCGGGTTGCGTCACGCGGCGCGACGCGCTCATCCGAGCGACTCACGGCGGGCGCAACGGCTGGCGCTGGCGCCGCCACCGGCTCCGCTCGCGGCGGCGCATCAGACGACCAATGCTGGCCGGGACCCAGCAACGCGACCTGAACGCCGTTGGCAAGCACCCACACGGACCCGCGCGTGACGCTCACGTCCGTGACGGTGTGATCAGTGTGCGAGACCCCAACGGCGAACACGGTACCGTGCACCACGACCTCCGCGTTCGGCGTTTCGACCACGACGCTGCGTAATAGGCGCGAATTTTTATCGACGGAGACGTCCACGCGGCCGAGCGCCAAACGATAGCGCTCTTCCACGTTGGTGGCTTGCGGGACGGTGAGCTTGGTGGCCGCCGCAATATGCACAACGCTCTTTTGCGAGCGAATCTCCGCCTGAGCATCGGGTGCGGTTTCGATTTCACCCAGCATGTGCAGCGCGAGCGGAGCGCCCTTCGACAGCACGCGGCTCTCACCGCCTTCTGTGACAACGACTGCGCCGTGCACTTCCGAAACCGTCGCCGAAAGCGCACGGCTATCTTGCGAGGAATGGCGCACGCGCGCCGCAGCGCCAACCCCGAGGGCCAACGAGGCCGCGAGCCCGAAACCGAGCAGGATGCGCGTCCGGAGCGTGCTCCGCCGCTGGTCCGCATTGGCGCGAATCGCGCGCGACAGCGCATCAACGACCTGTTCGCTACGCCGTTCGACGCGCTCAGGTTCATCGACAGGCACCAGCTGCGTGGCCAGGCGGCGCAGAATGTCGTCGGGTTGCGAGGCGAAACGCTTATCGCTCATGACGATGCCTTTCCGCGCGGCGCCACGCGATCCAACCGGCGAAACAACTCACGCCGACCGCGCACCAAGCGCGACTGCGCAGCGGACACGCTAACTTGCGTCATCAGCGCGATCTCCGCGAGCTCGTGGCCCAAGACATCGTGCAGGAACACGGCTTCCGCGTGGCTCGACTTCATCTCCGAAAGCTGAATTCGGAGCCGCTCCAGCTCGGCGCGCGCGGTCGCCTCGCCCTCGACATCCACCGGCGCGCGCGCTGGCTCCGCATCCACGCCGGCTTCACGGTCCAACACGCGACGTTCCCGACGGCGGGAGCGCAGCGCGTTGAACCCCACGTGACTGGCGATGCTAGAGGCCCAGGTGCGTAAGCTACAAGCGCGTGCATAAGAACGGCGCGACAGAGTAACGACGATTTGCTCGAACGCGGCTTGCACCAAATCATCATGATCGGCCTCGCGACGGCCGAAAACGCGATACAGCGTATGATCCACCACACCGACCAAACGCTCGTAAATGACCGAGGCCACCTGGTGATCGCCGCGCTGCACGGCGAAAATCAGCTCTTCATCGCTCGGCTCGCGTTGTGACCCGCGCTCCCTAACCGACGGCGCAGCCTCGCCGGAAGCCGCAACGATGCGCAACTTCGATTCGGGGCGTGTTCGGGAGCTACTAGACACCTTGGTATAGATAGTACCTGACGCGGCCCGGAGCAGGCGCGGGTACTAGAATGGACAAGAAAACATGGTAGCTTGAGCTACGATGACCGAAGGTCCTACCCGGTCGGCTCGCACGCGGCGACGCGGTGTTGCGCTCGCAGCGGCGTTTTGCGTGCTGGCGGTAGGGCCCGGCTGCGAGCGCCAGACCTTCGATTTACTCGATGTCGCAGGAAACGCAGGCAATCCTGCTGGCGCTGCCGGCTCATCCGGCACTCAAGGCGCTTTCGGTGGTGGTGGCAGCGGAAACGAACCCGATGGCGGGAGCGGCCGCGTGGATGGCCATAGCGGCGCCGGCGCTGCTGGTGAGGGTTTTGGCGGCGGGCTCGGCGCGAGCGGAGGCGTAAGTTTTGGCGGCGGTTTCGGTCACGGGGGCTCGTTTGGCAGCCCCCCGGGGTGTGTGGCTGGCGAACCGTGTATCGCTGGAGGGCTAATTTGTCCGCCCACGGTGCCGATCTGTCAGCGTTGCGACACCAACAAAGATTGCGAAGCAAATAGCGACTCGCCGTATTGCATTCCGGCGATCGGCCGCTGCGTGCAGTGTCGCCCGGCCGACGACGACTGCGCGATCGACGAGGTCTGCTACCCCCTCACCTTGCGCTGCGCGCACCATTGTCAAACCTCTGCTCAATGCGTCGACGATCACAGCCGCCCGATTTGCGATCCGCAATTTGGCGCCTGCGTGGCCTGCATGAACGACTCCAACTGCCGCGCTTTCGACGGGCACCCGACCTACTGCGCCCTCGGCAGCTGCGTTGAATGTGATCAGAGCAACGAGGACGCCCCCACGCCCGCGGCGGCGCAGTGCCCCGCGGACAGGCCGTTTTGTTTCGGTTTCCATTGTCAGAGCCGACAGCGCTGATTCCTCAGCGCACGCGCACTCGGATGCCGAACGAGCCCAGATAACGAAAGCTGCCCGCGCTGCCGATCGGGCTGCCGAATGCGCGCACATCCGTGGCGCTGGATAAACCCGCCGCGGATACCCCCGCGGTGAGGAATAGATCCGGCACTACCTGCACACGGGCTCCGAGCTCGCTCTCGAAGCCGAAGATCCAACGGCCCCGCTCAGCGGAACGGCCGTCGCTCGCGCTCACGCTCACGTCGAAATGCTCGACCAACGCGCGGCCATTCAGCTCCAGACCGCTGCCTTCTAGCGCACCTAGGAGACGAACGCCGGCGCCCGCAGCGACGTCGTACCAGCGTGCCGTCGTGCCCGAGGCATCGCTCGTCACCCGCGTCGCCGCGCTGCCGCCAACGCTGAAATAAATCGGCACTCGACGCAGCGCCACGTCAGCATACAGGGCAGCACCCAAACGCCACGGTCCGCGATCCAAGCCAGGCCCGAACACTGTCGCGGCCCCCACGAAGGTGGGCACGACCAGCGCCTGCGCTGGGAGCGCGCTGGGCTCCGGAGAGGCTTGCTCGACACTCGGCAAGCGAGCCGTCGGCGTGCGCGGTTGCTCGGGGGGAACGCTGACTGCCTCTTCCGGCGCCGCGCTGCTCTCCGCAAGTGTACCGATCGCAAATCCTACAGCGCGCCAACGGTCAGCGGCTTCGTCTGTCGCCAAAAACGAAAAATCCTTGGTGCGCCATGAATCGTGATCGCCTTGATGCAGGCCCACCTCCACGCGCATCTTGTCGTCGCCCTGGACGGACACGATGGCCACGGCCTCCGCTTGCTCCTCCGGCGCATTCTTGGCCAAGACGCACTCGGCATCTCGCGCTGCCCGCGAACACGCGGACACCAGCACCGCGAGCGCGTCGTCCGAGACGCTCGGCGCGGAGATCTCGATCACAATGACGGCCGCGGACACGTGCCTTACCCGCTACTCGAAATCCGCGGCCGGCTCGAGCAGCGACAGGGAGCCATGGGGAGCCTGCGCTTCGAACAGCTGTCCGCGCCGATCCGAAATTCCAAGGCGAACCAAGCCGTCCGCTCGCAGTAGTGCGAATGGCTGCCCCGGCCGCGGCAGGTCGTCCCCAGGCGGGATCACGACCACAATCGTAGCATCCGTTCCGCTGGGCTTCGCAGCGCGAGGCGCAGCGCACTCCGCAACTACCGCACCACTCGGATCGCGATCCCTGGCGCGCGCCAAAGCCACGTCGTCGGCGCCGCCACGCGGCACGTCGCAGAGCAGCGCCGCCGCTGACTGACGCACGAAATCCACGCGATCCCTGCTGAGCGCACGGGTGTCTTCAGCTCCCGCGCAGCGCTCTCCGTTGAAGCGCAGCGCGCGCAGCGCTACGGCGCGCAACATGGGCACCGAGCGCGGGTCTGCCAGGCGCGCGCAGGCGAGATCTGCTATCTGCCCGCGCTCACGAGAGGCGACGCGCGCCAATGCCTCGAGCGCATTGCCTGCGACGCTTGCATCGGGATCAGCCAACGCGGCCTGCAACGCTGCACGGTCCGCGCCCGTACCAACCTCGCCCAGAGACCACGCCGCGTTGGCTCGCACCGGGGCAGCGATGTCACGAAGTAACGCCCCAAGGCGCTCCCGTTCAGCTGGGTGTGCCGCGAGCGCTTCGGCGAACTTGGCACGATCCGCCGCCGAGGAAGAGGCCGCCACGAGGCGCGATAAACGCTCGACCGCGTCTGCGCTCGGAACTCGCCCGAGCAGCTCGATGAACGCTTCGCGGTCTTCACCCTGTGCCCGCCGCAGCATGCTTTCGAGCCGCGTCACCACCTGCGGTTCACGGGTCGAGGACAACGTACCGCCCAGAGCTATCACCAACAACGGTCGGTCAGCCTCACTCGCGTGGTCGAGCCTTGCCAGAAGCGGCAAGGTGCGTGCCCCCAAGAACAAGCGGCCGAGCGCGAGCGCGCCGGCCAGGCGCACGCTGCCTGCCTCTTCGTCGTCGAGCGCATGTAACAACACGGAGATCTGCTGAGCTTCGCCCAAAAAACCTAGCGCTGAGAGGGCGCGAGTGCGCACGAGCAGGTCATCGCCTCCGCTCGCGAAAGGAATCAAGCTGAGCGCGGCGCGCGGAGAGCCCGTTTGCCCGAGCAAGTCCAAGAGCTCAGCCTGTTCCAAGCGATCCGCATGTGCGTTGGCCAGCGCGTGCCCCAGGGGCTCGACGGCGCGGCCATCCGGATGCCGTGGATCCAAGAGCGCCTTGGCGGCCGCGCGCGCGGCGCGCCGTACCAGGACGTCTGCATCCGACACGTACTCCAGCACGCTGGGAAGCGAGTCCGGGGCGCGCAGCTCCGACAGCGCAAGCAGTGCGGCGCGTGCCGGAAGTGAGCCGCGGCGCAGCGCGACTTGAATCGCCGTCGCCCCCTCGGGGCGGTGGGTTTGGCCGATTGCGAGCGCGCAGCCACCTAAACGGTCCGCATCCGATTCGCTGTTAAGACATGCGCTGAGGGCTGGTAATGCAAATGCACCGGAACGGCCGAGTGCGCTCACGGCCTCCGCCCGCGCGTTCCCAGGACGCTCGCTCGACAGCTCTCCGATCAAGAGCCTAATCGCCGCGGGGCTTTGCAGGTGTGAGAGAGTGTCCACGGCGGCCGCGTGCACACTCTCAGAACCGTTTTGCAGAAGCCCCGCGATGCTCGGCACGCTGCTCGGCTCCGCGATGCGCGACAGCGCGCTCAGCGCGGCAATGCGCACGCCGTCATCACCGTCGTGGAGCGAGAGCACGAGCGCGCTCACGGCGCGAGGGTCGGCCAATTGCGCGAGCGCTTCGGCGACCCCTTGCCGGACCATCGGGCGGGCGTCTTGAATTTTGCCGATCAGGGGCACAACAGCGCGAGCGTCACCGAGATCACCGAGGCCGAGCGCGACGTCCCGACGCACCTCGGGCGCGCCGTCGTCCAGATGACCGAGCAACGCCAACACGGCCTCCGGCGCCCCTGATTTGCCAAGTGCAATCGCGGCCGCACTGCGCACTCCTGGGTCGGCGTCGCCGAGCGCACGCCCGAGCGACGGCACCGCACGCTGGCTCGGGTTGTCACTCAGTGCCTCGGCCGCCGCCAGCCGCAGCCGTCGCTCGCCATCACTCAGCCAGGGCACGAGGCGGTCACCCAGACCGGCGACACGCAGGCTGGAACAAGCGTCCAGCGCAGCCAGTCGCACGTCAACGTCCGCGTCGTCGAGGGCGGCGCTCGCCAAACGCGAACCGCTACTGGGCGGTAGTTCCCGAAGCGACTGCGCAGCGCGCCGCCGAACCTCCACGTCCGTGCTGTGCAGATCGCGCTCCACGCGTAGAACGGCGCTCGGCCAGAGCACCGCTCCAGCTGGCACGCTCACCGTGAGCAGTAGGCCGATCAGCGTGAAGGTCGAGGGGCGCACGCCGCCTTGACACTACTTCAGTTCACCACACTTGGCGACTGCGCGGCGGCGGCAATTTCAGCCCGGATTCCCCATCTCCACGAGGGCGCGCTCCGAGGCCAGGCGCTGCTGCGGGCGCAGGTAGCCGTAAAACACGGCATTGAGCAGGAGCAAGCGAAACAACAAGTAATACTCGGTCACGTTGAAACCGATAGAGACCGCCAGCCCGAACACCAAAGACCCGAAGCCGAAGTAGTTGCGCCAGACTCGCATCACGGCGCCCGCATGGCGACGGTAAATGGCCGCGTTGCGCTCACTGAAGTCCGGGAACTCGACGAGTAAGCGCTTGGCGTACGGGTCGAACTTGTCCGCGTAGTTTTTTTGGCTACGCATATAGAAGAAATAGATGCTCCACGCCAAGCGCAAGGGCAGCGACATCTGCGCGCGCTGTGCTCGGAAGCGCGCTTCGGCGACCTCCAGATCCTCCCCCTCCCGGTAGCTCGGGTGAGTCATGCGCAGAAACACATTCTTGAACTGGTCGTACATCGTGGTGTGAAACGAACCGGTCAGGATCGTCGTAACCGTGAGCACGGCCGCGACCGCAAACACCCAGGCGGGATCGTGGTACTTGCGCAACACTAGCCACGCTCCGCCCCCGACCACGACGGTCGAGACCACCAAATCAGCCACGCCATCCAGCATGCGCCCGAAGGCCGACGAGCTCTTGCGTAGACGCGCGAGCTGGCCGTCCGCGCAGTCCCACACGGCCGAGCTGAAGATGAGCAGGCCCGCGACCGGTAGGTGGCCGCGGAAGCTGGTAAAGATGCAGGCGCCAGCCGCCAGCCCGAGCGCGATGGAGCCCACGGTGACGGCATTCGGCGATACCGGAGTGGGCATCAGCAGGCGGGCGAGAACGTACGCCGGCGGGCGATGAACCCAGACGTCAATCGGCTCTTCCACCTCGAGCGGCTTCAGACTCCGAAAGTACGCGTCCCAGAAGCGTTCAGTCATCGGTGGTTACCATGCTAGGTGACCACTGCTCGCGCTCGTAGCCACCAAGAGCTTAGACCTCGTTCTAGTCCCGGCGTTGCTGCAGAAGAAGCCCGGAAATTTCGAAAGCTATTCGGCGTCGCTTGCGCCGGACACGGTGAGGAACGGGCGGGGCGCCTCGCGGCGGGTACGGCCGCCGAGCACACGCTCGAAGGCCGCGACGCAGCGCACGTTCTGCTCGCGGGTGCCCACCGTCACGCGAACGTAACTGCGTTTGGCGTGATGAACCGAGAGCGAACGAATCAGCACGCCATCCTTCAGCATGCTTTCGACAATGCGTTCCGCGGTTTGACCGGTCGCCGACACGTCGATCAGGACGAAGTTGCCTTCGCTCGGTTCGGGCAGCAAACCTGGGATGAGCAGCAACTTCTGTGTCAGCTCTTCACGCGCCACGCGCAGCTCCGACATGCGCGTGTCGAATTCGGCAGCATCATCGAGAGCCGCGCTGGCCGCTGCCAACGTGATCGCCGGAATGTTCCAAGGCACCTTCACGCGCGATAGCAGCCGCACGACGGCAGGGTGCGCGAGCGCATAACCCAGGCGAATGCCGGCCAAACCGAAGGCCTTCGAGAACGTGCGCAGCACAATCGCGTTGGGGAACTCTTCCAACAGGCGCGAGAACGACTCGGCTTCACTGAACTCGTGATACGCCTCGTCAATCACCGTCGGCAGACCGAGACGCAGCAAGCGCCGCAACTCGGCCTCAGTGATCCGACCGCCGGTCGGGTTGTTCGGCGTGCATAGGAAGATCACCTTGGTGCGCTCGGTGACGCCGCGGATCAGGCCATTGAGGTCGTGATCATGCGTTTCAGTCATCGGCACTAGCACTGGAATTCCGCCGACGGTGCGCGTGCGGGCTTCGTACATGCTGAAGGTTGGCACACTCAGCAGCACTTCTTCACCGGGACCGACGAACGTACGGATCACGAGATCGATCAGCTCGGTCGACCCGGCGCCCAGAATCACGCTGCCTTCCGCCTGGTTGTCACGCAGCGCGAGCTTGGACTTCAAGGCTGGGGCACCACCCGGATAGTAATTGCCGCGCGTGGCCGCTTCGATGATGGCGTTGATGACGCGCGGGCTCGGCGTATACGGGCTCTCGTTCGACATCATGCGCAGCAGATCGGTTTGCCCGTCCGCAACGGCGAAGTGGTCTTCGTTGTACGGCTTGGCCGCGCGGACCCAGCTCGGCGCGTAAAATTCGATGGTTTCCGGGTCGATGATCGGCGGCTGACCGCTACCGGGCTCATCACCCAGAGTATCCCCGAAAACGCGCAGCATGGCCTCCGCGCAGGCCATGGCTTGCGGCGTATCGACGTCTACCCAACGAACGTCACCCACGTCGGTAGCCAGAAAGCGACCGCCCCGGCTGAGCGCTTGCACTCCGTCGCTCAGCGAGCAGTCCCCCGTGCTGGCTTCGACCGCGGCGAGCTCGGCGATGAGTGCTGGGCCGATGCGGAATACGCCGGTGTCCAGCGCGTCATAGCTCTCGAGCTCCTTGCCAATGCGCTTGATCTTGCCGTGCTCAACGCCGACCTTGGTCGCGTCGTCCAAATCGAAGCAGCGCTCGATGTCGTAGTCCACAGCGAGCGCGCACGAGCCTTCCGGCACGTCCGCGGCGAGCAAACGGCGCACGAGCTCGGGCGAATACAAATGATCCGACATCGTGAGCACGCACTCACGATCCACATAGGCGGCCGCGCTCAGCAGACTCACGCCATTCTTCTTGTCGAAGTGCGGATTGTCGACGAAGGACAGCTTGAGCCCTAGCCCCACTTCAGCCGTCAGGGCCGCGCGCACCAGCTCACCCTGGAAGCCGGTGATGACAACGGCCTCCTGGATCCCGGCACTACGCAAGGTTCGCAGAACCCGAACCACGAGCGGCACACCTCCGACCACACGTAGGGGCTTGGGCAGTACATCTGCTCCTTCGCTCAGTCGGGATCCGGTTCCCGCTGCTAGTACGATGGCCCGCGTTACGCGTCGGTCGGTCATTCTCAAAGGCTCACTTTCGTCACCCAGAGGTCTCCGGGTTGAAGCATGTATGGGCCTTAGCACGCGCCGTGACAAGTGGGCAAAGCCTATTCGATTCGATAACTTAGCGGTCCTGCGGGGTGTCTCAGGCCGGACACAGTGTTGTAAAATCACTACACCGTTGTCTGCTTCTCGCGCCACTGGTTAGACCAGCACAATCCACAGCAATTGCGGGCACTTAGGCTTAAGTGTCGCAGAAATATCGCATTTCAGGCCAGTTTCTTCATTCGGCGCGCTGCGTCACGCGCTTCGCAGTAACAGGGTGTCTGCGACAGAGGGGTCACGCCTCGGCGCGCACCATTTCACGAGCGCGTTCCAGGTCCGTGAAGTCGTCCACCTCCGTCCAAGGCAGGTCCCGAACCGCGACGGCTTCCGCCCTGATGACGCCAGCCGCGATCAACTGCGAATACACGTCCTCGTAATAGAGCCCGGTCTCGCCACGACCAATGGTGCGCTCCAAGGCGTCAAATAGCGTCGCCGAATGACTCCCCGCGATACGCTCTATTCCAATGCTCTCCCCTGAGCTTTCCGCGAGCTCAATCCCCTTCCCAAAGGCAAGAATGTTCGAGCCGGCGACGGTAACTTTCATCGCCTCAGCGTCGAGCATGCGGCCCGCGTCCACGGCTACCGAAAGCGGGGCGCTCGATTCATCCAAGCGCTCCAGCACTTGACGCTGGAAGACGACGTCACCATCCAGCTTGAAGAAAGCGTCGGAACCCACCGCCGCCCGGCACAACGCGAGCGATACGGAGTTTTGAGTGCGATCGAATTCGGGGTTTGTACAGTACTCGACGGCAACGGGCGCGCTGTGCATCGCCGCCTTCACCGCATCTTCGCGGTAACCCGTAGCGAGTATGATCTTTCGCACTCCGTAACTAGCCAACAGCCGAACCGCTCGCCCCAAGATTGTTTCGCCGCCCAGATCTACCAAAGCCTTCGGACGATCGTCGGTAATCGGTCGAAGGCGTGACCCAACGCCTGCCACGAGAATCACTGCTGCCGTCGTTTTCATCTACAAATTCCGTATTTGCTTGGCTCGTGCCATTGCGCACGGGCACGCACCTTGCTAGGAGCCGCGCATGCAACGACCTGAGAAAGTAAAGCCCGCCGAGGGCAAGCTCGCCGTACTCTTGCCGGGAATCGGCGCCGTGTCCACGACCTTGATGGCGGGCGTGATGCTCGCAAACAAGGGCCTCGTCAAACCGATCGGGTCGATTACGCAGACCGGAACGATCCGCTTGGGCAAGCGCACCGACAACCGCGTGCCGCGCATTAAGGACTTCGCGCCGCTCGCTAAGTTGGAAGACATCGTGTTCGGCGGCTGGGATCTGTTCCCTGAGAACGCCTACGAAGCGGCAGTTCACGCTGAGGTGTTGGAGTCGAAACACCTGGATCCGATCAAGGCGGAGCTGTCGGCGGTCAAGCCCATGCCGGCCGTGTTCTATCCGGAGTTCGTGAAGCGCCTGCACGGCACGCACGTCAAGACCGGCGCGAGCAAGTGGGACATGGTGGAGCAGCTGCGGGCGGACATCCGCAACTTCATCAAGGACAATGGCTGCTCGCGTGCCGTGTGTGTGTGGTGCGCCTCGACCGA
The DNA here is from genome assembly GCA_040005755.1 of Pseudomonadota bacterium. Lineage (GTDB taxonomy): Bacteria > Myxococcota_A > Polyangia > Polyangiales > Polyangiaceae > PMG-095. Next base: position 11,821 of record JBDTYJ010000093.1, read on the forward strand.
GGTTTATCTCGAACCGGGACCCGTTCATCAATCCATCGCTGCCTTCGAGCAGGGGCTGCGCGACAGCGACCCGAGCATCGCCAATTCGATGATGTACGCCTGGGCGTGCCTGAAGGAAGGCGTGCCCTTCGCTAACGGCGCCCCGAACTTGACGGTGGATTTCCCCGCGGCCCTGGAGCTGGCGCGCGAGACCCAAACGCCGATTTGCGGCAAGGACTTCAAGACCGGCCAAACCTTCATGAAGACGCTGATCGCTCCCGGCTTGAAGGCGCGCGGCTTGGGCATGAAGGGCTGGTTCTCGACCAACATTCTCGGTAACCGCGACGGTGAAGTGCTGGATGATCCGGGCAGCTTCAAGTCGAAAGAAGTCAGCAAGCTGGGCGCGCTCGAATCGATCCTGCAGCCGGAGCTCAATCCCGAGCTGTACGGCGACCTGTACCACAAGGTTCGCATCAACTATTACCCGCCGCGCGGCGACGCCAAAGAAGGTTGGGACAACATCGATATCTTCGGCTGGCTCGGTTACCCGATGCAGATCAAGATCGATTTCCTGTGTCGCGACTCCATCTTGGCGGCACCGCTCGTGTTGGATTTGGCGTTGTTTGGTGACCTGAGCAAGCGCGCGGGTTTCCGCGGTGTGCAGGAGTGGCTGAGCTTCTACTTCAAGTCACCGCAAACAGCCGAGGGCCTGTACCCGGAGCACGACGTGTTCATTCAATCGATGAAGTTGAAGAACACTTTGCGTTGGATCATGGGTGAAGAGCTCATTACCCACTTGGGTAACGAGTACTACGACTGAGCGTCGTCCAGCTCAGCCTCAGTCTGGCGCCACTTGCCGTGCGCTAACGCCACACTCCTTCGGAAGTGTCGCAGAAAGTCACGGCCACTGGCGCCAGATTCGTTTGTGTAGGGACGCACGCGCCCTTGGCGGCGCGCAGTAATGCGTTAACATGTCGCTCGCGAATATGCGCGACGGTGGTCCCCGCAAGATACAAGATCTCGCGAACGAGCTTGCGAACGAACGCGCACTGCGGGTTCAGGCAGAAGAATCCAATCGCGTCAAAGATGAGTTCCTCGGCACGCTGAGTCACGAACTCCGTACACCGTTGAACGCGATCACGGGCTGGGCACACATTCTTCAGGCGGGAACGCTCGGGCCCGCGGAGCAAGTGCGCGCGGTCGACACGATCCTGCGCAATGCACAGCTACAAGCGCGCCTGATCGAGGATCTGCTCGACGTATCGCGCATCATCAGCGGCAAGCTGCACATCGACCTCTCGCCGCTCGACCTGCGCAAAGTGGTCGATGCTGCCGTCGAAGCGGCGACGCCCGCCGCTGAAGCCAAGCAACTTCGGATCGGCCTGGAGCTCGCCTCGGACACGAGCGACGTATCGGGCGATGCTGTGCGATTGCAACAGGTGCTGGGCAACCTTCTGACGAACTCGATCAAGTTCTGCGACCCCGGTGGCCAGATCATGGTTCGCACCGAGGTCCGGGAGCGGCGCGTGCGACTAACGGTCACCGACAACGGCCGCGGCATCACGCCGGAGTTCTTGCCGCTGTTATTCGAGCGCTTCCGACAAGCCGGGCACCGGCTGGCGCGAGCACGCGGCGGAGGTTTGGGGCTCGGCTTGGCCATCGCGCGCTATTTGGTCGAGGCACACCACGGCAAAATCGAAGCGTCTAGCGAAGGCGAAGGCCTCGGCGCGACGTTCACCGTCACCCTACCGCTGCTACGCAAGGGCGCTCCGCCGAGCACGCCACCTGCGGCTCCGCCGCCCGCCGCTCGGCAGTTGTCTGGAGCTTTCGTGTTAGTCGTGGACGACGATCCAGATGCACTGGAGCTGCTCGCGTTGTTGCTCGGGGCTGAAGGTGCAGAGGTAGCATTGGCCGGCTCCGCCGCTGAAGCGCGCACGCTGATCCGAGTGCGCCACCCCGACGTCATCGTGTGCGATGTCGGAATGCCCGAGCAGGATGGTCATAGCTTTCTGCGCCAGCTGCGCGCGTCCGGAGAACGAGCCGGTGCGTTCATTCCCGCGTTGGCGTTGACGGGCCACGCGAGCAGCGAGGATAGCCGTGCGGCACTGCTTGCGGGGTTTCAGATGCACGTGAGCAAGCCGCTGGATCCGCAGCGACTGCTCGGTTGCTTGGTAACATTGTGGCGACGAGGACTAGCGCGAAATCCATGAGCGATTCCAAGGAGGCGGAGACGGTGTGGTCGGTGGAGCGTACGAAAACGGGCATACCGGGCTTAGACGCAGTGCTGCGAGGCGGCTTCGTGCGGGGCGCGATCTACTTGGTGATGGGGCGACCGGGTACCGGGAAAACCACGCTAGGTAATCAGTTGTGTTTCGAGCACGTGAAGCAAGGCGGGCGCGCTGCGTATATGACTTTGCTGGCGGAGTCGCACGCCGCGATGCTGAAGAACCTCCAGTCGATGAGTTTCTTCGACCCGAACGCAATCAACAACGGCTTATCCTACGTGGGTGCGTACCGCGCGTTGCGCGACGAAAAATTACGCGGCCTCTTGGAGATGGTGCGCCGCGTGATCATCGATGAACAGGCGTCGCTCTTGATCATCGACGGCATTTCGCCGGCCCGAGCGATGGCCGACAACGAAGTAATGCTGAAGGAGTTCGTGGTCGAGCTGCAGATGCTGGGCTCGATGACCAACTGCACGACGATTCTGCTGGCTAACATGACCGCGCAGGACGCAAACGACCCCGAGCACACCATGGTCGACGGCCTGATCGAGCTCGGCTTCGAACAGCATCGTCGTCGCACGTTGCGCACCATTGAAGTGCTGAAATTCCGCGGCACTCGCCACTTGCTCGGCAGACACGAGCTCCAACTCAGTAACGATGGTGTTTCGGTTCACCCACGGCTGGAAGATTTGCTGGATGGATCGTCGCGGCCGGCGGGCGCCAGTGAGCAACGCGTGCACACGGGAGTACGACAGCTCGACACCATGCTCCATGGCGGCCTGCTGCGCGGCACCACCTCTGTCGCGCTCGGCTTTTCGGGTAGCGGCAAGACCACGCTCGCGATGCATTTCTTGAACGCTGGGGCGGAAGCCGACGAGCCCGGCGTGCTACTCGGGTTCTACGAATCACCCGAGCGTCTCTTCCAGGGCGGTGAGCGCATCGGGCTCCGGCTGCGTGAGCACGCGCAACACGACAAATTTGCGCATGTTTGGCAGCCTTCATACGAATTTGGACTCGATCAACTGGGCGCACGTTTGTTCACGGAAATAGAGCGCATCGGTGCCCAGCGCGTGGTGATCGACAGCCTTGACGGGTTCCGCCAAGCTGCTTTCGACCCGACACGCACGATTCGCTTCGTCACAGCACTCTTGGGCGAGTTGCGCGTTCGCAACATCACGACCGTTCTCACGGATGAAACTCGGAAACCCTCGGGCCCGGAGATGGAAATGCGTGTCGAAGGCATCTCCGCGTTGGTCGAGAATTTGTTCTTGTTCGAATACATGACAATCGGGCCTAAGCTTCGGCGCCTGATTTCGATCGTGAAGCAGCGCGCCAGCCGGCATGAAACAACCGCGCGCGAGTTCTTTTTGACCGGGCGAGGCATTGAAATCGCGCCAGATGCGCGCAGCGCCGCGGAGGTCGTGGCGCATTCCGAGGAATTCTCGGCGCGTCACGCCGAGGAACCACAGACGCCCGAAGGCGTTTGATCAGCGCGGATGGCAGAAAAGCCATACAGAGTGCTGGCCGTAGACGACGATTTCGCGTCGTTGGAGGTGCTCGCTCTGTTGCTCCGTAGCGAGGGCTTCGAAGTCATTGCTGCTTCCAACGGCGAGGAAGCGCTCGCCCAGATGGCACAGGCCACGGTTGACTTGGTGATCACCGACTACAAGATGCCCGTGATGGATGGCGGCGAGCTGTGTCTGAGTCTGCTGGCCGACCAGCAGTTCGCGAAGATTCCGGTCATTTTTACCAGCGCGACCTACCGCCACGGCGTGCCGCGCCCTAGTAATGTCGCGGCCTTTTTCAACAAGCCGCTATTGTTCAAAGAACTGCTACGGGCGGTGCGTGAGATCCTGGGCGGCCAAGTGACGCCGCCTCTCGCCTGAGTCACACTCGCCCTGTGGTCGCCGATGCTCTCGCGCAGCTCTCGCTTCCGGCGCGGGATTGGTTCGAGACCACGCTCGGTGAGCCGACACGCGCTCAGGCGCTCGGGCTGCCACCAATCATCTCCGGGCGCTCGACGTTGCTGCTCTCGCCTACGGGTTCCGGTAAAACGCTGGCGGCGTTCCTCTCGGCCGTCGACAAGTTGATGAATTCGCCCGAGCCCGCGAAAGATGCGCGCTGTCGTGTGTTGTACGTCTCGCCGCTGAAAGCGCTCGCCGTCGACATCGAGCGCAACCTACGTGCACCGATCGCTGGTATTACCGAGGCCGCGCGGCGTGCCGGGCTCGCGGTGCGAGTGCCAACATTGGCCGTGCGAACGGGCGACACGCCGCAAGTCGAACGTGCGCGCATGCGGCGCACGCCGCCAGATATCCTGATCACGACGCCCGAGTCGTTGTTTTTGTTGCTCACTTCGGATACGCGAAAAATCCTGAGCTCGGTCGAGACCGTGATCGTGGACGAGATCCATTCTCTGGTCGCCAGCAAACGCGGCGCGCATTTGTTCTTGTCGCTCGAGCGCCTGCAGGCGCTGCGGGAAGGGCGCCCGCTCCAGCGCATCGGCCTGTCGGCAACTCAGCGCCCGCTGGAAGAGGTCGCGCGCCTGCTCGGGGGCTCGGACGAACAGCTCGCACCTCGCCCAGTGACCATCATCGACGCGGCCCAGAAAAAGCATCTCGAACTGAGCGTCGAGATGCCCGAGC
>JBDTYJ010000094.1:0-16594 GCA_040005755.1 Pseudomonadota bacterium
CCCCGAATGCTGCGGTTGACTTCGGTCACCCCGACGCGAACCTGTGGATTCAACCCTGGGATGGCGTTTCGCAACCGCAGTTCCAGGACGAGGCCGCCGGCAAATCCGTGACCCTCAAGGGCCAACCGGTTGCCGTGGCCTTCGATGCCGCCGGCAAATATGTGGTGCAATCGCGAGAGCCCGCCAGCCTCCTATTCGAAGATGGCACGAGCGTTACCCTAAGCAAAGAATCCCACGCCGACACGGGGCACACCCTGTTTCACATGGATAGTGGCATCGGCATCTCGTGCTCGTCTTGCCACCCGGAGGGAGGGGAAGACGGACACGTGTGGCGCTTCCCCGAGGGCTTGCGGCGGACCTTGCCTTTGGAAGGCGGCGTCATGGAGCGCGCTCCATTCCACTGGGACGGTACGCTGGGCGACATGGACGCACTCGTGAGCGAAGTCATGGTGAAACGCATGGCCGTCGTCACACAACCAAGTGAAGCTCAGGTCAAAGTGCTCGGCTCGTTCCTCGAGCAACTGCCCGCGCTTCCGGCCGCGGAAGGGGTGGATCCCGCGGCGATCAGCCGCGGTGAAAGCCTATTCCGGCGCGCGGACGTGCAATGCGCGTCCTGCCACGTCGGCCCGCAATACACCGACAATCAGCTGCAAGACGTCGGTACCGGCGGCTCGTTCGTCACGCCTTCCCTGATCGGCGTGGGCCTGCGCACCGCGCTGTTCCACGATGGCTGCGCCGCAACCATTGAGCGGCGCTTCGGCGCCTGCGGTGGCACGGCGCACGGCAAGCCGGAGCTACTTTCGGGCAGCGAGCGGGCTGATTTGATCGCATTCTTGCGTTCACTGTGAAGAAGAATAAGCAATCGGCCGCGGTCGCCTGTCCCTTTTGCGGCGAACTAGAAGAGCTATTCGTCGATTTGGGCGGCGGCGAGCACCAAACCTACATCGAGGACTGCGCGGTCTGTTGTCGGCCGCGCATCGTGACGGTGGCACCCGGGGATTTCGAGGGTGAAGTGAGCGTTTGGCTCGAACGCAGCGAATAAGCGTTGGATCGAGCTAGGTAAGGTCGAATCTTGCGGTACAAGGGAGCACCGCGATGGCCCTGACCGCAACCATCTATCACTTCCAGATCACGCTCTCCGACGTGGACCGAGGCGTGTATGAAGCCTTGGATCTGCGGGTGGCGCGCCATCCGTCCGAAACCATGCGCTACTTGGTTTCGCGCACGCTGGCCTATTGCCTGAGCTTCGAAGACGGCATCGCCTTCAGCAAGGGCGGCCTATCTACAGCTGAAGAAGCGCCGGTTTCAGTGCGGGATCAGACGGGCGTGCTGCGCGCTTGGATCGACGTTGGCGCGCCGTCCGCCGAGAGGCTGCACAAGGCAAGTAAAGCCGCGGGGCGCGTGGCGGTCTTCACGCACGTTGAGCATTCGCTACTGCTGCGCGAAGCGAGCGCACGCCCGATTCATCGCGTGGAGCACATTGAAGTGTTTCGCATCGAGCCGGAGTTTCTGGACGCTGTCGCAGCCAAGTTGGAAAAAAACAGCAAGTTCGAGATCGTGCGCACCGACGGGCAGCTCTACGTCACGCTCGGAGGTGAAGCTTTGAACGGCACGTTGACGCCTTGTTCGCTCGTCGAGTCAGCATGAAGTCGATGACGGTGTGTGCCTTTCGTCAGTGACGTTTCGGTGACACGCGGCTTGCTCACGCGCTTGGCATTTCGAATACGCTTCCGACGTGAGAGGCTCATGCAACGTGAGTGAGCCCGAACGCCGCATCGATCGCGCGCTGCGCTTCGGCCGTGCACTGGTTGTCGGGAGCGGCGCAACGGCGGTGGATTTCTCTCTCCTGGCGACCTGCACTCGCTTGTTGGGCATGACGCCGACGGTGGCGCGCGTACCCGCCTTATGCGCTGGCGCAACGGTGCAGTTTTTCGGCAACCGCAGCTTCACTTTTCGTGCTCAAGCCGGCAGCCTGTCACGCCAAGCTCGCTTCTTCATCGCCACCGAGCTCGTCACGTTGCTCTTGAACTTCTCTGTTTTCAGCTGGTTGGTGAGGCACGCGCACGGCTTGCCGCCCGAGCTACTGAGCTTTGCAGGGACTTTCGTCGTGTTCGTTTGTTTCGCGTACCCGATGCGGCGCTTGGTGATCTTCAAGCTGCCGCCCGCAGCTCGCCCCTGAGCTGCTGCGCGGCGCCGCGCCGCGGCAATCTGGGCCTCCGGCGGCGCCAGCGCGGGTCCGGAGTGCGGGCGACCCGGCGCAAAGCGGGCAAAAGTCGCACCCTTTGCCCGTCTCAGCGCGAGATGGACGCAAGCTCCCCAGACTAGTGCTACGAGCGCCCGCATCATGGCTACGGTTGACTTCGCCGAACTACTCGGCTCCGCGCTCGGTACCGCAATTCAGGCAAAGGGTTTTACGGATCTTACCCCCGTCCAGAAGGCCGTGCTCGACCCCGCGCTGGCCGGGCGCGATCTGCGCGTCACCTCCCAAACCGGCTCGGGTAAGACGCTCGCCATCGGTTTCGCGATCCGCGAGCTGGCGGCGCAGCCCAGTTCCGCGAAAGACAAACTTGCCCATCCTCGGGCGCTCGTGATCGTGCCCACGCGCGAGTTGGCCAAGCAAGTCGTGCAAGAGCTGACTTGGTTGTTCGCGCCCCTGAATGCGAAGGTAGCATCGGTGACTGGCGGGGCGGTTTACCGCGATGAGCATCGTGCCTTGGCCGCAGGGCCGTCGGTCGTGGTCGGCACTCCCGGTCGTATGCTGGATCATCTAAATCGTGGTTCGATCGACCCGAGTGAAGTCGCAGCCGTCGTGCTCGACGAGGCGGACCGCATGTTGGATCTCGGCTTCCGGGAAGAGCTCGAAGCGATCTTGGGCAAGACGCCCAAGACGCGCCGCACGCATTTGGTCTCAGCGACCTTCCCGCGGGACGTAGAGGCGCTGGCCAACAGTGTTCAGAAAGATCCCGCGCGCGTCGAGGGGACGCGCCTCGGAGTGGCCAACGTGGATATCGATCACGTGATGCACGTGCTCGAGCCGCGCCAGCGCTTGGACGCGGTGATCAACTTGCTGCTCGCCAGCCCTGATGCACAGACGCTAATCTTTGCGCGCACCCGCGCCGACGTTGGTGACGTCGCGGAGCGGCTGTCCGAAGCGGGTTTCGCGGTAAATGCGCTGTCAGGTGAGATGGATCAGCGCGAACGCGATCGCGCGCTCAACTCTTTTCGGCGCGCCGATCAGCGCGTGCTTGTCGCGACGGACGTCGCCGCGCGCGGTATCGACGTGCAGGACATCACGCTCGTCATTCATCTCGATCCGCCCACGGATCCGGACAGCTACACTCATCGCAGCGGGCGCACTGGCCGCGCGGGCCGCAAGGGGCGCAGCGTGCTCTTGGTGTCACCGTCGGCGGTCGGCAAGACCACCATGTTGCTCAAGCGTTGCAAGGTCGTGGCACGCACCGAGCCCGTGCCGAGCGCTGAGCAGATCCGCGCCAGCGGCGATCAGAAGTTCTTCGACGCTTTGACTGGAGAGGAGGCGCCAGCAGCTGCTGTATCCGCGCGCCATGAGGCGTTGGCGGAGCGCTTGGCTGCGCGCGAGGACGTGGCCCGTGTCATTGCTCGTCTGCTGTCCATGGCTCGCGCCGCGGGCCCCACCGAGCCGCGTGAAATTCGGCGCAGCGATCGAGGCCCCGAGCGCAAAGGCCCCCGTGATGAACGTGCCCCGGCCGCGCGTGGTCCGAATCGCGACCGTCCCGAGCGCGCCGAGCGGCCCTCGCGCGAGCGTGCCGACGACAGCCGCGCGTCTACGCCGTACCGTGGAGCGCAACGCGACGGTGGGGATTGGGTTTCGTTCCGCGTCACCTGGGGTGGGGATGAGGGTGCTGACGCGCGCAAAGTTTTGGCCATGGCTTGCCGTTGGGGCGAAATCCGCGGCTCGGACGTGGGCGCCATCGAAATTGAGCCCGGTTATTCGCGACTCAGTGTGAAGGCGGCCGTGGCCGCCGGCTTTGCCGACGCCACCAGCAAGCCGGACAAGCGCAACCCGCGGGTGACCATCACGCCGGATAGCTCCCGCAAGGCGTTTACGCCGCACACCTCGCCCCCGCCCCGTCCCGCGCCAGCTGCGCGCGACAGCGAAGACGAAGGCGTGCCAGCACAGCCGGAGCGCGCGCCGTATCGCAAGGCTGCGGAACGGCCGCGTGATGCGCAGAGTGCGCCACGCCACGCCGCGCCCTCGCATGCAGGCGCGCGCGACGCTGCCCGCCCGGCGCCGCGCGAGCAGGGCGCTGCCGCTCCGCGCAGCGGGGGCTTCCCGCGCGATGCATCGCGTCCGCGTGCGGCGAGCGGCTATCCGCCCAGCGCGAAGAAGAATCGCGCACGCGACGCCGCGCCGCGGGAAGGCGTGCGTCTGCATTCCGGCCCGCGCGACGCCGCGCGCCCGCACAGCGCGCCGCGTGAAGCCGTTCGGCCCCACAGCGCGTCGCCACGTCCGAACGACGCCGCGCCGCGCGATGGTGGGGGTCAGCCGCCGCGCCGCCGCCGCGTCGTGACGCGCTGAGCCTCGAATCCCTCGCCATGGCAGACTTTTCCCCCGAAGAGCTGGCGCGTTGCATCGAGATCCTAGAGCTGCTCGTGGAAGACCGCTCGCGCATCGTCACGATGCCGAACGAGCAACGCATTCAGTTGCTGATGGCGGCCGGTAGGCTCTCGCGCCCCACGCGGCACGAGGGCATCCGCGAAAATAAGGCATTCCGCCGGTACACCAAGCAGAGTGCGCGTGAAGAAGACCGCGCGCTACGCGACGAAACCGCGATCCGCATTGCCCGCCAAGCGCCGGTGTACGAGGCGCCAGCGCAGCTACCTGGCGCCGTAGCAGCCGCCCCGCGTCCGGCGCGAGAACTGAAGAACGCACGCGCTTGCTACGTGTGTAAGGCTGAGTATCGCCGGCTGCACTTCTTCTACGACATGATGTGTGAGCCGTGCGCCGAGTTCAACTATCAGAAGCGCTTCCAGAGTGCCTCGCTGGTTGGTCGGACCGCGCTGATCACCGGCGCACGCATCAAGATCGGTTTCCAGGCGGCGCTGATGATGCTCCGCGCCGGTGCGCGCGTGATCGTGACTACGCGCTTTCCGCGGGACGCGGCGCAGCGCTTCGCGCGCGAGGCCGATTTCGACAGCTTCGAAGGCCGCTTGCAAATTCATGGTCTGGACTTACGCCACTGCTCGAGCGTGGAGTTATTCGCGCGCTTCTTGAATCAAACGCTCGACCGCCTGGACATCGTGATCAATAACGCGGCGCAAACGGTGCGTCGTCCGCCCGGGTTCTACAAGCACTTGCTCGAGCTGGAGCTCGGCCCGCTCTCGAACGTGGAGCCGCGCGCGCAGCGCTTGTTGGGCGATCATGAGGCCTGCAAAGCAGCTCTTTCTGCGCAGGCGAGTGCTCCCTTGGAGTTGCCCTCGGTGCCTGCCGTTGCCGCGCTCGATCAGGGCACGGGCATGCTCGCGCGCAGCGCAAGCGTCGCGGCCCAGGGCATCTTCCGCTCGGCCGCGCTCTCGCAAATTCCGCTTGCCGGAGGCGAGGCCATGGCCTCGGACGAGCTGTTCCCGGCGGGCCGCGTGGACGCCGACTTGCAGCAGGTGGACCTGCGCGTGATGAACAGTTGGCGCATGGCGCTTTCGGATGTGCCTGCGCCCGAGATGCTCGAGGTGCAGCTCGTGAATGCGGTGGCCCCGTTCATCCTGTGCAGCAAGTTGAAGGAATTGATGCTGCGCGTGCCTTCGCGCGATAAGCACATTGTCAATGTGTCGGCGATGGAGGGGCAATTCGGCCGCCACACGAAGACGGACAAGCACCCGCACACGAATATGGCCAAAGCCGCCCTGAACATGATGACGTTCACTTCAGCGCCGGACTATGCTCGGCACGGCATCTTCATGAACGCGGTCGATACCGGTTGGGTAACGGATGAAGACCCCGTGCAGCACGCAGAACGCAAACAACGCGAGGCGGACTTTTCGCCGCCGCTGGATATCGTGGACGGTGCGGCGCGCATCTGTGACCCGTTCTTTTCGGGTTTGCTGAGCGGCGAGCACGTGTTCGGTAAGTTCCTCAAAGATTACAAGCCAACGGCCTGGTAATAAGCGGGTGTGCCCGAGCGGACAAACAAAGTCCGATCTGACATAGCCTCGCCTAGCGAAGCGGCCTCGGATTCCGTACACCCTGGGCATGCTCCAGCGCCTAAAGATCCAAGGCTTCACGCTACTCGAAGACGTTACTTTCGAGCTCACCCCCGGGCTCAACGTGCTCAGCGGAGAAACCGGCGCCGGTAAATCATTGGTGCTCACCGCGCTCGGCCTGCTGCTCGGCGCGCGCACCCCCGTCTCGTGCGTACGTGAGGGGCATGATAGCGCGCTGGTCCAAGCAGAATTCACTGCTTCTGGCGTGCAGCAGCGGCTGGTGCGCATGATTCGTCGCGCGGGCCGGGGCACGTGTCTTCTGGGTGATGAAGCCGTGCCCTTGTCCAAGTTGGCCGAGGCAGGTCGCTCGCTGCTGTGCTTTGCGTTCCAGCACGCGCAAATCGAGATTGGCAGTCCCTCGTTGTTCGTTTCGGGGCTGGATGTGCTGGCTGGGCACGCTGCCTTGGTTCAAAAGTACAACGCCGCGTATGCTGATTTGTCCCTGGCGCGCTCGGAGCTGTCGCGCGTGCGCGCAGAGCTTTCGGGTCGTGACGCGCGACAGCGCTTGGTTCGCCAACAAGTCGCTCTGTTGGAAAAGCTCGGGCCGCGGGCAGGGGAGCACGGCCGGCTTGCGGAGCGCTTGCGCATCTTGCGGCGTGCGCAACATTACTTGGAGTTGGCCAGTCACGTGGAGCACGCGCTCTCTGAACGTGAAGCGCCGATCTCGGCTGAGCTATCGGGCTTGATTCGCGCCGCCACGCGCGTGGCGGATGACGCGCCGCAGGCCCGCGCGCTGTGTGACGCATTGTCGCGAGCGGCGATCGAGCTGGAAGAGGCGCTGCGCGCGGCTGAGCGGTTACGCGCCGATCTGGACGTGGAAGCGCATGATCTGGATGCGCTCGAATCGCGTTACTCCGAGTTGGACCGGCTGGCTCAGGCGCTTGCTGTGCCCGGGGATCTGCTCGCGGAAAAGCTCGAAGCGCTACGTCAAGAACAGACGCTCTCGGAGGGCGCGGAGGAGCGAGCCGGCATTGCCGAGGCGGAGGTGGAAAGGGCAACGGCGCGCGCGCTGGCTCTTGCGCAAAAGCTGCACCAGGGCCGCGTTCTGCACGCCGCGGACCTCGTGAGTCGTATCGAGGTCGAGCTTGGGGCGCTGTGCTTATCGGGCGCACGCATCGAGCTCGGGCTGACCGAAGCCAAGCCCGGTGAGCTCGGCGCGCTCGGCATCACGTCGCTCGACGCGCGCTTCGCGGCCAACCCGGGCGAGCCATTTGGCCCGCTCGCAGAGGTGGCATCCGGTGGTGAACGCTCGCGCTTGCTCGTGGCCTTGCGCTGCGCAGGCCTCGAAACCGGCACTGAAACCCTGGTGTTCGACGAAATTGATGCGGGCGTCGGGGGCGCCGCGGCGGAAGCCGTTGCCGTGCGCTTGCGCCGCGCGGCGGAATCTCGGCAGATTATTTGCGTGACTCATCAGGCGTGCGTCGCCGCGCGCGCAGCCGGTCACTTCCGCGTGCACAAGCTGGAAAGCGGAGGCCGCACGCGCACGGAAGTCGAGCGTTTAACGCCAGCCTCCCGTGTGGAAGAGCTAATGCGTATGCTGTCCGGCGCGCGCACCGAAAACGCGCGCCGCCTGGCGATGGATCTGGTGAACGCCGCGCGCGCGGAACAGAAGCGTCCCGCGGCTTGACGAACCGCTCGGGCGTTCTTTTCGGCCGGGTGGACTCCACCGAGGCCCCTGGCAAACGTGGCTAGTTTGGCGTAAGCCTGCAGCAACATGGCTTACACGCCGACGGCGCTAGATTCCCCGTTCGCCCACGTGGGTGGCGAGGCACCGGTACGTGAGCTGGTGGAGCGGTTTTATGACCGGATGGCTGCTGCGGAGCCAGAACTCGCAGCGCTGCACGAGCTAGATGAGCACGGGCAAGTGAGCGCGCGTTCCCGCGACCATTTCGGCCTGTTCCTCATCGAGTGGCTGGGCGGCCCACGAAATTTTTCGGCTACGCGCGGTCACCCGCGCCTGCGCCTGCGTCACGGGCGCGTTCCCATTGGCGAAGCCATGCGGGACGCCTGGCTTCGCTGCATGACGTTTGCGTTGGACGAGCAAGGCGTTACTGGCGATGTGCGCGGTTTCTTGGACGCGCGCTTCGCGGAAGTGGCGAATTTTCTGCGCAATCAAGCGGAGTGAGCAGCCGTCAAGGAGCGGGCGAAGGCCGCCAAGCGGCGCGCGCCGAGCAGCGTTTCCTTGGCTGGCCGCGGCAATTGTTTCACGGCCCACTCCAAACGCAGCGCGTCACCTTTGGAGCGGCAGCGCCGATGCGCGCACAGCGCTAGGGGTCCGCGGCCGCGCGTGTAGCGCGCCCCGCGGCCGCTGTTGTGCGCCGCGAGCCGCACGAGCACGTCTCGCGCGATGCCGGTGTACAAGGACCCGTCGCTACAGCGCGCGATGTACACGAACCACTGCTCGGAAGCCACGCTGGTTGTCTAACATTGGCGGCAAAATTTGAGAAATTTCGGGCTCGCGCCGGGCGCCGCCGGCCGCCGCTGGCCCGGGGACAGATGGTGCTAGCGTGGTCGCGCCGTGTCGCCCCGCAATCCGCCGCCGCTGCACCCGCCCGCTTTCTCGAGTTGGCCGCGCCGCTCGCGCCGGCCAAGCCTCTACCTGCAAGTGCTGATTGCCATCGTGCTCGGCGCATTGCTCGGGTTCTTGCGGCCGCATTGGGGTGTGGCGATGCAGCCGCTCGGGGACGGCTTCGTGCGCCTAATCAAGATGCTGATCGCGCCGGTGGTGTTTGCCACCCTCGTGCTCGGTATCGCGGGCATGAAGGATCTCAGGGCCGTCGGTCGCACCGGGGCCAAAGCGCTGTTGTGGTTCGAGCTCACGACCACTTGTGCGCTGGCCATCGGTATGGTCATGGCGCATCTGGTGCACCCGGGCGCAGGCCTTCACGTGGTGCTGCAGAAGCTCGATCACTCGGCGCTCGATGGCAAGCTGGCGACCGCCGAAGCGCACGGGTTCGCCGAGCACGTGCTAGCGATCATTCCCGATACTTTTCTGGGCGCGTTCGCCAAGGGTGACATGCTGCAGGTGCTACTGCTCGCCGTGCTGACCGGCGTGATGGCGTCGCGGCTTGGTGAACGAGCGCGCCCGCTGCTGGAGCTCTTGGAGAGCGTACAGGGGCTGCTGTTCGGCATCGTGAATCTGCTGATGCGCCTGTCGCCGATAGGCGCGTTCGGCGCCATGGCCTTCACTGTGGGCAAGTATGGCGTCGCTACCCTGGGCACCTTGGCCAAGCTGATGGCCGTGTTTTACGCTACGTCGCTGCTGTTCGTGTTCGTCGTGCTGGGGCTGGCCTTGCGCGTGCTCGGTTTTTCGGTATTCCGCCTGCTCGGCTACCTGCGCGAAGAATTGGCGATCGTGCTCGGCACTTCGTCGTCCGAGTCCGCCTTGCCGCCGCTCATGGCAAAGTTAGAAGCGGCCGGCTGCGCCGGGCCGATCGTGCGCTTGGTCGTGCCGGCCGGCTACTCCTTCAATTTGGATGGCACTTCCATTTACCTGACTCTGGCCAGCCTGTTCGTGGCCCAAGCGCTGGATGTGCCGCTCAGCTTCGGACAGGAGCTCTCCTTGTTGCTCGTCTTGTTACTGACCTCGAAGGGAGCGGCAGGGGTCACGGGCAGTGGGTTCATCACGTTGGCGGCCACGCTGTCGGCCACTGGCAGCATCCCCGTCGCCGGCCTGACCTTGTTGCTCGGAGTCGATCGCTTCATGTCGGAGGCGCGCGCCCTGACCAACTTCGTAGGCAATGCAGTAGCGACTATCGTGGTGTCTCGTTGGGAGAGTCAGCTGGACACGGAGCGCGCGGGCGCGCTGTTCGGTTTGCGCGGAAGGCGCATGTCTGCCGCGGTTGTCCCACTCGCAGAAAGCGACCCCGTCGCCCGCGATTGATGGCGTGGCCGGCCAAGAAGTGCCACAATTTGCGCGTAAATGTCGACCTCGTGCATGGCGCGCGCTGTTCCCCTCGGCGTGTTGCTTGGCGCACTGAGCGGCTGCATCGGCTGCGGAGCGACAGGGCTTGGTTGGGTTGCCGAGTCCCAGTTGCCCGTTACCGCGCAAAGCAGCGCGTCGGGCTCGGACCTCCGGCCCGCGCCGCTGCCTTCCGAAGAGCGCGTCATTCCAGCAACAGCAGAGCAAGAACCAGCAGCTGAGGCGCGACCAAGGCTGAGCCACACGCTCACGCTCGGTGAAATCACCGTGCAATCGCCGGCCGTAGTAGCCGCATCCGGACCGCCGAGCCCGTCCGTGACGATCAACAACTACTACGCGCTGAGTGCGCCCAGCGCTGCTTACGGGTACGCGAGTTTTGGTTATCGCCCTGGTGCTGGCAATTTTTACGACCGCAGTGGCCCCGTGCAGCCCAGCAACGGGAGCAATGCGGGACCGCAAGCCGGCCAATCATGGCCTGCCATCGCCGACCACGGGCCGAGCTTTCCGTATCGCTCGGGGCCCGCTGCGCCTTGGGCTCGCAGCCATTAGTCGGAAGTCGGAGTTGCACTCTGCCCGCTGCTCCTGCAATGCTCGGCCATCGCCTGACCGTGTGTCGGGCGTCGGGCGCTCGAGGGCGAGTGCGCGGGATACCGAGGGATGAGTACTCGACGCGAGGATGATTCGCGGCCCAAAGGCAACGTTACTTCACAGCGCACCACTGCGCGTGATGTACCGATTGCCAAGTACAAGGAGGTGCCTGTTGGCACGGCTCCGCCGGGCGCGTTGCGTGGCCCGTCGCTCCTGCCCGGCCGCGGCGCGCCCGAGAAGATCATCCCCGAAGAGGTGGAGCTCGCCGTGCTGCGTAACGCGGAGACGCTGGACGGTCCCAACGTCGCGCGCGCCGCGACGAAGCGTCACGCCGAGCCCTCGAACTCGCCGTCGCCGATGCCTGTTTCGGTGGAGGTCCCGCGGGCGCGCTCGGTGCACCCGCTAGAAGAAGTCGCGACCACCCCGACCTCGCCCAGCGCGCGTTCGATTCAGAGCGGTACCCTGATGTCGATCGGGTCCATCGATCCGCGCGCCCCGACCGAACTTTCACTGCCCACGCCGCGGCCGCTCTCGGTTTCCGAACGCGCTGCCTATTTCGGTCCAGAGGCGGTCGTGGATCGCTCGCCCTTGCAGCCCGAAATCGAGAGTCGTCCTGTGCCGAGCCGGCAGGCGGTCACCGAACGCGTGAACTACCCGGAGCCCGGGTCGAAGCCGGTTCCCAGCCGGCGCCCTCCGGCGCCGCCCGCGCGCCGCCCACTCTCTTCGCACCCGGACACGAGCGCGCCGCCCGCGCAAACGTTCTCGCAAGCGCCGCGCTCGTACTCGCCGCCGGCGCCCGTCTCGCGGCCGCCGCGTCCTGCGCCACGCTCGCAGGTCGAACCCTCACGCCTGAGCAGCGCGGGCGTCAGTTCGATGCGCGAAGCCGCGCCCCAGTTCCAAATTCATTCCGACCTCGACGCGGTGCCACGCGAGCTCCTGGAGGACAGCTTCGATTTGCGAAGCGCGCACACGCAGCGCGAGCCGTTGGCCAGCCGCAAACCGATTTCGATCCCGGACCGGGCTCCCCCGCCGGACGCGCAGGGCCTAGAGCCGCGCTCGTCTCGTCCCAGCCGCCACAGCACTTCCGCAATGACGCTGATGGTCGAGCGTGCGCGCGATTCGTTGCCGCCTATTTCTGAACCCGCGTTCGCGCGCCGCGCAGCTGTCCCGGTGAGCTGGCTGATTGCCGCCGCGCTCGGGGTCTTGGTTGCGTTGCTCGCGGTTTGGCTGCTGCGGGCGCCTGCTGCGCAAGACACCGCCCGCGTGCCGGACGATCGTGCATCGGCGTCCGCGCCGAGGGTCGGGCCGCAACTGGCGCCACCGAGCCCCCGCGAATCAATTCCGGGAGCAAGGGTGGCCCCGCTCGCTGGGGGCGGGGCGTCTTCCCCTGTGTTCTCGACGCGCTCTCCCGGTAGCAGTTCGGCTGCCAAGGTCGGGTCGGGGCTGCCCAGCGCCCGCCCCCCGCTACCTGCAGCTTCCGCCGCTCCTGACCCGAGCGCCAAAGCGCGGCAATCGATCTACTGATTTGCGGAAAAATCGCAGATTTGCCGCCGGTTCGACGCCGATCTGAGTTGTTCCGGTCAACCTACCGTTACAGCCCTGAAACCGGCGCGCCGGTAAGCTCAGCCTAGTTCGAGCCTAGATCTTCAGAACCGCGGGCGACATCTGTCGCTGGCGTGGGAGGTTCGCATGACTGCGGATGCGGATGACAGGCACTGTGATTCGTTGACCGGCGCAGCGATGGGCACCGAAGCCCTGACCATCCCGCCTAGTCTGTCGCCGGTCGCGCCAAGCGTCGGCTCCGAGCGCTGGGTCGCCTTCTGTCTCGGCGCCTTGGCCCTTGCCGGCGCGCTCATTGCCGGCGCGCGCCACGGTTCGGCATCGCCGAATCCAGCGCGAGATGCCGACTCTCTGCACGTCGCCGGGCAAACCGTCAGCTACTCCGCCGGGTACGCAGCGCGCGCCGGCATTCGTACCGTTGAAGTCAAGGAAGCCGAGTTTTCTGCGGTGGTTTCAGGTGTGGGCAAGACTCGATTCGAGCCCGGGCAAGTCGCCACCATCAACGCGGGAGCCCTGGGCACCGTGCTCCGAGTGGCCAAATACGAAGGCGACCCGGTCAAACGCGGCGAAGTACTGGCAGAAATAGCAAGCCCGCTCTCCGCGCGCCTGGAGGCCGCAAGGCTGCGTGACGGCCACACGCCGCCCGCGCGTCTCGGCGTCGCAGCGGTCCGTTCCCCGCTCGAGGGCATCGTCATCGAGCGACGCATCATGCTCGGTCAATCGGTACGCGGCGAGCGCGTGGTGTTCGTGGTCGCGAACCTGGCCCGGCTGCTCGTGGACGTGCCGCTGGATCGCGCTCAGGCGCGCACGCTGCGAGTAGGGGACCGCGTCGAGCTGTCACGCGGCGAGCTGCCGGCGGCGGAGGTCACCGGTAGCATTGCGGCCTTCGATGCGTCCACCTCCCCGGGCTCTGAGCTGTTCGTGCGCGTGGGCGTCGACAATCGTTCCCGAAGTCTGCGCCTCGGCGAAGCGGTGTCAGTCAGGATGTTTTCGTCGGCTGGCGCGCGCGCCTTGCTGATCCCAACGCGCGCCGTGGCGTGGATCGGTGACCACCCTGCCGTCTTCCTATCCACCGGGAACAACAGCGCCCGTGCCGCGGCCGTCACTCTGGGTGGCAGCAACGGCGAGCAGACTGAGGTTCAGGTGGGCCTTGCCCCAGGACAGCGCATCGTGAGCGAGGGCGCGCGCATTCTGAAGGACGAGTCTTTGTTGTGAACGCGGGCTCTATCCGGTGCGTTACAGGGGGATGATGCTCGGCTCGCCCTGGAACTGCCGCGAAATGCGAGGTGCGTGGCTGGATTCCGGGCGCCCCCATCCGGGCGCTCTTGACTGGCCTTGAGCGCGCAATTGACGGCGGGCGGCGTGGCGGTTGTGTTCTGCTATCGTCGCGCGGGTGAATCCCCCGCGCACGCAGCGCGCCGCCCCTGCACGCTCGTTGCTCAGCACGTTCGTGTGCGTGGTTTTGCTGCTGCTCATCGCGCGCGCAGTGTTGCTTCAGTGCGGGCCGGGCGCGCTACCGCGGGCCGCGCCACCGGTTGCGCCGCGCGCAGATCTGGGACCCGACGCGGGGGAGGCAACCGCGCCGCGCCATCAGCTGCCGCCGGCCAGCACGGATTTTACGAACAACATTCACCTCGCGCTCGGCATTCCGCGAGACGCGGACCCTTCCGACGATCGTTTGTTGGACGAGCGTGCCTATGTCGTCTCGTACAGCCCCGTGAAGCGCGTTCCCAACTGGGTCGCGTGGCGCCTGGAACGTTCGAACCTAGGGCACGTGAAGCGCAAGAATGATTTCCGCCCAGACCCGAGCTTGCCGGCCGAGCTCTTTCACGTCAGCGAGAGTGACTACTTACGCAGCGGATACGACCGGGGTCACCTGTGCCCGTCAGCCGACCGCGAAGACACGGCTGAAGACAACTCCACCACGTTCCTGTTTACGAACATGCAGCCCCAGCTACACGAGCTGAATGCGGGGCCTTGGGAGCGCTTGGAGGCCTACGAAAGGCGGCGCGCCGAGCAGGGTGATGTGCTGTACATCGTGGCCGGCGGCGTGTTCAGCGCGCCTTTCCCGACCATTGGGCGCGGCGTAGCGGTACCGGCGGCGAATTTCAAAATCATCGTCGCGCTCCCCGCCGGCCAGACTCCGCGCGACATCAGCGCTGCGACCGACGTGGTCGCGGTGCTCATGCCCAACGAACGCGGCGTGGGGGAGCACGTTTGGACTGAATTTTTGACCTCGGTCGATGCGCTCGAACAAGCCTCGGGTTACGACTTTTTGAATGCGATTCCGGAGCCCATTCAACGGGTCATCGAAGCACGCACGGCGCGCCCGTGAGCGTGCTAGGTGGAGGTTTCATGCGCAGCTTGCAAACGTTCGTCGTCTTACTGTTGGGCTTGGTCTTGGCCGGGGTTTGGAGTTGTCACAAGCCCGTTCCGCCACCCAAGCCCCTCACGCACGGCGCTGAGCTGTACGGTCGCATGTGCGCGGTGTGTCATGGCGCTAGCGGCGAAGGCTACAAGGCGGACAACGCGCCGCGTTTGGCCCAGCCTGATTTTCAAGCGTCGGTGAGCGATCAATACCTGCGTGATGTGATCAAAAACGGCCGCACCGGCACCACCATGTCCGCGTGGTCCAAGGATCGTGGCGGCCCGCTCAGCGCGCCGGAGGTGGAACAGCTGGTCACCTTCCTGCGCACTTGGGCAAAAGGCCCCCGCGTGACGCTGGACGAGCGCCCGCTCAGCGGCGATACCGTGCGGGGCGCAAGCACCTATGCGAGCACGTGTTCCGCATGTCACGGCGCTCGCGGCATCGGTGGGCCGAATATTCACATCGGTGAGCCGCAGCTGGTGATGAGCGCTTCGAACGGGTTCTTCCGCTACGCCATCAAGAAGGGCCGACCGGGCACCAAGATGCCCGCCTTTGCGGGCGCGCTGAGCGACTCAGACATCGAAGACTTGACCGCCTTGCTGCGCCAGTGGGGCACGCCTTCGCCACCGCCCCCGCCGCCAGTGCCGCCCGCGCCGCTCGCGCTCGGCCCGGTGCCATTGAACCCTAAGGGCCCAGAGCCCGCGGGCTTCAACGCTTGGCCAAAGGCGCCAACGAAGGTGGCCGTGGTGCACGCGCAACTCGCGCGTGGCGCGCGCATGGCGCTCTTGGATGCGCGTGCGCCTTCGGACTATATGAATCAGCACATCGCCGGGGCGGTGAGCGTGCCGTTCTACGATCCCGATGCGTACTTCCCGAAGCTGCCCAAGAACGCCTGGTTGGTTTGCTATTGCGCTTGCCCGCATGCTGAATCGGGTCAGCTAGCGTCCAAGCTCCTGGCCGCCGGCTTCAAAAAAGTCACAGTGCTGGACGAGGGTCTCCGAGTCTGGGCGGACCAAAAATACCCGCTCAACAGCGGTGAAAAACCATAATTTGAACGCCTGCTCGCGCTGAACCTCCGGCTCGGAGCTCGCAATATTGGCTATTTTTGGCTGAAAACGCTGAGCTCGGTCCAGCGGGGGCGCTGGTGTTGCTATTCGCCGCACTCTTGAGTTCCGCCACGTGACCGTTCACAGCCGACATGTCTCTCGCGGCGCGTAGTAATGGGGCGTACGTCGAGTCGGAACCGGGCTCCGCGGTGGTCAACGAGCGCCCCTCTTCGGCCACCCCGACCCGCGTGCTTTTGGTCGACGACGACAACGCGGTTCGCAATGCGTTGCGGCGGGTGCTCGAGCACCGCGGCTACAGCGTGTCTCCGTGCAGTAGTGCCCGCGAGGCCTTGCAGCGACTAGCCGGCGGCGGTTTCGACGCGATGGTCAGCGACGTGCTCATGCCGGGCATGAGCGGTCTGAAGCTGCTACGGGCGGTTCGCGAGCACGACTTGGACTTGCCGGTCATTCTCGTGACCGGCAACCCCGATGTTCTCACTGCGACGCAGGCGTTGGAGTACGGCGCTTTCCAATACTTGATCAAGCCCGTGGCGAGCGAACGGCTCGATCAGGTGATCGGGCGGGCGGCAACCGCGGGCCGCATGGCGCGTTTGGCGCGCGGATACGTTGAGGATCAGGAAAGCGCGACGTTTCGCGTGGCGGATCGCGCAGGGATTTCAGCCAGGGTTGAGCGCGCGTTGGGCTCGCTGTGGCTCGCCTATCAACCCATCTTCCACGCCGGGCAGCACTCCGTGTTTGCGTATGAGGCGCTCATGCGCAGCGCCGAGCCCGAGTTGCCCGATCCCGTTTCGGTGCTCAAAGCGGCCGAGCACGTGGATCGCCTTCAGGAGCTGGGCGGCGGCGTGCGCCGCT
>JBDTYJ010000095.1:0-16537 GCA_040005755.1 Pseudomonadota bacterium
CTTCACTTTACACCACGCGCATAGCAATCCCGTAAAGACTTCGTCAAGCATTCGCATGTCGAATCCAGTGCCGCAAATCTAGACCAGTGATTGCGGCTCGCCCAGGTATTCTCAGCACAATTGTGGGATGCAGGTGGATTCTCCAACCAGAGCCGCGCGCCCCCGGTTTCCTTCGCCACAATTTCCGAGAACGGGTGTGTGCGCAGATGTGGGTGAGAGTATTCGAGTGCCGTTTTGGCCAGTCCGAGCCTTGCGCTGCCTAGTCGAAAGGCAGTGTAGAGTCGCACCTATGGCGGTTCAGGTTCTGGCGCACATCACCGGCACGGTTTGGAAAATTGAGGTCAAAGTCGGCGACGCCGTCAGCAGCGAGCAAACCCTCGTGATCCTCGAGTCGATGAAGATGGAAATGCCGGTCGAAGCGCCCGAGGCCGGGCGCGTTTCGCGGGTCGTGGTTGCCGAGGGCCAAGCGGTCGAAGAGGGCGAGCTATTGCTGGAGCTGGAGTAGGGGCGCGCCTTCCTGCCGCAGCTTGACCCGGTGGGGGGATCCGGTAGCGTGAATTTGGATGAAGGGCGCTGGAAATGAACGCCTGCTGCGCGCGTTGGGGTTGCTCGGGCTCGGCGCCATTGCGGGGCTAGCCTGCGGCGGGCCACAAGAGCAGGCGGGGCGCGGTGCGGTTTGTTTTCGGACTGAAGACTGCCAGGTCGGCTTCGCGTGCGTTCCCGAGGCAGCCGGGTCAAGCAAACGCGTCTGCGGCAATGACCTCACCCTGATCGTGTCGACCGTCGATGGTGCGCCGCCTGAGGCTGACGGCGGCGCCGGACCCTCCGCTGGTGGCGCTCCGACGGCCGGCGGTGCTGCGAGCAACGCAGGAGGTGGGATGAGCGCTGGCGCGGCGATGGGCGGCGCGGCGATGGGCGGCGCGGCGATGGGCGGCGCGGCGATGGGCGGCGCGGGCGGCTCCGGTACTGGCGGTTAAGCACCGCTCGGAGAGCAGCGCGCGGTCACTGCTTCCAGAAAAACTTCCAGGGATTGTGCTTGAGATCGCGAAGCATCTCTTGCAGGTCGTCGTACAGGGCTTCGTCCATCACTAGCGCGCCCACTGTGCCTTTACCCGCCTTGACGCGGTCTACCAGGGCTTGTGCGTCACCCGCGATTGCCTTGGCCTGTCCGCTGGCATCCGTCAGATTCTGTGTGATCCGCTGGTAGTGCTGGATTTGGTCGTCGCTTGCTAGTGCGTGGCTCAGCTTTTTGGCATCCGACAGCGTCGCGCGCCCGTCGACCATGAGTGGCTCAAGGTTTTGATCAAGCGTCGTGGTCGTGCGCTCGATATTGTTGAAAATCCGGGCGATTTGCGGGTTGTCAACGTAGCGATCACGGGCTGCTTTCAGTGTTTCGCTGGCATCCCCCGACAGTGTGTCCAGGTTGCCCACGATGTGATCGAGTTTGGCCTGATTGTGTTCGAAGAACTCACCGCTTGCGTGGAGCGTGCGATGCAGTCCGTCGAACGTTTCACTGATCTGCTGCTCGTTATTGGTGATCCCGAGATACGCTTTGTGCAAAAGTTCGTAACTCTCGCTGAGCAGCAGGTCCAGGCGCGGCGGGCTGATCCCCTGCACGGTGGCGCCGTCGTTCAGCAGCGGGCGGTCATTCGAGCCCGGCTCGATTGCCAGGAACATTTCACCGAGCACGCCTTGGCTAGTCACGAACCAGCGTGAATTGTCGTGAATCGCGGTCTTGTAGCGGCGCTCGATCTTCGCCACCGCGCGGATGATGGCTTCCGGCTGATGAGTTTGTGGATCGACCATGCCGCCACGGAACTCCAACTCGCTTACCCGGCCCACTTTCACGCCTGCGATGCGAATCGGAGCGCCCGACTGCAAGCCACCAGGGTTTTGGAAGCTGACGTAAACGGTCATCGTGGGCTGCAAGCTCAGCCCGCCCATCACGACCACGAAGCCCGCAAGCAGCCCGAGCGCCACCAGGATCAGGAACCCGACTTTGACTTCGATCGACCGCTGGCTCATTTCCCGCTCACGCTTCCATCGGCCCTTCGGCGCGCCCGTTGATGAACTGTTGGATGACGCCGTCCGTGCTACCTCTGAAATCGCCGGGCGTACCCACTAGCTTCACCCTTCCTTTGTACAGCATGACGATGCGGTCGGCGATGCTGAAGATCGACGTCAAGTCGTGGGAAACCACGATGCTCGTGACGCCTAGGCTGTCAGAAAGCTCGCGGATCAGCTGGTCTACACGCCGCGCGCTGATTGGGTCGAGGCTGGTGGTCGGCTCGTCGAACAGCACGTAACGAGGGGAAAGCGTGAGCGCGCGGGCAATCGCTACGCGCTTCTTCATGCCGTCGCCGAGCTCGCTCGGAAAGCGGTCGGCAAAATCCCGCATTTTGACGCGATCGAGCAGGCGATGCGCCTCGCTCAGCGCTTCGCTATCGCGCAGACCCTGGTGCTTGCGCAGCGGTAAGGCCACGTTTTCCGCGCATGTCATCGAGTCGAACAGCGTGGAGTGCTGGAACACCATCGCGCATTTCTTACGCACCGGATACATGCGCTCCTCGCCGAATTGGCTGACTTCCTCGCCTTCCAGCCAGATCTCGCCAGCATCTGGGCGAAGCAGCCCGATGAGGTGCTTGATCAGGACGCTCTTGCCGACCCCGGAAGCACCGATGATGAAGAATACCTCTCCTTGGTTCACGTCGAAGCTGACCTCGCGCAACACCTGTTTGTCCCCGAAAGACTTGGACACCGCGCGGAAGGAGATCATGCCGGGGCTCGCGACTAGAGCGCGTCTTCGGGGCAAGCGCCACCGCAGACGCCGGCCAGGTGCGCGGTTCGTGCCCGCTTGGGAGGACCCATTCAGAGCAAGTGGAAGAATCCGGGAGCCACCGGGGACGCGCGTTCGCGGGCCGCCGCTCGAGCACGATTGACGCGGAGCGAGAAAACGGTGTACGCGCAGGGAAAGTGGCTCATTTTAGCCGGGTAGCGCGGCGCCTCCGCGGGGGAGCGTTGTTTGCGTGGGTGTGGGGAACGGTGGTCGCTTGCAGCAGCACGCCAGCGCCCGCACCGGTTCGCGACGCGACCGGTGACATCATCGAGCCGGTCGTTCCCTGCGGAAGCGATGAGGTACGCGAGTATTTCTGCGACGACCTCATGCCGTTGACCTCCTCGCGCCCCGCCTCTGAGCCCTACGAAAATTGTCCTGCAGCCGCCGATATTCGGCATGGGAAGTATCCTGCTTTGGGCAAGGTCGCGGTCTTCGACCAGGGACGCACTGCTTACACCCGCGAACGTCGTCACCCCGGCCATGCCTGCTGCTACGGATGGTGTGCCAAGGTAAAGCTCGCGGATCCGAGCAAAGCCGGTCCTTCCGCGTGTCGGGATGCAACCGGGGACCCCGAACATTTCTGCATGGCCGAGCCTGAGGGCGGCACTTCGACCCCGGCGGCGGCGCCATTCAATCGCTGTCCCGTGGCTGTGAAACCGCCCGATGGCGTCGCCTTTGCCTCGCCGCCCTCCGCCTATCTCGATGCCAGGCTCACCGCACAGGAACGAGGCGACAAGAAGCTCGCTGAGTGCTGTTACGGCTGGTGCGCGATTCTACCCGGCGGTGCAATCGTGAACACCAAGGGTCACCCGAAGATCAAGTAACCCGCGCCGCTGATCACGAAATTCAGCATAATCACCGCGAGCGAAGAGTTCACCACGGCGCGCGTGGTCGCCGCCCCGACGCCTTCCGACCCACCGAACGCTGTCAACCCGCAGTAGCCGCTGATCACCGGAATGGCGGCCCCGTAGGCAACGCACTTGGTCAGGCCGATTGTCAGATCGCCAGCGTTGACCATGCTGACGTTGGCAAACGTGCGCGGATTGATGCCGAAAAATGCATATGCTGTCCACATGCCGGATAGGAATGCGACCCCGGCGGCGATCACGACGAGCGCCCCAAACATCGACAAACAGGCCAAAAAACGCGGGCGAATCAGATAATCCACCGGGTCGGTGGCGCACATACGGAGCGCGTCTACTTGCTCGGTGACCACCATCGAGCCGATTTCGGCAGCGATGCCGGCGCCCACGCGCGTTGCCAGCATCAGAGCACAAATGCTGGCTGCCAGATCACGGACGAGGAGCTGTAAGAACGTTGCACCGAGCAGGGACAGGTCCGGCACCACGCGCTGCGTTTGCAGCCCGCCTTGGTACACCAAGATCATGCCGATGAAGCCCATCACGATCGCCAAGAAAGCCAGCGATCGATTGCCGATTTCATACATTTGCCGGAAAAACGCGGGTCGGTTGGGCTCGCCGCGCACCGAATAATGCAAGGTGAGTACGAACACCCGATACAGATCGCGGACCTTTTCCAGCTGATCCAGCAGGGAGCGCCCGAGGGCCGCGATGAGCGGCGATCGTGCGCTGGCCAAGGTCAGCGGGGTCTGTTCGGCGCCTGAGCTCATGTCAACGCAAACGACAGCAGGTAATCCAACACGAAGATGCCGGCGGCGCTCACGACCACGGTCGAGTTCACCGAGCGGCCTACGCCGGGCGCGCCGCCGCGCGTGGAGAGCCCGAAATGGCAGCTCGATAGCCCGATGACCACGCCAAATACGATGCTCTTGGCCAAGCCGTGTGCGACATCCCCGAAGCCCAGCAGGCCGGTGGTGAGGCCGCGATAGAACACGCCGGGCTCGACGCCGAGGAAGCCCCACCCCGCATAGGCCGCACCGAAGAGAGCGAGGGCGTCCGAGAAAATCGTCGACAAAAATAGGGTAATTACGATGCTGAGGAAGCGGGGCGCGACTAGAAACCCGACCGGGTTGATGGCCAGCGCCCGTAGCGCGTCGATCTGCTCGGTCACGGCCATCGTGCCCAGCTCGGCGGTGTTGTTGGCTCCGACGCGGCCGTTGATCATCAACGCAGTCAGCAGCGGCGCGATCTCGCGCAATGTGCCGAACCCCGCTCCCCAACCGAGCAAGCCATACGCGCCGTAGCGCTGCACGATGGGCGCAGCCTGAATTACCATGATGCCGCCGGTGAACAGCGCGGTGACGGTCACAATGGGCACGGATTTGATGCCCATCCGATACAGGTTGCGCAAAAGCTCGCTGCGGTCGAAGTCTCGGCGCAGCGTCCGGCGCACGATCGCCGCGAGCAATACAGCCAAGCTGCCCAGGAGCGACACGCTTTCGCCCGCCCAGTGCGAGAGCGCCGCCAGGGGCGGAGCGGCTTCTGCGCTCGTGTCGGCCGACATCGAGCCGGAGTCTACGCTCCGCACGCGCGGATACACTCAGAAATTGCGCCTGGTTCCACAGGCGTGCCGCTGTTCCCTGTGCTCAGGCGAACAAGAGAGCAGGCTAAAGGGGACCGTCCACCGTGCCGTGTACGAACTGATGTACGCGCGGATCCGAGGAATTTTGCGCCTCGCCGGTGGTGCCCTCGAAGATCAGGCGGCCGCCCAGCATCATACCGACCCGGTCAGTGACCGTGAGTAGGCGATCGAGATCGCTGGAGACCATGATCACTGTTGCATTGGCGGCGCGCTGTTCTGCACGTAAAAGATCGAAGATTTTTTGACTGGTCACGGGGTCGAGACCTGCCGCGGGTTCGTCGTACAGAATGATGGGCGCGCGGGTAACGGTGGCGCGCGCGACACCGACGCGCTTTTTCTGTCCGCCGCTGAGGCCGCCAGGCAGGCGCGCCTCGAAGCCAGGCAGGTCCACGCGCGCCAGCCGTTCGGCGACGCGCTCGGCGATCTCGAGCTCCGGAAGATCGAACAAGCGCCGCAGGGGAAACGCGATGTTTTCCGCCACAGTCATGAAGTCGAACAGAGCGTTGTTTTGGAACAACATGCCGATGCCCTTGCGGAACTCGTGCACCTGCATGTCGCCCATCGCGAGTACATCCTGCCCACCGACGGTGACCTTGCCGCGATCGGGGCGCATCAACCCCGTGATCATGCGCAGTAACAGGCTTTTCCCGGACGCGCCGGGGCCGATTAGGCCGAACAGGCAGCGCTCCGGCACGCTCAGATCCACCTCCGCTAACACGGGACGATCGAATGCCTTGGACACGCCTTCCAGGCGGATCAACGCGCTGCCTGTGCCTCGCTTGCGCGCTGCTCTGCGAGGCTCGATTCCGCACGGCGGGCGCGCGCCCACACCCAGAAGAGCGCGCCCAACAACGCCAAATTCAGCAACAACGCGCTGCCGACGATGCCGCGCAACGGGAATACCGAAGCGCGTGTGACGGTCACCGGGCCGAAGCGTGACAGCTCACGCTCGACGGGCCGCGCCGCCACCGGCACCGGTAGCGCGACGACCGACACCAGCGCTGGCGCGAGCCCCGGCACCGCGCCGGCTACGAGGCGCTGGATGTCGGCCGTGGCTATGGGCGGCGTCGCGCCTCGATGGCGCAAGAGCACCGAACCTGAAGGAGGCGTGGGCGTTTCGTCGGGAGCAAGTGTGTCCTGGACCGGGATCGCGAGATGAACACGGACCGAGATCACGCCGTCCAGAGTGCGGAGCGAGCGCTCCAGCTCGCCGGCCACACCGGCCACGAACTTGGCTTGCTCTGAGGCACGGCTAGGCACAATTGAGCTTTGCCCCAACGTATCGAGCAAACCGGGGCTCGCGGGGGGCGGCAGACTCTCCGAGCTCAAGATGCCGGCGGCGCTCGAGGCGTCATCCCGGGCCACACTGATGCGCCAGTGCCCTTCAGTGTCGGGATCACGTTCCTTATCCGCCGCCACGCCACTCTTCTCGAGCGCGACAACGGCGTGATCGGCGTCGTTTTCGTCAAGGCCGACCGCAATCGGCACGTTGCAGCCAATCAACCACCATGCGCCGGCAAACCCGAGCAAACGCCCGAGCCGAGCGAGCTTGCCATTCCCTCTTTGTTTCATGTCGCCTGTCCGCCCCGTTGCGTCGCCGGGCTCAGAAGTTGGTGTGGGTGACGTCGAGCTTGGGGTTACTTGGGAAGCCCAAGCCGCGCACACTGGCAGCAATACAACCCTCGACGCCGTGGTTTCGGGGCTTCATGACCACAGTAACGCCAACGGCGCGTCCGTTCTGGACTGCCGCGCAAATGCCGATGCTGGATGAGTCCGGCGCGCCGCAATGGGCGAAATAGCTGCCGCGATTCAAGATCGATGCGTATTGGCCGCCCGTGATGTCGGCTTGGCCGCGCGGGCCGCCAACGTTCATTTCTTCTACGTACGAAGCCTGCGCGGCTTCGCAGCTCTGTCCGCCACCCAGAATCGGAAAAGCACCACTGTGTCCGACGACGTGGCCCGCGCCGCCCTTACGTGATTTGCTAGAGTTGAGACCCGCGTCGGTCTCGATGTTCGATTGGGAGTCCACCTGGACCGCGACGTCGTCACTGCGATTCGCTCGGGTCTTGAGGAACCACAGACCTGCCACCACGAGCAGTGCGCCAACCCCGAGGAGGCCGATCACTGTTTTGCCCCGCGTGCTGCGCGATTCCTGGACGACCACGCGCTCGATGGCCGCCTTCTCCGCGGTAATATCGCGTGAGAGGCGGGCGTTTTCAGCGAATGGCGCGAACTCTTCCCAGTCCTTGATGGCGCGTTCATCTTGGCTGAGTGAGTCGCGCACGACGTCCGCGT
Organism: Pseudomonadota bacterium; assembly: GCA_040005755.1. GTDB lineage: Bacteria > Myxococcota_A > Polyangia > Polyangiales > Polyangiaceae > PMG-095. The sequence goes on from JBDTYJ010000095.1 coordinate 7,634, forward strand.
CCAAGAAGGTGTGGGTCGCGATCTGCTGCAGTAGCTCGACTGCGCTGAACGGCCCGTGGTCCATGCCGTCTTTCACGACCACATAGCGCGGGCGAGGATCGCTTTCGAGGCGCGCTTTCAGGCTCGCGAGTTCGCTAGTTGCGTCGGCGGCCGGTCGCGGTCGGGGTTGCGAAACGACTCCCAGGTCGTACGGGCTCGCCGCGTTTTTCGGTACGGGAGGCAGCATCGACATCGAGACGTCGACATCGAACCCGATATCGTGATCCAGATGCGACATATCCGCCGGCGGGGGCGGCGTCACGCTGCCGGGCGGGGCGAATTGGTGCAGCGCCTGCGCCAGGGCATTCAGGTCATCGGGGCGGTGCGCGGGGTCGGAAACTAGCGCTTTTGCCAGCATTGCTTCGAAATCGGACGACAGGCTTGGCACTACTTCAGTCGGCCTGCGCATGCCCGGGCCGACGCTCAAGCCGGTGAGCAACTCGTAGAGGATGGCGCCCAGAGCGTACACGCTCGCCCGAGCGGTGCCCGGCGCGCCGTGGCGCTCCTCGGGAGCCAGGCATGCTTTGTCGCGAGGCAAGAGTGGGGCCTGCTGGGCATGCGCCAGGGAGATTTGATAAAATCCCTGATCGTCCTCGAGCAAGCTCGATGGGTGCACGTACAGCCGGTGACCGGCGCGGTGCAAATCCGCGGCCTGCACGCACAGAGGCACGATGACCCCAACTGCCTGATTCAGGTTGAGTCGGTTACCGCGCGCGCGCAGTTCCTCGAGCCTGGCGCGAAGGGTGCCGGGAAGAACGGAAGCACCGACGGGCAGGGGCGTGACCAGATGTTGAGCGCTCGTCATTCAGGGCCGCGGATAGTATCAAAATTCCAGGGCTAGCGAGCGCTCGGCGGTCCAATCGCTCAGATGGGGGTCTCGTCCTCGCGTGCCGCGCCGTGCCACGCATGGCGCCGCTGCGCGTACTGGCCGTGGGCAAATTTCCCCAATACTGGCGCTATGTTGGCGGGGACGTCGGCATTCCATTCGCCGCCATGGATGAAGTCCAGGGGGTGATTGTGCGAGTCTAGAAGCGCAAATCCTGGGATTTTTTCAGTGGGAATGCCCAGGCGATCCAGCTGGACTTGGAACTCGTCGCGATCGACGCGCACGAAACGAACATGGGCGAGGGTCTTTTGGGAAATAGGGCTGGTCAGCGCGGCGGCTACGCCATCGCACGGTTTGCAGCCGGCGACCGTCAGCCACAGCACAAGCGTTTCCGCGCCAGCGCTTGCGGCGTGGCGCTGTTTGGTCAGCTCTGCTTCGAGGTCGCCGGAGATGTCGACCAAAGTGACGGTGCCGAGGCTCGTGACCTGACCGCCACTTTCGTGTGACGCGCGCGGGGCGGGGATGCCAGCTTTGGGCGGGGGAGTGCTAGCGGCTGGCGGCGCCCAAGCCGGTGAGGTCACGGCCGGCGCCGCTCGCCGCGCCATGAGGGGCACCTGCTTGGCCAAATAGGCGATGCCGGCTGCGACCCCGATCACCGTTACGCAGAGATTCAGGGCGCCGAGAATGATCGCAGCATTGGCGAAGCCGCGCCCCCTTTCTCGACCTTCCGAACGAGCAATCTCGCCGCGTGCCACCAAACCGAGAATCACGCCGAGCACGCCCCCTACGCCTACGAAACAGATGAAGCCGAAGAGGCTTGCTGTCACCGCCACGAGAGCTGTGCCGTTCGTCTTTGCTCGCTCATGCGCGGGCCATGGCGCACCGAACGGCGGACTGTCCATGGCGTGAGTATAGCTCGCCGCTCGCCGCTCGAGTTGGGCTATGCTCACTCGCGTATGCGTTTTAGCGTGTTTTCAGCGGCGATTGTGCTGCTCGTTACGGGGCATGCCGGCGCGCAAAGTGCGGCCTCGGCGTCTCCAGCGGGCGATCGCACGTTAACGGATACCGGCCACACGCCCCCGGAAGCGGCGGCCCACGAGCACTTCGAGCGTGCCCTCGTCTGGTATCGGGCCGGAAAGTACCGCCAGGCCGCGCAAGAGCTAGATGCCGCGTTGGATCGCGATCCCGCCGGTAAGGATTTGGTGTTCAACCTCGCGCTGGTCCAAGAAAAGTTGGGCGACATCGACGGCGCCATTCGCTCGCTGCAGCGCTTTGAGAGGCTGGAGAAAGACCCGGTGGAGCTGGAGCGTGCGGGGCAAACGATTGAGCGCTTGGAGGGCGCCCGGGTGGAGCTGCTTGCGCACGCGGACCCAGGCCCCCCGCCCGCAGCCCCGTGTCCGGTGCCGCGCCATCGGGGCCGGTTCGACGCCTGGGTGGTGGGCACCGGCAGTCTAGCGATCGCCGCGCTCCTCGTCGGTTCGGTGTTCGCGATACGCGCTCTCACCCTTGACGGTGATACGACTGGCTCGCTGCAGGCGTTACACGATCGCGCGGACCGCGCACGAGGCGCCGCCATTGTCGCAGACGTCGCGTTCTCGACCACGCTGTTTGCTGGCGCGGGCTCGGCGGCCCTCTATTTCGGCCGTTACGAGGAACAGCAACACGCTCTAGTTCCGTTGCCGGCGCCACGGGTTTCCGCGGCGTGGTTAGTACTCCGCTATTAACTGAGGCGCGCTTGCACAGGCGCGGGGCTCGACCCCGGCGCCTGTCGGCGGATTTCGCCGCGGGGCGCGAACACGCCGGTGAGATCCGAAATTTCTCGTGTTTTTGTCGTAAAATCCGGACTTGCCAGGTGGCCGGGTCCGAGTAATGAAAGATCGAAGCGTGCGGCGTGACGCCAACCGCGACCCCCAATGACTGCTTTCGCCGCAGAAGCGACGATCCCACCGTCAAGTAGCGGAGGCCAGCGCGCGTGCCCGCGTTGCGGCAAGCCGCAGGCGGCGTTCCCGGGACTGACGAGCAGTGGATCGGAGCTGCCCCGCTGCCCACAGCACGGTCTGCCTTTCGTTGATTTGCGTGACGGCTCTGATCCGTTGCTCGGCACTACCGTCGCTGGGCGTTTCACGATCCTGGGTCGCCTGGGTCGCGGTTCCATGGGTGCCGTGTATCGCGCTCGCCAAGAAGCCGTCGGACGAGATGTCGCGTTGAAGTTGGTGCGTCGTGATCGCGCCCACGATCCGGAAACCAAGGGCCGCTTCGAGCGTGAAGCTCGCGCCATCAGCGCCTTAGTCAGCCCATACACCGTCACCGCGTTCGACTTCGGTGAAGCCGAGGACGGCTCATGGTTTTTGGCGATGGAGATGCTCGAGGGCGAAACGGTCGGGGAACGCCTCCGGCGCGTTGGACGCTTCGAGTGGTTCGATGCCTTGCGCTTCACTCGTGACGCGCTCAAGTCGCTGGCCGAGGCACACGCCAAGGGCATCATTCATCGCGATCTCAAGCCCGATAACTTGTTCCTGTGTCGCGTGCCGTGCGGTGCTGGTGCCGGGGAACAAGAGGTGTGCAAGGTTTTGGATTTCGGCATCGCCAAGTGGTCTCGGGATGGTGAGGAGACCCCGATCGATCAGCTAGAGACCCAAGCCGGCACGGTATTCGGAACCCCGCGTTACATGTCGCCCGAGCAAGCACAGGGCTCGCCGCTCGACGCGCGCAGCGATCTGTATTCGCTGGGCGCGCTCCTCTACCAAATGCTGAGCGGGCGTGCGCCGTTCGTCGATGACGACGCGGTCGTGGTGATGGCACGTCACATCAAGGACGAGCCGCCCCATTTTCGCGACATGACGCCGCGGGTCAATGTGCCCGAGAGCATCGAGGCCGTGCTGTTGCGCGTGCTAGCGAAAGCCCCCTCGGATCGGCCAAGCTCGGCGGAAGAGCTAATCGCCGAGCTCGAAGCTGCGGAGATCTCCGCCCGCGCCCTCGAAAGCGGGCCCCGGCTCACGGTGCCACGCTCGCCCCACGCGACCAAAAATCGCGGCGTCCGGCGGTTGCTCGCTACTGCCTGTGTTGGCTTGTTCCTCGGCGCGAGTCTGCTCTTTTTGCGCTCCAAGGCGCCGCGGGTTGGAGCGGCTCCTCCGAGTGGCGCGCCTACCGCGCTGGGTCCCGGCGTCGCGCGTGTACCGGCTGCACTCGGCACTGTTAGCTCGCTGGAAAATTCCAGTGAACCGCCGCCGCCGCAGGCAGCGACAAGCGCGTCGCCGACTCCCTCCGCCAGGCACGGCACTCACCCGCATCTCGGCACGAAGTTCACGCTCCAGAAAAAAGGCAACGAGCGCTACGGCCGATTCGATTAACGCGGCTCAGACCAACGTTCGGACTCCGTGGCGCCTACTCGGCGGCCGGGGCGTGCTGGCATTGTGCTACGCGCGACACTCCCTAAAGACCGTCGCAAGTGCCGGTCGTGACTCGTGAAAATCATGCAAAATGAACGGGCCAGCGCGTTGCGGGTCGTTCTGGCCGCGTGATAACGTAAAGGAAATATGGACCCTCGTGAAATGGAGACGCTGGTTCAGCGTCTGGTCCAAAACCCGCACGACCAAGATGCCATCACCCACGCCCATCAGGCGGGGCAAAGCGATCCGAAGTCGTACGCCATGCTACTGGAAAAGGTTGGCACCGCGACGAGCGATCCCGCGTTCGCCTGTCATTGGCTGACCGAGGCCGCTAACGTTTGGTCGACCACGCTTGGCGACGCGCATCGTGCTGCGCGCGCGCTAATGATCGCCATCGACCGTGACCCGACGCAAGCCACTCCCGCGGATCGCCTTGCCGAGCTGTACCGAGAAAAGGGCGACACCAAGGCGCTGGTCGCGCTCTTGGAACGCCGCGCCAAAGCCCTCACTCAGCTTTCCGAGCACGCGCCGGAGCTGCGCAGCCAAGTCGCCGCCCTGCATGAGGAACTCGGGCAGCTTTGGCAGAACCCGCCGCTGCAGCAGCCCAAGAAGGCGATCGACGCGTATCGCCGCGCGATCGAATTCGACTCCGCGAGCCAGTACTCGATTTACGCCATTCGCGAGCTGTACAAGGCGGCCCGCCAGTGGGCTGACGCCGTACCGTATTTCGCGCTGGAACAGGCGCTGGTAAGCGATGTCGAACGCCGCATTGCGCTGTATCAGGACGAAGGGGACGTGCGTAAGAACGCGTTGGATTTCGTCGGAGCTGCCCAGGCATTTCGACGAGCGCGTGAGCTAGAAGGCGGGCAAGACGCGACGCTCAAACAACAGCTCGCGAGCGTCGTGTTGGAGCGCGTTCAGGCGGGTCAAAAGGTTGCGGACGCCGACCTCGGGGAGGCGGCAGGGCTCTTCGTGGAGCTGGCTGAAGAATACCCGGGGGAACACGGCCTGTCCTACTCGATGTGCGCGTTGGAGCTCGTTGCCGGGCACGACCGCGCGGTGCAGCTGGCCATGTTCTACGCCGATCAGCTGAATCGCTCGCTCGAAATCGCGCCGCGTGCCGCCGCTTACCTGAAAGCGAGCCCTGAAGGCGCGCTTGCCGTGGAGGCGCGCAAGCTCGTGTCCGAGGCAATGGCAGCAGGTGGCGATGATTCACTGCTGGAGGCGCTGGCGCCGCGACCAAACGCGGACGATTCGGAGCGCGTGCAAGCGCTACTCGAAATGGCGCAAACGTTGGCTCGCAAAGCCAAACGTAACGACGCAGCAACGAAATACCGCGAAGTGCTGGGCATCGAACCCGCGAACGTGGAAGCGATCGAGTTCCTCGAGCCGTTCCTACGCCAGGGCAAGAAATTCCAGGACCTGAGAGACATCCTGCTTGCTGCCGGAGCGTATGAAGATGCTGAACTTCATCTGCGCCAGGCATGGCTGCGTGAAGTTGTCGCGCTTTCCGAAACGCAGCTGCGCGACATTGACGGGGCGATCGGAAGCCTCACGGCGCTACTCGTACTCGACGCAGACGACGAGCCGGCGCGTAGCCAATTGAAGCGGCTGCTCGAAAAGCAGTCGCGTTGGGACGAACTCGCCTCCCTACTCGCGGAGGAGGTCGAGCAGACACCCGACGTCGAGGCGCGTATTTCGCTCGAGCGGGCTCTCGCCAAATTGCACGAACAAAAGCGCGAGGATCCGCGTGCCGCGGGCGAGGCTTGGGCGCGCATTGCGGCGCTCGCGGTAGGGGATGAAGAGGCCGTGACGACCGCGGTTTCGTTCTTCGAAGTTGGCCAGCACCACGATCGGGCGATGCAAGTAATCGCAGACAATATCGACGCGATTGGCGACGGAGCGAAGCGCGCGCCATTGCTGCAGAAGTTGGCCGAGCTGCGAGAGAAATCGGATCAGCCGCTCGCCGCCGGCGAAGCCTTCGCGGAAGCCGCCGCGTTGCTGAAGGGCTCCGACCTCTGGGAGTCCGCGGAGCGCTGCTTCGTCGCAGCGGAGGCTTGGGACCAGGCCGCGACGGCCGCCGATGAGCGCGCGCAGCTGACCGACGCGGCACCGGAAAAGGCAGCCTTGCTCGCCACCGAAGCCGGTTACTTGTCGCGCGCGGGTAACGACTCGAGCGCGGTGCTCCGGCTCGAACAGGCGACCGAGCTTTCACCCACGAACGAAACGTATGCGGGGGAGCTGGAACGCCGCTACGTGGAGGCCGGCCGAAACGACGAGCTCAGCAGCTTCTTGCTGCGGCGCGCGGAGAATCTCGAAGACCGCGGGTTGCGGGCCGGGTTGCGCAAGCGCGCAGCTAAAATTCAGCGCGATACGCTGGGTAACGCCGATGCTGCGCGGCAAACGCTGCAGGCTTTGTTGGAGGAGGACGACGATCTCGAGGCGCTCAACACCTTGGCGGATGACGCGGAGCAGCGCGCTGAGTTCAGCGCGGCTGTCGCGCTGTTGGAGCGCATCGAGCGCGTTTCGCAGGAGCCGACCGACCGAGTTCGTGCGCTGCTGCGGCAAGCGGTCATCAAGAGCGACGGTCTAGACGACTTGAAGGGCGCGATCGAGTTGTACGAGCGCATCTTGACGGGTTTGGACCCGAAGCATGACGGCGCGCTCGCCAGGATCGCCGAGCTATATCAACGCTTGGATGACCCCAAGGGAGTCGCAGCGACCTTGGAACGCCGACTGCAGGTTCTGGAGGACACGACCGAAAAACGCAAAGTCGCCGAGATCCTCGCTGAATTGTACCAAGGCCCGCTGGAAGATCCGCGGGCCGCGGTTCGCACTTTGGACCTGGTGCGTGAACTCGACCCTGAGAATTTCGGCGTCGTCGCGCGGCTCGCCGCACTGCACGAGAAGCTAGGGGACTGGCCGCGCGTTGCGCAGCACCTGACCGAGTTGATCGAGGTGGAGGGGGACGAGGAAGAGGTGAGCCGCATGACGCGCCGCCTCGCCTACATATTGCACGAGAAGGTCGAGAAGAGCGACGAAGCGCTAGCCGCGTTGATGCAGGTGGGCGATTTGGGAGACGAAGCCTGTCGCCAAGAGTATGTGCGTTTGGGAGATGAGCTCGGTTGGAAGGGCATCGTCGCCTCCAAGCTCGTGGACTGGTATGCCGAAGCCGCAGCGAGCCCGGCGCGCAACGCTTCGCTGCGTGGTGCCTTCGATCGCTTCGTGGAAGTCGGGCGTGATGCTGACGCCGCGGGGGTGGCCAAGGAGCTCGCGCGCACGCGCGGCACCACGCCTGAAATTGCCCAAAAGCTTGAGGAAATCGCGGTTAAGCTCAAGGACCTCGACGCCCTGGCCATTGCCCATGATCTGATGGTCCAGGATCTCAGCGGCGCTGCACGGGCGGAGCAAATGGTCAGGCAGGCCGAGGTGCTGGCGGGTGTTGGAGTCGCGCCCTCCGAGGCGATCAATCGCGGCGAGCAAGCGCTCTCGAGCGTTCCACCCGCGGAGGTCGAGCCGCTGCTAGCGAGGCTAGCCAAGCTCACTGATTCCGCGCCGCGCGTGATTGAGATCTACGAGCGGCAGATCAATCGTTGTAAGGCGCCCAGCGACAAGCTCGCGGCGCTGGCGCGCGCGGCGGCAGTCGCGGCCGATCATAGCGCGTTCGAGAAGGCGCGTAGCTTCTTCGACGCAGCGTTGAGTGGCGCGATTCAGGACGACACGTTGAACATGCTGGTCGACGTTGCTCGCACTACGGATGCCGCACTAAAGGGCGACAACCTTCGGCGCACCTTGGCCGAAGCGCTGGCCAATGGCGGTCAAGGCTCGCGTGATGGAGGCCGAACGCGTGGGGTCTTGTTGGGTCGCGCGGCGGAGCTCGCGCACCGGGAGCTAAAGGATACCGAGCAAGCCTTCACGTGGTTGGGTGATGCCATCGTCAGCCACGTGGATGACGAGCCGCTGGCTGCACTGGAGCGCCTCGCGGACGAGCTGGCTGAGCCAAAACGCGCCGAAAGCGTGCTCAGCCGCGCGCTCGAAGAAGTGTTCGACGGGCCGCTCGTCCGCAAGCTGCTTGCGCGTCGTGCGGCCGTGCGCCGCGAAAAGCTCGCGGATTTGCCAGGTGCGGCGGCGGATCTCAAGCGCTTGCACGACTTATCGCCTGCGGACACGCTGGTCATGGAGCAGCTGTCCGCGCTGTACACAGAGCTGGACGACTTCCGCGGGATGGTTCAGCTGTACGAGGATCAAATCTTGCGCGGAAAAGAGCCGGCCGCGCGGGCGGAGCTCGCGCGCAAAGTGGCGCGGCTGTGGGAGGCAAAGCTCGGGGATCCGCGAGAAGCTGCAGACGCTTGGCGGCGGGTGCTGCGCATGAAAGCCGGCGACACCGAGGCAGCAGAGGGGCTGGAACGCGCCAAGGCGAACATGCTCAAGCGCCCGCCGGTGTCGGACCCCGCCCTTGAATCCCCGCCAGAAATCGCCACGCCCAGCGTCATTCCAGAAGCGATCGCGCGAGCCGAGGCGGATGCCGCGCCCGAAGCAACCAGCCCTGCGCTCGAAGCAAAAGACCCAGCTTCCGAAGGCGAGGAAAAAGCTCATTCCGCGGAGGCGATCAGCGCTGAGCCCGACGCCAAAGCCGCCGAGCCCGACGCC